>JAISLX010000145.1 GCA_031277045.1 Treponema sp.
GGACAGACAAAAATTACAGACAACTATATAGAATAACAGATGACAAACAGATGGATTTATTCTCAGAATAAGTAACAACAAGATACCCCGCCGCTCTGCGGCGGGGAGGTTCATTTGGGAAATTATAAAACAAAAAATTAAATATAATAAAGAATAAAAATATATCGAATATCGAGAACTAGCAATTGAAAATATAAAATAGTATTTTTGTATATATATTTTTGGTTAAATTATTTGTATATTAGAGTTGTTCAGAAACCTCAGTTTCTGAACAACAACCGCATAAAAACAACAAAAAGCGCGGATTTTGCCAAAAATCCGTGCTTTTTGGGGGACTTGGCGCCAACCTTTGGTTGGCAGATAACCAGCCGGGTTATCGAACAAGTCCAATAATGTAATAATACTCCATATCATTAGAATTATGGTATAAAAATAATTGTATAAATAGTTTCCGGTATCAAAAACAAAGAGTAACCTTTAACAAAGACCGCTTTGATAGCCCCTGTTAAGTGGTACATTAAAAAAACATAACCCCCAAAAACAAAGATTTGCCCCAAATTCACGGTAACAGGCGGCATCCGTGCCGCCTGAGATTTACCCCCCAAACTCCCAGGAAACAGTATCCCAAAGGGGGCGGAGAGTGGACTTCGCCCACCCACCGCCCCAAACAGGGCTCTCCTCCAGAAAGCATGGAATGCGATACAATAGACATTTTTAGGCTTTTTACGACTTTTAGAAAGGGGGCGATGGGATATTGCGTAAATTCCCCATAACTGCTACAATATTTCCATGCTTTTGACAAAAAGCAAGCATAAAAACAGACTGTACACAACGGGAAAAGTACGTGATTGAATTCGGCTTTGGCGACAGCGGTAAAACAGCGTATTTTGCCGTGCAAATAGAAAATGAAGAAAAGAAAGGCCCCTGGGGGCCCTTGGTTTCCGCGCTTATTCCGTAACCGGAAAACTAATGGGAGAGATGCGCATGGTGAAGAAAACAGTTTCTGTTTACCTATTGTCTTTTTTGTTGGCGTTCCTGGGTTCCTGCGACAAGCCGGCGTGGAAGGGGACAACGCCGGAAACAACGGTTTTCACGGTTGATCTGGACAGCGCCATAACCCTTGGCACACCCATTAGTTTTGCCCCGGATAATTCGCTCTACAGCGAATTGCAATGGCTGGCGGTACAGACCGCCTGTATCGGCATCTACAACAACGCCCAGGCGGGGAACTATACCCTGGGCGACCCCCAGGATCAGTATAAACCGGCGGATATCCGGGACTTCCTGACCGAACGCAGCGGCGCGCAGACAAGGACCGGTATGTTCTACGGCATCTGTTTTGATTACGCCCAGGCCGCGTATGACGACATTACGCGGTACGCCGATCATTATACGGGCCTTGGCCTGCGGGAGTGGTATATCGCCGGGGTGTTCGATGACCCCGGTGAGATAGTCCTCTACGACCCGGTTCCCCGGGGGCAGCACACCCTGGTACTGAACGGGGTGTATGTGAAAGAACAATCCCGGAAGCGGGTGCGCTCCCACGGCAACACGACCTGGCACGCGTGGCTCTGGGCCGTCGGGAACGACGGTACGATCTACTGGATCGACCCCACCTGGACGGACACTTCAGGCTATGTGTGGTGGGGGGGTGGTGCGGGACGGCGAGGAAGTCCAACTGAACCCCCTGCAATCCCTCTGCGTGCTGGATATCAACCCCGCCGATCCCTCCTTTGCCTGGAACAACCGGGGCAACGGGCGCAAGAACAACGAGGAGTATGACCAGGCGATTGAGGACTATACCGAGGCGCTGCGGCTGAACCCCAATAACGCTGTTGCCTATAACGACCGGGGCGTTGCGTATAGTAAAAAAGGGGGCTATAACCAGGCCATTGCGGACCTTAGCCAAGCTATCAGCCTGGATCCCAATTATGCCATTGCCTATAGCAACCGCGGTTATGTGTATGGTGAAAAATGGATGTATGACCAGGCCCTCGTGGACTATACCCAGGCAATCAGCCTTGACCCCAATAATGCCACTACCTATCACAACCGCGGCTTGACGTATGCCGAAAAAGAAGACTACGACCGGGCCATCGCGGACCTTAGCCAGGCTATCAGCCTGGATCCCAATTATGCCATTGCCTATAACAATCGCAGTGTAGTGTATACCGACAAAGGGGACTATGACCGGGCCATCGCGGACTGTAACCAGGCAATCAGCCTGAATCCCGATTATGCCAATGCCTATAACAACCGTGGCTTGGCGTATGCCAACAAAGGGGACTATGACAAGGCCATTGCGGATTGTACCCAGGCTATAAGTTTGGACCCTAATAATGCTACTACCTATAGCAATCGCGGCGTTACGTATGCCAGAAAAAGGGACTATGACAAAGCCATTGCGGACTATACCCAGGCTATTAGTCTTGACCCAAATGATACGGCGGCGTATTACAGCCGTGGCAATGTATATCGGCAAAAAGAAGACTATGACCGGGCTATCGCGGACTTTAACCTGGCTATCAGCCTTAACCCCAATTATGATGTTGCCTATAACGGCCGCGGTGTTGCGTATTACTACAAAAGAGACTATAACCGGGCCATAGCGGACTATACCCAGGCAATTAGCCTGGATCCCAATTATGTCAGGCCCTATAACAACCGGGGCTCTGCGTATACCGAAAAAAGGGACTATAACCGGGCCATCGCGGACTGGGAAACGGTCTTACGGATTAACCCGAACGATCCCCATGCCGGCCAAAACCTTGAATATGTCCGGCAGGCGCGGGGGTGGTAGGATAGGAGGGCAAAATGACAAAGTTACGAAACCCGCCGCCAACTTATGCAGCGATTATCGCATATTGTAAGGAAACGTTTGGTTTTACGCCTAAACCATGCTGGATTGCCGATGCGAAAGAACAAATGGGCTATAAGGTCAGACTCGCCCCGAACCGCAAGGGGGAAAAACGACAATACCCTTGTCCAGAGAACAGGTTAAAAGATGTAACCACGACTATTATGGAAGCGTAACGCAAAATGTGTCCGATGAACGGCGGGGGAAGGTATTCATCGCTGTCATACGTTTTCTTGCAGGTGAGAATGAGCTGGGTGAGCATGGAAATCTCGTCAACTTCGCCTTTTTTGGTTTCCGCCTACAAATAATGTGATAAAAAGCCGTGCGGCTTTTTATCCGGCAAATTGCGTGAGCAATTTGCCGCCGCGTCAGTTACGATAAAGTCAATGTTCCCGGTATTGGGGTCGTATGCAAATTTTGCCGTATCAAAATAGTCACGAAAAACGTGAGCCTTGAGCGTTTCTTCTTTTTCTATGTCCAGATAATCCGCCATAATGAAAAGCAGTATACCCCAAAGGGAGGAGCGGGATAACGCCGCAAAAAGCTTAATCTTGCCTTTTTCGCCCTTGCCGTGGTATGCTTTTCCGGTAATGGCAAGGACTTAGATTGAAGTCAGGTATAGTTGGGCTTTAGTCCGAAACCGTCAGATTGAAGTCCGGAGGCATTGGACTTTAGTCCGGAACCTTTGGACTTAAATCCGGAATGTTTAGACTTTAGTCAAAAACCTTCAGACTGTAGTCTGAAGGCGCTGGATTGCAGTCCGTAAACGCCGGACTGTAGTCTTGAACTGCCGGATTGAAGTCTAAAACGGCAAAAGACCGGGGGCTTGGCCCCCAAAAGGAGAAAATCATGGCTCATTCGGATTGGATACCTACCAGGGAACAGGATTTAGTGGATTTGGCCGGGAAATGGAAGGCGGTCCTTTCAGATCCGGCAAAACAGACCGCTTACGGGTGGGACGCTGCGGAATGTGCGGCGGTTACCGCGAAGATTGACACGTTCTTCACCGCCCGAAGCGCCTATGAGGCCAACAATTCCACGGCGAACCGCATCGCCAAGGACGAAGCGAAGGGCGAGATGATAGACGCCATGCGGGACTTCGCCAATACGGCCATCCGCTTTAACAAACGGATACCTGAGGAGGTGAAAAACGGTTTGGGTATTCACCAGGCGGACACCACGCCCACCACCCACGCGCCGCCTACTTCCCAGCCTGAGGCGGTGGTGGAAAACACGGTCAACCATTTTGAGCATAAGATCCGCGCCCTGAACCGGGGGCGGAACGACTCGTCTAAACCCGCGGACGCCTACGGGGTGCGCTACGCCTGGCAGGTGGGCGGCGAGAGGCCCGCCAAGGGCGAGGACCTTCCCAAATCAAAATTCAGCCGGAAAACGTCCCACGTTGTAACCCACACGGAGGCGGACAAGGCGCAGACGGCTTACTACGCGGCCTGCTACGAGAACAGCAAAGGCGACGAGGGTCCGTGGTCGCCTATCGTGGAAGCGGTTATCGGATAAAACGCGGGCGGCCGTCCGTCTTGCATGGCGGGCGGCGCTTGTGAACGGGGGCGGAGTGAACCTCCGGAAGCCCCGGCGGCTCCCCTGATGGTTAATCTTGTTAAAGGGTAAGGGAACCTCTAAAAACTGAAGTTTTTAGAGGTTTTCTCTATTATGTATGTATCACACCCGATGTTATCAAGAGGAATTGGCGTTTTTTCATCCGGAACGCCCCGGCGGCCTAAGTCTGCCGGCGGAAACCGGGGCGGATTATGGCAGTATTTTACAAATTTTCGGATTAAAATAACAATTTATCGAATCTGAATTTACAGATTTTCATATATGTGGTTTACTCTTTTATTGTTGAGCAACAAGAAAGAATAGTTGCCCTGACGAAACGAATTGGATTCTAAGGGAGAAAGTTTTATGGAAAAAAACACGGGTAAAAAAATTCCGGTGCTATGGATTGTAGTTTTGGGATTTCTCGTTGTTGTGGCGGCCGGTATAACAATTGCCGGCGGGGTTTTTCATTCCACCATCACGATGTACTTTGGCGGACAGAAATACCGGGCTGTGGGGGAAGCGGGAGATGTGGATACGGCGTATTACAAGGCGTCCTACGACAATCCCGAAACGGCCCGGGCGGCGGCCAAGGAGTTGACGGCAGTTATTGAGGAGGAGGGTATTGTTCTTCTTAAAAATGATACGGTAAACGCCCTTCCCCTGCCGGCGGGATCCCGGATAAGCGTATTCGGCAGAACCTCGGTGGACCTTATATACGGCGGGTCAGGTTCCGGCAACGTGGACGCTTCCACTGCGGACACGCTGGAAACAAGCCTTGTCCGGGCGGGCTTCCAGGTAAATCCGGCGCTGCTGGATTTTTACCGGGAGCGTTCTGATCTGCGGGGGCCCCAAATCGGTACGGGTTCTATTTTTTTCGGGGGTCAGCCCATTTATTTGCAGCCTTACCGTCATGCCGCTATCCAGATGGATGCCCCGGAGATAAGCACCTACCATATTGCGGAAGTGGCCCTTGCCGAATATCCGGCCCAGGTACAGCAAAGTTACACGAACTACCATGACGCGGCCATTGTGATTTTGGGCCGGGGCGGCGGCGAAGGGGGCGATTTGAGCCGGGACATCGAGGCGGACATGGCTCACTACAACGCTTCTGTGCGGGACACCATGACCCGGCTCAACCTGCGGCCCGGTCAGCACCAGCTTGAGTTGAGTCAGAACGAAATCGATCTGCTCGATCATGTGCGGTCCCAGAATTTCGGCAAAGTTATTGTTGTTATCAATTCCAGTGAGGCTATGGAACTTGGGTTTCTCGATGAATCATGGATCAACGCGGCCCTCTGGATTGGCAGCCCGGGTGAAGGGCTCAACGCTGTCGGGCGGGTTATTGCCGGGGATGTGAATCCTTCAGGCAGGCTTGTGGACACCTACGCTTACCGCATGAGGGACGATCCTTCTTTTGCCAACTTTGGACATTTTGTTTACGACAACGCGCCGGGCAATTATTTTGTGGAATACGAGGAAGGTATCTACGTGGGGTACCGCTACTGGGAAACCCGCTACATCGATGACGAAGCGGGCTACCGCCAGGCGGTGCAGTTTCCCTTTGGATACGGGCTTTCCTACACCAGCTTTGATTGGGAACTGGTACGGAGCGCTCCCGCGGCGGGGGCCGCCCTTGCCGGAGACGGGACTATCAGTGTAGATGTCCGGGTGCGGAACACCGGGGACCGGGCCGGGAAAGAGGTGGTGGAACTGTACGCTGTGCCTCCCTATACTCCGGGGGGCATCGAAAAGGCCCATGTGGTACTGATAGCCTTTGGAAAAACCGGGCTGCTCCAGCCGGGGCAGGAGGAAACTCTTACCCTCTCGGCGCCGGTTACTTCCCTGGCGTCCTACGACTACAACGATGCTAACAAGAACGGCTTCCGGGGCTATGAGGTGGAAAGCGGCGCCTACCAGATCAGGGTGATGAAAAACGCCCACGATCCGGGGATAGACCAGCCGCTGGAATACCGGGTCGCTTCGACTATCAAGATAGAAACAGACATGGTAACGGGGGAACCTGTCGTCAACCGCTTTGATGATGTTTCCGGTCATGTCAAAGTCTACCTGTCCCGGAACGACTGGGAAGGCACCTGGCCAAAGCCGCCCGCGGAACAGGACCGGATTGCCGGTCCGGATGTTCTGGCGGGGGCAAAGCCCTACGCTGCCCCGGAGCATAACAACCCGGACGATACGGCCCCGGTGTTTAACGCAAAAAACAACATCTCCCTTATCAATCTCAAGGGGCTGTCCTATGACGATCCCCTGTGGGACTTGCTGCTGGATCAGTTGGACATCAGCGAATTTGTGGAACTTTTCAGGACCGGCGCGTACAACACCGCGGTGATGCCCAGTGTCGCCAAACCTGTAACACGGGATCTTGACGGTCCTGCGGGGCTTTCGGCCTACATCGGCAATACCAGCGCCACAGCCTATCCCAGCGAGTGCGTTATCGCCGCTACCTGGAACACGGATATTGCCCGGAAGATGGGCGAGGCTGTGGGGGAAGAAGCGCTGCAGGCGGGGGTTCACGGCTGGTATGCCCCGGCGATGAATATCCACCGCTCGCCTTTTGGGGGAAGAAATTTCGAGTATTACAGCGAAGACGGAGTGCTGGGCGGCGAAATCGCGGCCCAGGCGGTGGCGGGGGCGGCTTCCCGGGGAATGATTACCTACATCAAACATTTCGCCCTGAACGATCAGGAAACCAACCGGACCAGGGACAACGGAATGATGACCTGGGCCAATGAACAGGCCATTCGGGAAATATATCTGCGTCCTTTCGAAATCGCGGTGAAAAAAGGCGGCGCCACGGGTGTGATGTCCTCCTTTAACCGGATAGGCACTACCTGGGCCGGGGGCAGCCGCAGCCTGCTTACCGAAATTCTCCGTAACGAATGGGGATTCCGGGGGGCGGTGATTACGGATTTTAATCTTTACCCGTATATGAACCAGGATCAGGCGCTGCGGAACGGCGGCGACTTTATGCTTACCATGTATACGCCGCCGGTGTATGACAAAACTCCTGTGGATACGGAAAGCCCCACGGCGCAGCTGGCCATACGGAACGCGGCCCACAACATTCTCTACGCTACCGTCAATTCCAACGCCATGAACGGCGCTGCGCCGGGGGTGGTATTCAAGGCGATTACTCCCCTGTGGTGGATTCTGGTTCTTGCCGGCGACGGCGTGATTGCGCTGTTCATCGCCATAGTTTTGGTGTTTATCGTAAAGCGGATTCGTACTTCCCGGCCGGCTTAAGGCCGGACAGGGCGCGGCGGCGGAGGATAGTCATGGAAACCCAGGTTGCAAATTACCAGGAGCTTATTGGAAGCATGACCCTTGAGGAAAAAGCATCGCTTTTTTCCGGCGGCGGTCAGTTTTACACCAAGGCTGTTGAACGGCTGGGGATTCCTTCACTGTACCTTTCCGACGGCCCCCACGGGGTGCGCCGGCAGCAGGGGGCGGCGGATCACCTGGGGCTTAATGCCAGCGTCCCCGCCACCTGCTTTCCCACGGCCTCCGCTATGGCCAGCTCCTGGGACCTGGAACTGGGGGAAGAGCTTGGCCGCCGCCTGGGGGAAGAGGCCGCGGCTCTGGGGGTTAATGTCCTCCTGGGGCCGGGCCTGAACATCAAGCGTTCTCCTCTGTGCGGGCGCAATTTTGAATACTTTTCCGAAGACCCCTATGCGGCGGGGAAAATGGCGGCGGCCTATATCCGGGGCATCCAGTCCCGTGGAACGGCGGCCTGCCCAAAGCATTTTGCCGCCAATAACCAGGAACTTTTGCGTATGCACAGTGATTCTATCGTTGACGAGCGGACTCTGCGTGAAATTTATCTGACGGGTTTTGAAATCGCGGTTACCGAAGGCAAGCCTCTTTCGATTATGTCTTCTTACAACCGGATCAACGGAACCTACGCCAGCGAAGACCCCCGGCTTCTGCGGGAAATTCTGGTGAACCAGTGGGGGTTTTCCGGTTTTGTGGTAACCGATTGGGGGGGCAGCAACGACCGGGTAGCGGCCCTGATCGCGGGGAACCATCTGGAAATGCCCACCAGCGGCGGGGACAGCGACCGGGCAATCGCCGCCGCCGTCAGGGAGGGGCGGCTCAGCGAATCCCTGCTGGACGAGCGGCTTGAGGAATATCTGCGGGTTCTGTTCGCCCTGAACAAAGCCCCGTCGCCGCCGGAAATTGACGTGGAGGAACATCACGCCTTTGCCCGCCGGGCCGCCGCGTCCTGCGCGGTGTTGTTGAAAAACGAGGGAAATATTCTGCCCCTTGCCGCGGGGACGGAAGTTCTGGTGATGGGGGATTTCGCCCAAACCCCCCGGTATCAGGGCGCCGGTTCCTCCGGGGTGAACCCTTTCAAGGTGGACAGCCCCCTGGAATGTCTCAAAGCCGCCGGACTGAATGTCGCCGGTTATACCCAGGGTTTCCGCCGTTACGGCGGCGATGACCCGGCGCTTATCGCCGCCGCCGTGGAGTTGGCCCGCCGGGGGAATCCCATCCTCCTCTATCTGGGGCTGGACGAGGTCAGCGAAACCGAGGGGCTGGACCGTTCCCATCTGCGGCTGAACAAAAACCAAATCGACCTTTTGGACGCGGTAAGCGCGGTGAATCCCAACATTGTGGTGGTCTTTGCCGGGGGCGCCCCCGTGGAAATTCCCTGGCTTGACAAATGCGCGGCCCTGGTTCACGGGTATCTGGGCGGGCAGGCCTGCGCCGGCGCTATGGCGGATATTCTTACCGGAAAAGTGAACCCTTCAGGCCGCCTGGCCGAAACCTGGCCCCTTGACTGCCGGGATACCCCCGCGGCCCGGCATTTCCCCGGCAAAGAAAAAACCTCGGAATACCGGGAGGGTCTTTACGTGGGTTACCGCTATTACACCACCGCGGGCGTTCCCGTGCGTTTCCCTTTTGGGTACGGTTTAAGCTACACCAGCTTCGCCTACGCCGGCCTGGAGGCAAGCGCCGCCGAAGCCGCCTTTACCCTGACCAATACCGGCGCGCGCTCCGGCGTTGAAACGCCCCAGGTTTATATCGGTATGAAGGACAGCGCCGTTTTCCGCCCTTTGCGGGAACTCAAGGGCTTTGCCCGGGTAACGCTGGAGCCCGGTGAAACCCGGCGGGTCCATATCCCCCTGGACGGAAAAGCCTTTCGTTTTTTTAACGTACAAAGCGGGCAATTTGAAGTTGAGGAGGGCCGGTATACCATTCAGGTGGGGGCGTCTTCCGGGGACATTCGCCTTGAGGCGGATGTTTTTGTGCCAGGGGTTCAAGTTCCGGCGATTTATGACCGGGCGGCGCTGCCGCATTATTTTGCGGGAACCGTAAGCCAGGTGGACAGCGGGGAATTCGAGAAACTCCTGGGGCGGCCGCTTCCGCCCGCCGTCTGGGACCGGAACCAGCCTTTGGGGCGGAACGATACTTTTACCCAGCTTGTCTACGCGAAAAGTCCTCTGGGGCGGCTGGTTTACCGGTTGTTGACCGGCGAACAAAACAAAGCCGAATTACAGGGCAAGCCCAATCTCAATATCCTTTACATCTACAATATGCCCTTTCGGGGCCTGGCGAAAATGACCGCCGGGGCGATCAACATGGAAATGGTGGACGCAATTCTGGAAATTTTTAACGGCCGCTTTTTCCGGGGAACCGCCCATCTGGTCAGCGCGTGGTTTCGCAAAGGCGGGGACGAAAAGAAAACCGCCCGGAAATTATCGGCCCCGTGGTAATGTCCGGAGGCGGCCGTACCGGACTTGTTGATCGATTTAGGAGGCGCTGTCTATGAAAACGAATACCCGGCAGAATTTTTCCTGCGCGGTCCTTTTGCCCGTGGCGGCGCTGATGACAGGTTGTCTCAGCGGCGCGGACGAACAAAGCGGCGGGGTCTACGCGGGCAGGGTTTCTTACAAGCTGGTGGTGGAAGGCTTTGAGTGGGGGCCTTCGGTAACAAAACTAATTCTAACCGCCGGGGATGAGTTTCAGCTTGAAACCGCCGGTAAGGACACCTTTGTTGTAAAAACAACGCCCGCCGAAGGCGGCCCAACAACATATATACGCGCGATCACGGATCTGTATGCGTGCGAACCGGATGGAACACGGCGTTTCTCCGGTTCGTCAAAGAGTATCGCTTTTGAGCTGGCCGCGGGATATGCGATCACTATGACCATTCCCGGAGTCGGGAACATCGGCGCCGCAATCGACGGGTCATCGCCGTTTTTCTATAACATGACGACAGGTTATAATTCGTGGGCGGATATGGCGGTCTACACGGTTGAGCTGGCGGCGGGCAAGACTATCAAGCTGGGTACTGCCAGGTACAATACCTTTACTGTGCCCGCGGCCTCCTATGCCGGCAGGATTATTCCCGAAACGGCGGTATTCACGAAAGGCGCAAGCGTTTCCGGTTCAATTACCCTGCAAACCGCCGCGTACGAACCGGCGGCCTTAAAAAATGACGGCGGTAAAAACCCGCTGATCCTTTGGCTGCACGGGGCGGGAGAAGGCGGAACAGACCCGGATATCGCGCTCTTGGGCAATGATGTAACGGAACTCAGCAGAGATCCTATCCAGGGGTATTTTAAGACCGCCGGACTCGCCGGCGCGTATGTTCTTGCCGTACAAACGCCGACTGTGTGGATGGACAGCGGCAGCGGCCAGCATCAGGGCAATCAGAATTCAATCTATACCGAAGCTTTAAAGCAAGCCATCGACCGGTATATCACGGCGAACGGTGATGTGGACATGGACCGGATCTACATCGGCGGCTGCTCAAACGGCGGCTATATGACAATCAATATGCTGATCCATTACACGGATTTTTTCGCGGCGGCCTACCCGGTCTGCGAAGCCTATATGGATTCATTTATCGACAGCGCGAAATTGGATATCTTAAAAAAAGTTCCCATGTGGTTTACGGCATCGGCTGACGATACGACGGTTAATCCCGCCGCTTACACGGTCCGTACCTACGCGCGCCTTCTGCGCGAGAACGCGGATAATGTTCATTTTAGCTATTTTGAGCGGGTAACAGGCCGGGATCAGCCGGATGTTGTGTATATGGGGCACTGGTCGTGGATTTACACGCTGCAAGATCGCTGTGCCCTTGATCAGAACGCGGCGGCGATCAAGGCGGCGGCGAATTTGGATGCCGCCGCCGCGCTGGTAACTGCGCCGAGCGCGGAGCCGGTTCAGATAAACGGGGCGAATGTTACACTGTGGGGCTGGCTGGCGGCGCAGCGAAAAAGGCGGTAAGGCCCCGCCGTTCGGCGGCCCGCGGATACAAACTGCGGAGAAACGGAGGTTAAAAAAGTGATCCTGAAAATAACAACAAAAAGTGTATTTTAGGACATTTTTTGAATTTCCCCCTAAAAAAACAACCTTTGCTTTGAGGAAAACCCGGAGGTTTCAAAAATTGACATTTTGAAATCGTATTTGATATAATTCCAATTATAGGAGGCCGCTTGTGAACGGCGTAAAATCCATGACTAAAGATGTATGGGGCGGCTTCAAAAAAAAACACCCCGCCGTGGTTCAATTTCTGGTTTTTTTTATCCTTTCCAACGGCGTTACCCTGTTTCAGATGGTTTTGATGCCCGTTTTGCGGGGATTTTTTGCCGCCACGGATTTGGCGGCGGTTCCTTTTCAGGTTTTTCCCGTGGGCTATAATCTGGACGGTTCCCGGTATTACGTTTTTAACTACACCGCCGGCCCTATCGCGGCGGACGGCTCCGGGGGAGGACTGGCCTATTTCCTCGCGGTGCAGATAACATTGGGTATAGCCCAGGTGATCAATTTTTTTGCCCAGCGTACTATCACCTTCAAATCCAAAGGTTCCGTAGCCAGGGCCGCTTTTTGGTACATCCTCGCTTACGTGGTTATAACCCTGGCGGCGGGCGCTTTCCAGGGAATTTACAAGGCCCCCCTCTACAATTTCCTGATGCGGAACCTGGGAACCACCGGGGAAACCCTGGCGGATTTTACTACCATGATTATCAATTCCGCCATTTCCTTTTGGGTATTTTTCCCCATCTTTAAACTTATCTTCCGCGACAAGTCTCCGGGCTCGGCGGGGAACGCGGAGAATATTCCCCCAGGACCGGCTTGATGAAGATACTTTCCGTCATCGTTCCCTGTTACAACTCGCAAAATTATATGGAGCGTTGCATTGATTCTTTGCTCCCCGGCGGGAATGATGTGGAAATTATTATTGTTAACGATGGTTCCACCGATGAAACCGGGGCGGTCGCGGAAGCTTACCGGCGGCAGTACCCGGATGTGGTTCTGGTTATTCACCAGGAGAACCGCGGCCACGGCGGGGCGATTAACACGGGCCTGGCCCGCGCCGGCGGCGCTTTTATTAAAGTGGTGGACAGCGACGACTGGGTTGACGAGGCCGCCTACGGACAAATTCTTAAAACCCTTAAAGGTTTCCCCGAAACCGCCCGTCCGGATGTGGTAATAAGTAATTATGTGTACGAAAAAGAAGGGAAACGCCGTAAAATGGTTATCCGCTATTCCCCCACCCTGCCTGAAGGGCGCGTTTTCACCTGGGCTAAATGCGGCCGCCTCCCCAAAGGACGGTATATCCTGATGCATTCCATAATTTACCGCCGGGGCATTATGGATGAATGTAAACTGTTGCTGCCGGAACACACTTTTTATGTTGATAATCTCTATGCCTATATTCCCCTGCGCTACACCAAAACCCTTTACTATTTGGATGTTGATTTTTACCGGTATTACATAGGCCGCGCAGGCCAGTCGGTGCATGAAGCGGTAATGATCCGGCATATCGATCAGCAGCTTTTTGTCAACCGTCTGATGGTTTCCGCCTTTGCCCCGGAGGCGGTCAAGGAAAAACGGAAACGCCGGTATTTGCTGAATTATCTGGAAATTGTAACCCTGGCGTCATCGGCCATGCTGCTCCGGGGAGGCACGGAGGAACATCTGCGAAAAAAGCGGGAACTCTGGCAGTACATACACGCCAATAACAAGTGGCTCTACAAAAAACTGCGCCACGGTTTTTTGGCGCAGCTGGTACATCTTCCCGGCAACATCGGCCGCCATATATCGGTTTCAATCTATCACTTTTCCCGGCTGATAGTGGGCTTTAACTAGAGTTTGCCCATAATGCCGGCACATCATGGACAAACTCATTGGGCATGTTCGATAACCCGGCTGGTTATCCCACAAGTCTAATTCCGGGGGCGTTATGCGGGACGGCTGCGATTATCTTATTGTGGGGGCAGGGCTTTTTGGCGCGGCTTTTGCCCGGCGCGCCGCCGATTCAGGCAAAAAATGTCTGGTAGTGGAACGCAGGGCCCATATCGGCGGCAACGCCTATACCGAAACCAGAAACGGCATCCGCGTACACCGTTACGGTGCGCATATTTTTCATACGAATAACAGCGCCGTCTGGTCTTTTGTCCGGCAATTCGCGGAATTCAACCACTATATTCACAGTCCTATCGCCAATTACCAGGGGGAAATATACAACCTGCCCTTTAACATGAACACATTTTATAAAATGTGGGGAGTAACAACGCCGGAACAGGCCCGGGAGCGCATCAACCAGCAGCGGCAGGATTGTTACACCCCGGACCCCGCAAATCTGGAACAGCAGGCGCTGAATATGGCGGGACGGGATATTTACGAAAAACTCATCAAGGGGTATACGGAAAAGCAGTGGGGCCGCCCCTGCCGGGAACTGCCGCCGTTCATTATTCAGCGTCTGCCCCTGCGTTTTACCTATGACAACAATTATTTCAACGCGAAATACCAGGGCATTCCGGCGGGCGGTTATACCGCGATGGTAGAAAAGATGCTTGACGGCATTGAAGTCCGACTGGAAACGGATTATTTGCGGGACCGGGAATTGTATAACCGGATGGCCGGCAGGGTGATCTACACCGGGCCTATCGACGCCTATTTTAACTATTCCCTGGGCGCGCTGGCGTACCGGCATATCCGCTTTGACATTCAAACGCTGCGGCAGTCAAACTTCCAGGGCTGCGCTGTGGTAAATTACACCGACTCCCTGACGCCCTACACCCGGATCATTGAACACAAGCATTTTGAATTTGATACGCGGGAAGAAACCGTGATCAGTTATGAGTACAGCGGCGAATGGCGGCCCGGCATGGAACCTTACTATCCGGTCGAAGACAGGCAAAACCGGGAACTTTATCTGCGATACCGGGAACTTGCCCGCGGTGAAAAAAAGACACTCTTTGGCGGACGGTTAGGCACGTATCGTTATTATGATATGGACCAGGTGATTGAACAGGCGCTGGATACCTTCCAAAACCTATGTTGACATTCCGGCGGCACATTCCGGCCCCTTGACAGCCCGCCGCCTTTCCCAATAGGATATTTCAAGTCGGGCGCGTAGCTCAGCTGGTTAGAGCGTCACGTTTACACCGTGGATGTCCGGGGTTCGAATCCCTGCGCGCCCAACGCCTGTCCGCCGCGGGTAAATTTCTTTGGATTCCGCGGAAGAGCGGGCATTGTGCGCTTTCTTTCGCTTGACACGCTGGGGATTAGCGGTATAGGCTGAACGCGGCGCTGGGGGCAGCCATGCCGAACCTTTTACAAAGGCTTTTTCAGGCCGCCAG
>JAISLX010000122.1 GCA_031277045.1 Treponema sp.
CGGCGGCGGGAATGTTCCAGGGGACCGCGTTGGCCGTCATAACGGGCAGCCAATCCTTTGCCATAGAGAGCTGGCCTTCGCGGTCGTTGGGCAGCCAGTCTTTACTTGTTGACATATAAAGCTCCTTTTGTTGGATAGGGGTTATATGCAGGCTGATTTACGGTGAATCTGCCCCCGTTTGAGACGAATCTGCCCCCGGCCACATTGAATCTGCCCCCGTTTGGGTTGAATCTGCCTCCGGCCAGAATGAATCTGCCTCCGGCCAGAATGAATCTGCCTCCGGCCACGTTGAATCTGCCCCCGGTTGGGACGAATCTGCCCCCGTCCGGCATGAATCTGCCTCCGGCGAAGACAAATCTGCCCCCGTTTGGGATGGAATTATTGTGGTATTTTTGGAAAATTTGTCAATGACGAAAATTCAGGGCAGCTTTCCAAAAACTGAATTTCCGGGGAAAGTTTCGGTTTACAGGTCCCTTAACGGCCGGCCGCCGGCCATATCGTCCAGGGCTTTGATTTCCCCGGAAAATACGGCCTTGCGGTATTCTCCGGCCTGTTTTTCCCTGAGTTTGTCCAGAACCTTGCGTTCCCGGGAAGCTTCGAGAAAAACCTTCCGCGCTTCCTCTACCCGGGCCTGGGCTTCGGCGGCCTCCCGCAGCAGTTCCTCTTTTGTTTGGTCAAGACGCCTGATGTAAAACTCGCGGGCGCGGTAATAATCCGCCAGGTTTTCCGCCGGAACGCCGTGGTTCCGGTATTCGTCCCAGGCCCCCCGGCGGAGAAGGGCCAGTTCCTTAAGCCGGTTCTCGACAGCGCTCAGTTCCCCGACAGCCCTGCCCAGCGCGATTTCCGCCTCCCGCTCCCGGTGTTTTCGCAGTTCCAGAATTTTTTCCAGGGAAAATTGAAAACGCCTCATGTCCCTGTTCCGGAGGAACCCGTTTCGCCTGAATCCACTTCACCGGGAGCCGCTTCCTGGGAGTCCATCTCATGGGAGTCCATTTCATGGACGTCCATCTCATGGACAGGAATCTGCACTTCCGCGATATTTCCCAGGAGCTGCAGCGTCGAAGCAAGGGGACACCTGTCCTCTATATCCTGGACAAGAAAATCGCGGATGGCCTGATGTTTCGCGATGGCCGCGTCAATATCCGCGCTGGAACCGGCGTGATAGGCCCCCACATTGATAAGGTCCTCCGCCTCCGCGTAGACGGCTATGTGGCGGCGGACATTCAGGGCCGCGCGGGCGCTTTCCTTTCCCGCGACCCTCAAAGCCTTGCGGGAAATACTCTGCAGTACGTCGATGGCGGGGTAGTGGCCAGCCTGGGCCAGGTCCCGGGAAAGAACGATGTGGCCGTCGAGTATCCCCCTAACCGTATCGGCCACCGGCTCATCCATATCGTCTCCCTCAACAAGGATCGTATAAAACCCGGTGATGGTTCCCCGTTCGGACGTACCGCAGCGTTCAAGAAGTTTCGGCATGGAATCAAACATGCTGGGCGGGTAGCCCCTGGTGGCGGGAGGTTCGCCGCTGGAAAGTCCTATTTCCCGCTGGGCGCGGGCCACGCGGGTTACCGAATCGAAAAGGAGCATCACGTCAAGTCCCTGGTCCCTAAAGTACTCCGCCACCGCGGTGGCGGTGTAGGCGCCCCGCAGCCGCGCCAGGGGCGGCGAATCGGAGGTGCTGACCACCAGTACCGAACGGGCAAGACCCTCCTGCCCCAGATCGTTTTCGATAAATTCGATAACTTCCCGGCCGCGCTCGCCGATAAGGGCCACCACGTTGACATCGGCGTTGGTGTTCCGGGCGATCATCCCCAGCAGCGTGGATTTTCCCACGCCGGACCCCGCGAAGATTCCCATGCGCTGCCCCCGGCCCACGGCCAAAAGTCCGTCTATGGCCCTGACTCCGGTAACGATACGTTCAGTTACCTGGGGCCGGCTGAGGGAGTCCGGGGGTTTTGCCATAACGGGATAGCGGAGGGTTTCCCCGGTGTCTTCCTTGCCGTCTACCGGGTTTCCCATGTAGTCCAGTACCCGGCCCAAAAGTTTCCGGGAAACCGGCACTTCCAGCGCGGCGCCGCTGGCGACTACCCGGTCCCCAATCTCAATGCCGGTGGTTTCCCCGTAGACCATAAGCTGAACGGTCTGCTCGTGAAGCCCCACGACTTCGGCGATGACGACAAACCGCCCCGCCCCCGCCATGATTCGGCAAATTTCCCCCACGGTGGCCTGGGGCCCCCGGCTTTCCACGAGTATGCCCCGCACTTTGGAAATTCTGCCCACGCACTTAATTGGATCGGCGCTTTCCACGCTTTTCCGGTATTTGGCGAACGGAGCTTCTACATCAGCGGTTTGCCGCATTTCGCGCATAACATCTCCAAAAATCGCCTGACCGGCGATTTCTTGCCCCGCAAACTGCGAAAAGACACCCGGTAACCGGGGTTTCCGTGTCCTTTTTCAACGAAAAAGCCATAAAAACCCGCACACGCAACAGGCTCCTAGGTCTCCGTGCCGGGCGGCGTCGATCCTGAGGTTTCGGAATTGGACTTTGGCCTGGTTTTGATCGGGGAAAGTTCCAGAATCTTGGACTCAAGTTCCGCAAGCTGGCTGGATATGCGGGCATCGATCTCGCCAAAATCGGTTTCGATTATGCAGCCCCCGCTGTCCACGGCGGAATCTTCCTGCACCTGTATGCCTTTCACCCCTTCCATCATTTGGATAAAATCTTTGATATGGCTGGTGGTTAGATTTAGATCCGCCATGCTCACGCGGATGATCACGTTTCCCCGCGTTTTTACCTTGCGCAGGGCCTGGACCACGTTTTGAAGGATCACGGCCCCCTGGTTTTCGGTAATCGTCTTTACCACCTTGCGCGTAAGGAGGAGCACCAGATCGACAATCTCCTGCTCGGTTTCCGCGAGAATCTCCGCCCGCTTGTCCTGGGCCCGCTCAAGGACTATCTGGGTACGCTGGATAAGCCGTTCGACTTCCGCATGGCCCTGGGCGTAGCCTTCTTCTTTTCCCGCCTCCCGGGCCGCTTCCAGGGCTTCTTTTTTTTCGTTTTCCAGGTTAAGGCGGCTTTCCTCTTCCCGCTTGCGGATGTTTTCCCCGGCTTCCGCGATGATCCGCTGGGCCTCGGCCTTCGCCGCTTCTTTTACCGCCTCGGCTTCTTCCCCCTTAAGCTTTGCCTCACGACCGGCCTGCTCCCGTGCCTCGGTCAGAATCCGCTCCGCCTCGATATGGGACGCATTGATCAGCGCCTCCCGCTCCAGGTCCCACTGGAATTTAAATTCTTCCGCCTCCCGCCTTAGATCATCGGCGGTGGGACCGGAATAAACTTCCTGGGGGCTGGAAACCTCCTCCACCTCTTCTTTGGGGGCAAGATGGGCAAGTTCCGCGAAAGAGGTAGGCGGGGGCAGCACTATCCGGGGACCGTTGCTGGTAATCTCGGCCGGCCTAAAAACTGTCTTCGCCAAAATCGACTCCCTCCGCGCGTATCCGGTTTCCGGAAAAAATTCCCCGCACCCTAAACGACCAGTTCGTCCTCACCCGCGCGGGCAACCACGATTTCCCCGGTGTCTTCCAGATGGCGGATAATCGAAACGATCTTCTGCTGGGCTTCCTCAACATCTTTAAGGCGGACCGGACCCATGTATTCCATGTCTTCTTTAAGCATACTGGCGGCGCGCTTGGACATGTTGCGGAATATTTTATCCTGCACCTCGGTATCCACCGATTTTAGGGCCTTGGAAAGTTCCTGGGAATCCACTTCCCGTAGCACTTTCTGAATAGACTTGTCGTCCAGCATGACAATGTCTTCGAAGACGAACATCCGCTTCTTGATATCCTCCGCCAGTTCCGGATCCTCTTCCTCCAGGGCTTCGATAATCTGCTTTTCCGACGCCCGGTCTACCAGGTTGAGAATCTCGACAATGCTGTCAACGCCGCCGGCGGTGGTGTAGTCCTCGCTGGACAGGGTTGAAAGCTTTTTCTCCAGCACCCGCTCAACCTCCCGCAGAACTTCCGGGCTGGTACGGTCCATCGTGGCGATACGGCGGGACACGTCGCTCTGCACTTCGTTGGGAAGGCTCTTCAGAATAACCGACGCCTTGTTCGGTTCCAGGTAGGCCAGAATAAGGGCTATGGTCTGGGGATGTTCCTGCTGAATAAAGTTCAGCAGATGGGCCGGATCGGTACGGCGGATAAAATCGAAGGGCCGCACCTGCAGGCTGGAGGTAAGACGGTTAATGATGTCGATGGCCTTCTGGCTGCCCAGTGATTTTTCCAGGAGTTCCCTGGCGTAGTCGATGCCCCCGGTGGTGATGAACTGGTTGGCCATCATCAGTTCCTGGAACTCCTGCAGAATATTGTCCTTCTGTTCAGGCTCAACCGTTTCCATCCGGGCGATCTCAAAGGTCAGGGTTTCGATCTCGTCCTCCCGCAGGTATTTGAAGATCTCGGCGGAAATTTCCGAGCCGATGGAAACGAGGAAAATGGCCGCCTTCTGACGGCCGGTGAATTCTTTGACGCCCTTTTTCTTGCCCCCCGCCTGGGCAGGGGCCGATGATCCGGCCGCCGGCGCCGACGCTTTCGCCATGTTTTATTCCTCCAACAGCCAGGTTCTGATAAGCTGGGCTACGTCTTCCGGATGTTCCTTGGCCATATTGGTCACGTTTTCCTGCATATCCAGCCGCGCCCGTTCCTCGACGGAGATGGACACATCCACCCCCTCGTCTTCCGACTGCGCGATAGCGCTCTCCCGGATTGCCTGTTCGCGCCGGGCCCGTTCATCCTCCGCAAGCCGCCGGCGGCGTTCCAGTTCCCGGCTTACCGCCCGGAAAATAATAAAGGAGAGCAGCAGCACTACCACGCCGATGAGGAATATCAGCAGGGTGGTCTGGAACTGTTTCTGCCGGAAATAAGCGGCGTCTTCCTCTTTAAACTGGCTTGTCCTGTCAAAGGGGATATTCTGAACGGTTACCGAATCTCCCCGGGCGGCGTTGTAACCCACCGCATCCTGTACCAGAAGCTGGGCGGAACGAAGCTGCTCAGGCGGCACGGGAACATAGTCCCGCTCGATGGAACCGTCGGCGGCGATAAGGGGATTTTTCTTGTCGTCGTACTTCCACTTCCACTGCCCGTCAATGTTTACCGAAACGGTAACCCGGTCTATTTGGGGACTCCGCTCCTCCTGGGATTTTTCGCTGTTGACCACCTCGTTGTGAACTCTGGTTTCCTGCTTCATGGATCCGTAAAGATTCGACATGTCCTTAAAAGCGGGGGGAGTCTGGCCTTCCACGCCGGCGGGGCCTTCGGGGTTGAATCCGGTCCCCGTCCAGGTAGTGCCGGAGGTGCTTTCCGAAATAGTAAGAGAATCCAGCAGTTCCGAATCGTCGTAGGACAGCCCGGGGGTTCGTTCCTTTTTGACGATGGGGGAATAGGTTTCCCGTGCGATACTTTTTTGGGACATGTCCATGTTGATTTTGATATTGAGATCCCGAACCCGGTCGGCGCCAAACGTTACCTGCAGGGCGGCAAGAACCTGGGAACGGTACTTTGCCTCCAGAGTTTGGATAAATTTGTTTTCCCGCTCGATCAAAACAAGCCGGTCCGCGGCCGCCATATTCTCAAAATCGTTAAGAACGTTCCCGGCCTGATCGGTAATCACGATATTGTCGTCCGTCAGTCCCTCAATGGCGAAACGGAGCAGTTTTTGGATCCCCTCAATCTTTTTGCGGTTGGTGATAATATCACTGCCCGGACGGGGCGTGATAATAACGCTGGCGGTAGTCGGGTTCTGTTCGGAACGGAACAGGGCCCGCTCGGGAAAGACCACCGTTACATCGGCGTCGTCCACCTCGTCCAGGGACTCAATGTGGTCGGTAACCATTTGTGTCTGGGCACGGCGAAAGTTGACGTTCCGCTCAAAATCCGTAATGGTCCACCGTTCCTGGTCAAAAATCTCCCAGGGGTCCGTTCCGGCGGGGATAAGATCTTCCCGGACAAGAATGGACCTGATCCGGCGCGCCGTTTTCTCATCGGCGACCTGGATCACCCCCGCCGCCGTTACCTGGGCGCGTATTCCCTCTTCGTTGATCCTGGTTATGATCTGATCGCGGACCGTCTCGTCCTGAATGGGTATGTCGATAACCGCCACCATCGTGGGAACCGATGAGACCGAAAGCAGGGTAACGATGCCCCCCGTAACCGCCAGGACTATCGCCCCCAGAATGATCCGCTGTACCAGCGTAAATTTTTTCCACAGCCCGTGTATCTGGGCCGCCAGTTTTTTTAACCAATCCATATTCCCCCCCGGATATGTAGGCTTTACCGTAAAGGCTTTCCCAAAACTAAAGTTTTTGGGAAAGCCACCCTGAATTTAGATACGAGGCCCGTTACCGCGTATTGATAATATCTTTCCAGCCCTGAACCAGGCGGCTCAAAACGTCGCGGCTAATATCCAGGGCCATGCTTGCCTTGGCCTGGGCGATGGTAATATCGTGAACATCCACCGAATCCGGGTCGATAATGGCCCTCTGCGCCAGATCGGAGGCAAAGACATCCAGCGCCGACACTTCGTCCAAAGCCTGGAGCATCGCTTCCTCAAAAACGCCCGCCCGGGTTACCGCCCCCGCCCCGGTAATTTTCTCAAGGCCGGTAACGCTTTCCCCCGCCGGCCCGGTAAAACCTCCCGGCCGCGTAAAGGCGTCCGCGGACAGGTGCTTCTCGTGGGTAAGCCTCATGGTTACTTCGCCGGCCCGCCAGCCGCTGTCGATACTGTTTACGTTCATTGTTCCCCCCCGCTTATATTACAAATGCCGTATCAGGCGCGATTCCCGTTACCGGCCCCCTATTTCAAGGGCCCGCTGAAACATGGATTTGGATCCGTCAATAATCGAAGCGTTAGCCTCGTAAGCCCGGCCCGCGGAGATAAGATCCACCATCTCGGTAACGATATCCACATTGGGCATTTCCACATAACCCGCCCTGGGCCCCGACTTAATCGCGTCCGGGTGGGTAGGATCGTAGACCAGCTTGTTTTCGGACGCCGTATCCTTTTGTATCTCCAAAACCTTTACCCCTTTTCCCATGCCGTTATTCAGGGAATCGGGCAGGAAGGGGGAGCGCCAGTAGGGACCTTCCGTAATGGGCCTCATAATCACCCGGCTGCGGCGGTACGGCCCGCCTTCGCTGGTGCGGGTGGTAGATACGTTGGCGATATTGTCCGCGATAACGTCATGACGGAGCCGCTCGGCGCTCATCCCGGTTGCGGCGATACTAATCGAACTAAAAATTCCCATTAACGATTCTCCTTACGTCCCGCGGTTAACGCAGGGCCCGGCTTACCTGGGCGAATTCAAAGGCCGCGGCCTGGGCCAGCAGAGTATAACTCATCTGATTCTCCAGGGCGGCGGTCAGTTCCTGTTCGGGATCCACATTGTTCCCGTTGTTGTTGTAGGTGCTGGTATAGTCCAGTACCCGCCGGGGCTGTACGTCCCGGTAATCCCGTTCCCGCCAGTTGGAGATGTGCCGCGGATCGGTCAGGTTTAGTTCCAGGGCCGGGCGGTTCTTTTCGGTATCCAGCGCCCGCTTCAGTTCGGCCTCGAAATTTACGATCTGCCGTTTGTAATTGGGAACCTGGGAATTGCTCATATTGTGGGCAATCACATCCCGGCGGATAAGACTGGCGTCCATAGCCCGGTGCAGCAGATCCACCGTCTTTTCAAAATTGTTTGTTATCATGGTTCCGGCCCTCCCCTTTGATCATCGGTCCCTTTTTTACCGGGATTTAGAGTATATACCTGCCTAAATCCTGGTCTTTTACCACCCCGGCGAGTTTTTCATCGACATACGCCGGGGTAATGGATATTACCGCCGGGGCGATGTCCGGCGCCTCAAAAGAAAGCCCCTCCAGCAGGGTTTCCATAATTGTGTGGAGCCTCCGGGCTCCGATATTTTCCAGCCTGGAATTTACCTCCGCCGCCAGGGCGGCAAGCCGCTTTATCGCCTCCGGGCTAAAACTGACATCGATTCCCTCGGTGGAAAGGAGGGCGGCGTACTGTTTGGTCAGAGCGTTCTTGGGTTCGGTGAGTATCCGCAAAAAATCTTCTTCACCCAGGGAATCCAGTTCCACCCTCAGCGGAAAACGGCCCTGTAGTTCGGGGATCAAATCCGAAGGTTTGCTGATGTTAAAGGCCCCCGCCGCGATAAAAAGAATATGACTGGTATCAACCGGCCCCCACTTGGTGTTGACCGTGGCCCCCTCCACAATGGGGAGAATATCCCGCTGTACTCCCTCGCGGCTCACATCGGGACCGCCGCCCCGCTGTCCCTTGACCGCTATCTTGTCGATCTCGTCAATAAAGACAATTCCGGTTTCTTCCACCCGCTGCCTGGCTTCGTCGCTTACCCTGTCCCAGTCGATAAGCTTTTCCGCCTCCTCGTTGATCAGGACCTCCCTGGCCCGCTTAACGCTCAGAACCTTGTTTTTCTGACTCCCGCCCAGAACATTAACAAGCTCGGAAATACCGGTCCCAAATTCACCCAGACCGGTCATCATGTCCATGCCGGGGAACTGGGGAGTCTGATTTACCGAAATTTCCACAGTGCGATCCTCAAGCTTCCCCTCCCTAAGCATGGCCCTGAGCTTTTCCCTGGTGTCCTTGGCGTCCTGACCGGGTTCGGCCTCAGACGCTTCGGGGACAGCCTGCTCCGCGCCGGGCTCCCCGTTATCCGGGATCTGTGTGGAAAGGGGGATGCCCACCTGGATAGTCGCCCCCATAATTCCCAGCTTTCCGTTGTTGTTGATGGAGAAGGGACGAACCATAGAACCCGGCTTGGGTTTTTGGTCCCGGGGTTTTTTGCCCGGCAGCGGCAGCAGAAGATCCAGCAGAGCTTCTTCCGCCCTTTTTTCCGCCTCCACCTTTACCTTTTCCCGCATCTCCTGCTTCACCATCTGGAAACTTACGGCCGCGAGATCCCGAATCATGGACTCCACGTCCCGCCCCACGTAGCCCACCTCGGTATACTTGGTGGCCTCCACCTTGATGAACGGGGAAAGGACCAGCTTGGCAAGCCGGCGGGCAATCTCGGTCTTTCCCACTCCCGTGGGACCTATCATGAGGATGTTTTTGGGAGTAATGTCCTCCCGCATATCCGGTTCCAGCTTAAGCCGCCTTACCCGGTTCCTCAGAGCCACCGCCACCGCCCGTTTGGCCTTTTTCTGGCCCACAATGTACTTATCAAGTTCCGCTACAATTTCCCGGGGCGAAAGTCCTTCTCCCCGCGGAATCAACGGATTACTCACACCGGCGTAGCCTTCCTTCATGATCTGGTCTCCCATTACGATACCTCTACTGTTTCGCGGCTTTCGGCCGCGCCGCATAACCCAAACATGAAGCGAAGCCTCATGGCAGCAATTCCTCGACAACGATCCTGTCGTTGGTGTAAACGCAGATAGTCCCCGCGATACCAAGGCTTTTCTCCGCGATTTCCAGGGCGGAGAAGTTACTCCCTTCAAGAAAGGCCAGGGCCGCGGCGTAGGCGTAATTTCCCCCCGAGCCGATAGCCAGGGCGTCCCCTTCCGGTTCGATTACATCCCCCGTCCCCGATATTAACAAGGTGGCGGTAAGGTCCGCCGCCAAAAGCAGGGCCTCCAGGCGCCGCAGGGTCCGGTCGGTCCGCCATTCCTTGGCCAGTTCCACCGCCGCCCTGCGGAGATCCCCGGAATACTCCTTTAGTTTTTCCTCAAAACGGTCAAACAGCGTAAAGGCGTCGGCGGTGGCGCCCGCGAAGCCGCAGAGAACCTTGCCCTCCGCCAGACGGCGCACCTTGCGGGCGTTGTTCTTCATCACCGTCTCCCCCATCGTTACCTGTCCGTCTCCGGCCATAGCGACCCTGCCGTTGCGGCGCACCGCCAGTACCGTGGTGGATCGTATTACCGCGCCCCGGTTATTGTTCACTCCTCACTCCTTTCCCCGCGCAATTCAACCGTGGGGATGCGCTTTCGCGTAGACTTTTTTGAGCCGCTCAATATCCACATGGGTATAACGCTGGGTGGTGGAAATGCTGGCGTGCCCCAGCAGTTCCTGCACCACCCTTACATCGCAGCCCGAATTTACCAAATGAGTGGCGAAACTGTGGCGCAGACTATGCGGATGAATGTGTTTGCCCAGCCCGGAACGTTCCGCGTATTTGGCGATGATCCACCGTACGCCGGGAACCGAGATGGCCCCGCCGTTGCGGTTGACAAAGACTTTGTCCTCAGGCTGTTTTCCGTCCGCCTTGATTCGATTCTGCCGCTCCGGCAGGTAGATTGCCAGGGCTTCCCGGGCTTCCTCAGAAAAAAACACAAAGCGTTCCTTGTCCCCCTTGCCGATAACCCGTCCGCTTCCCAGATCGGGTTCAAGCTTGGTCAGGGAAAGGGAAACCAGTTCGGAAATCCGCAGCCCCGCGGAATACATGGTCAGGATCAGGGCCTTGTCCCGGGAGGGCCAGAGAATCCCCGCGGTTTCCGGAAGCACGGCGAACCGGGCCATCTCCGGCTCCCAGAGAAAACTGGGCAGACTCTTGGGGCTTTTGAGGTTTCGCAGAACGCCGCAGGGATTGTCCTGCCGGCGGCCAAAACGAACCATCCAGCGGTAAAATCCCCGGATGGAAGACAGGGCCCGGTTCACGCTTACCGCCGCGGCCCCTTCCGCGCTTTGATCGGCGATAAAACCCCGCAGTTCCCCGGTATTCAGTTTTTCCAGGTCCAGCGATTGGTTGGCGCAATACACGGCAAAATGAGAAAGGTCCTTTCCGTATGCCTGAATGGTCCTGCCGGAAACCCCCCGTACCGCCCTCAAATAAGACAGGTATTCCATGATGACGGCGGGGCAGTCTTCCATGTCGGGAAAACCGGTACCCTGAGCCGTTTCATTCTTCATGCTCGGCGCCCTCCCCGGAACCGGCGTTTCCCGGTTCCTCATCATCGCTGTGAAGGTAATCACAGTCCGGGTTGATGCACGCTTTGTGGTAACCGTCTTTTTTGTCGTACTTTTCCACCAGGAACTGGCCGCATTTGGGGCAGTTTTGGTTGATGGGTTTGTAATGGCTGATAAAATCGCAGTCCGGATAATTGGTACAGCCGTAAAATTCCCTGCCCCTGCCCCGGTTTTTCCGCGCCACAACATCACCGCCGCACTTGGGACATTTCGCCAGCGGAATGGATTTGGTATTCCTGCACTCGGGAAAACCCGAACAGGCAAGAAAAAAACCGAAGCGGCCCAGTTTTTTTATCATGGGCTTGCCGCATTTTTCACAGACATAATCGGTAGGCTCGTCCAAAGAGCCCTTGTAGGATTCCAGGGTCTTTCCCACGTTGTCCAGGCGGTCCTTAAAGGGATCCCAGAATTCCCGGATCATGTCCGGCCATTTAATGGCGCTGTCTTCCACCTTGTCAAGTTTGGTTTCCATGTCGGCGGTAAAGGCGGCGTTAACGTAGTGGGGAAAGTATTCCACCAGCATGTCGTTTATCAGCCTGCCCAGCACCGTGGGAACCAACTGCTTGTTGGAACGGGTTACGTAGTAGCGGTCCAGCAGCACCGAGATAATCGGCGCGTAGGTGGAAGGCCGTCCGATGCCCTTTTCCTCCAGAACCCGCACAATGGAAGCGTCGGTATAGCGGGGCGGCCCCTGGGTAAAATGCTGGTCGGGGTAGAACTTGTCTACATTCACCGTGTCCCCGGTTTTGAGGGACGGATAGGGATTGCCCTTTTCGTCCTTGCCGGAAAGAAGTTTGATAACTTTGTAGAATCCCTTTTCGATAAGTTTAGTCCCGGTGATCCTGAACAGGGCTTCTCCCGCGGCGATATCGGCGCTCAGGGTCCGGTTTTTGGCGTTGGTCATCTGGCTGGACACAAACCGTTCCCAGACAATCGTGTAGAGCCGCAGTTGATCCCGCGTCAGATATTCCTTCATCGAGTCGGGAGTGTAGGTTACAAAGGTGGGCCGAATCGCCTCGTGGGCGTCCTGGGCCTTTTTTCCGACCGAATATTCGTTTGGTTTTTCGGGAAGCTCGCCGGGGTAGTTCCTGCCCAGCCAGTCCCGCAGTTCGCCAAGGGCGGTCTGGGATATCCTCACTGAATCGGTACGCATGTAGGTGATAAGCCCAACCCGGGAATCGCCGATATTGACCCCTTCGTACAACTGCTGGGCCACCTGCATGGTCTTGCGGGCCGTAAAGCCCAGGCGGTTGGCCGCGGTTTGCTGCATCTGGCTTGTAGTAAACGGGGGCCGCGGCCGCACGATTCTGTCGGTCTCCCGGACTTCCCGGACCACACATTCAATGTTTTGTATCTCGCCGATAATTTTATTAACCGATTCCTCGGTTTTAAGTTCCGGCTTGGTATCCCGCCAGCTTACAAGCTGGGCGGTAAACGTAAAACGCCCAAGCCTAAAGTCCGCGTCCAGGGTCCAGTATTCTTCCGGGGTAAAGGATTCCACTTCCTTTTCCCGTTCGCAGATTATCCGCAGGGCAACGGACTGTACCCTTCCCGCGGAAAGGCCGTTCTTTACTTTTTTCCACAACAGGGGCGAAAGGTTGTAACCTACCAGACGATCCAAAACCCGCCGGGCTTTTTGGGCGTTTACAAGGTCCTCGTTAATATCCTGGGGTTTTACCACCGCGTCCAGAACAACCTGGGGGGTAATTTCGTTAATGCTGATCCGCCGGACCGGGACCTTGTCGGTCTTCGCGGTAATGGCGTTCCGCAAATGCCAGGCAATCGCCTCCCCCTCACGATCCGGGTCGCTTGCCAGCAGAACCATGCCGGACTTTTTCGCGTCCCCCTGCAGTTCCTTGAGCAGCTTTGAACGCCCCCGGACGGTAATATACTCAGGCTCAAAGTTGTTATCCACGTCGATGGCAAGCCGCGACTTGGGCAAGTCGATCAGATGGCCTATACAGGCCTTGACGGTATAGCCGGAACCTAGAATCTTCTGAACCGTTTCCGCCTTGTGGGGAGACTCCATAATGATAAGGGTCTTTTTTTCCGGCGCCTTGGCGGGCCGCTTGCGGACGGCGCGCTGCGCGCCCTTGCCGGGTTTGGGGCTTTTAGTTTTGCTGCTCTTTGCCTTTACTGCCATTCATGTTTCCTTACAAACCGGATGATCAACATACCGTCACCGTATCGCCAATTGCCGGGCCAGAGAATCGGCAAGGACCCTGCCGGCGGAACCGGCGCAGGCTTCCGCCTGTCTCTCTTGTTCCGCTTTTTCCTCAACGCCCCATTCCCGTACTATATCAGAAGCGGAAGATATGATCTTAGCCCCTTCTTCCGCCAGGCGGGCGGTCCCACCGGACCCCAATCCCGCGGACGAAACCCACAAATCCCGGCCATGCTCAAGCGCGAAACGGGCGGTTATCAGCGCCCCCGACCTGGCGGGAGCCTCCACGATCAGGGTCCCCCGGGCTATGGCAGAGATGATCCGGTTCCGGGCAGGGAAGCGCCACTTTTGGGGGCCGGTCCCGGGGGGATACTCCGAAAGAATGCCCCCGCCGCTTTCCAGAATCCTCCGCGCCAGCGGGCGGTTCGACACGGGATATATCTTGTCCGGCCCGGAGCCCAGAACCGCGTAGGTCCTGGCCCCTCCCTCCAGGTTTCCCCGGTGGGCCGCGGCGTCAATCCCCAGGGCCAGGCCGGAAACCACGGAAACGCCCCGCAGCCCAAGACCGCGGCCCAGATCAAAAGCCGCTTTAAGGGCGGGGCCGCCGGGCCGCCGGGTTCCTACCACAGCCGCCAGGGGTTTATCCCCGTCGGGCAGGGCCCCCCGGTAAAAAAGAAGGGCCGGCGGATCGTAAATCTCCCGCAGCAGCGGCGGATAAGAGGCCGACACCAGGGACACCCAGCGGATACCCAGCTTTTCCGCGTTCGCGGCGTCCCGTTCCGCGGAAAGGCGGATCGCGTCCATATTGGTATGACGTTTCAGGGGGCGGCCCAGCAGAGCCTCCAGTTCCGGGTCCGGCATGCGGACCAGATCCTCTTCCCCCCGGAGTTTTTTACACAATTCCGCCCGCTCTACCGGCCGTAAACCGGGAATACGGACAATCATTAGATCGAGCAAACCACGGTCCATTATCGCATCAGCCCCAAAACATAGTCCCGGTTGTTCCGGGCCTCGGTTTGTTTCGCGGTATCTTTGGTCGACACTACGACACGGTCGTACAGATCCACCGCTTTTTGATAATCGGCGGTCATATAATACGCGCGGGCCAGGGCAAACATGGCGTCCACGTCCCGGCTCATAAGTTCCAGGTATTTTTCCAACTGGGGAATAGCCTCCGCGGGCCGTTCCAGTTCGAAGGTGTAGAGAATCCCCAAACCGTAACGAGGCTTGGCGTAAGTGTTGTCAAGTTCGACAGCCCGCGTATAGGCCCGTTCCGCCATCGCGTAATAATGATCCCGTTCGGCCTCAAATTCCGCCGGGGACGATGCGTCCCGGGAAAAACCCAGCGCGTTTTTCGCCACGACGGCCGCGGAAACCCCGGTCAGATAGAAAAGGACCGGGTCCTCCCCGTTGTACCGGATCGACATATCCAGCGCGTCCAGCGCGTCCCGGTGCATCCCCTTGTCGGCCAGGCGTACCGCCAGTATTTTCCAGTAGGCGCCGGTTTGGGCGGCGTCCCGCACATGTTCCTCAACCGCCTCCTCGTAGATGGCGATAGCCTGGCGCAGCCCTTCAATCGTGGCGGGAATTCCCCCGCGGGGACTCAAATCCGCGATACGCCGCGCCAGGTCATAGCGGCTTTTCTGTTTTTCAACAAGGTACACGCCCAAAATTACGCCCGATATTACCAGCGCCGCCGCGATTCCCGGCACCATTCCCCGCGTCAGCCTCATAATTCCGTCTCCCGCCGGGCCGTCTCTTTCCCCAGCCTGGGCAGAAATTTCCGGTGGTTTTCCCTAAGCTGGGAAACGTCCACATGGGTGTAAATCTGGGTAGTGGCGAGATCGCTGTGCCCCAGCAGCGCCTGTACCGAGCGGAGATCAGCCCCGCCGGAAAGCAGTTCGGTAGCGAAACTGTGCCGCAGGGCGTGGAGATGGGAACTGGTCCCCGCCAGGGACGTAAAACGGGCGTAGTTTTTCCATATCCCCTTGCGGGACAGGCGTTTTCCGGAGCGGCCGATAAACAGGGCCCGGCTGTGGCGGTGCCTCATCAGTATGGGCCGGGACTCCTTTAGATAACGCCGCAGCCAAAAAACGGCCACATCTCCAAAAACCACAAGCCGCTCCTTGTTTCCCTTGCCCTTTACTCGTGCGATTCCCCCGCCCCCCGGGGACGCCGAACCGGGCAGATCAAGGTCCCGCAGGTCCAGGGACACTGCCTCGGAAACCCTTAAGCCCGCGGAATAGATAAGCTCAAAGATCGTCCGGTCCCGCAGGCCCAGGGGAGTTTCGCTGTTCACCACGTTAAGAAGGCGTTCCACCGTTTCCCGGGACAGCACTTCCGGCAGGCGGAGGGGCCGCCGGGGCATTTCCAATACGGAAGCGGGGTTATCGGCCCTAATCGATTCATCCACGGTAAAGCGGAAAAAAGACCGGAGCGCGGAAATCACCTTGGCGGTGGACCGGGAATCGATCCGGTCCACCGTCCGGCGTTTGTCCAGATACCTGGACAGGCCGGAGGAATCCACCCGTTCCAGTTCCAGCCCTTCCAGGGTAAGCCAGTCCAGAAAACGCCGCGCCTCCATCCGGTATGTTTCCGCCGTCAACGGAGAACGGCGTTCCTGGGCAATGAGACGCGAGTAAAACTGATCGTACAGCGCCGTGTCCGCCACCCCTTACATACCTTCCGCGCTGAACAAACCGGAATCCGGCAGGGGGTACTTCGGCGGTTTACGGATAATGGCGGGAACATCCAGGTCCTCTTCGGAGTAGTGTCCTCCCCTGGGCGAAAGAAATTCATTCTGCTTGGCGGCGCCGCGATCCCGGATTTTCTGCCATTCATTGATGTCGATAAAATCCGCTTCTTTCGGCTTTACCGGTTCGCCGGCGGCGCCGGAATTTTCCGATAACGGTTTTTTGCCGCTAAACCCGGTGGCGACAACGGTAACCCGCAGGTTGTCCGCCAGATCGTCATTCAGGGTAACGCCGTGAATAACGGCCACGTTGGGATCCGCGTTGGCGCGGATAATGTTGATAACCTCGTCAAGTTCCATAAGGGACAATTCGCTGTTACCCGCCACGTTTACCAGAATACGGGTAGCCCCTTCTATGGAGGTCGCCTCCAGCAGCGGGTTATCAATAGCCTTCCTGGCGGCCTCGGTGGCCCGGTTTTCCCCGGTACCAACGCCAATGCCCAGCAGGGCGTCCCCCTGGTTCTTTATCGTGGATTCCACATCCGCGAAATCAATATTGACAAGCCCCGGCTGGGTAATCAGGTCCGATATACCCCGTACCCCCTGGCAGAGTACCTCGTCGGCCATTTGATACGATTGAAGCAGGGAGGTTTTCCGTTCCACCATGTTAAGCAGCTGCTGGTTCGGAATGGTAATCAGCGTATCCACCGCGTCCCGCATCTTCGCGATCCCCTCTTCCGCCAGGGCCATTTTATAGGGCCCCTCAAAACCAAACGGCTTGGTCACCACCGCGATGGTCAACACCCCTTCTTCCCTGGCGGCCTTGGCGATGACCGGCGCGGCCCCCGTCCCGGTACCGCCGCCCATGCCGGCGGTAAGAACGACCATATCCGCGCCTTTTACATGCTCCCGAATCAGCTCATAATCCTCGTTGGCGGCCTTTTCGCCTTTTTCCGGGTTTCCCCCCGCGCCCCTGCCGCCGGTCAACTTTTGGCCTATCTGTATTTTGACAGCCGCCTTGCTTTTCTGGACAAGGTCCTGAAGATCCGTATTTATCGTAATAAATTCCACGCCCGCCAGACCGCTTTCAATCATTCTGTTAACCGCGTTGGTGCCGCCGCCGCCCACACCAATAACTTTGATCAACACCGGCGCAGGGCCGTAAACATCATTGTCAACAACAATATTCATTTTTCACTCCCAAATCTTTTTTTAGTCGACGCTGTTCCAAAATTTCAGTCTTGGAACAACAGCTTTACATTCAGATGAAAAAACGATCCAGACCGTTTTTCTAATTCCTGCTTCCCCAATGCGCGTTGCACCGGTTCCGGGCAGCCCTGTCCGGTACCCGCTAAAAAAATTCTTTTAGCCAGTCAACGACTTTTCCAATACCCCGCCTGGCTCCTCCTTTTCCGCCGGCCAGAATTTCCCCGCCCCGGTCGTCCATCCCCTGGCTTTCCCGGTCGTTCCCTTCCAGGGCAAGACCTATGGCGGTGGCATACACCGGACTGCGGTACTCCTCCGAAAGTCCCGGTACGGGCAGGGGATTCCCCACCCTTACGGGCATCCTAAAAACATGTGAAGCCAATTCCGCGGCGCCTGAAAGCATGGCGCCGCCGCCGGTAAGCACAATTCCCGCCCCCAGAGGACGGGAAAGGACCAGCTTATCCAGCTTTTCCTTGACCATCCGGTAGATTTCCTCTACCCGCGGACGAACAATTTCCAAAATCTGCCCTCGCGGTATGGATACCGTGGAACGGCCCCCAATGCCGGGGATAATCACGTCATCCCCCTCAAGAAGGCTCTCCCAGCAGCAGCCGGCGTCTATTTTTATCTTTTCCGCGTTCTCAAACGATATGCTTTTAACAATCGAAATATCCCGGCTGATCAGCTCCGAACCCGCGGGAATGGAACAGGTGGAACAGGGAGCACCGTCTGAGTACACCAGTAATTCCGTAGTTCCGCTCCCCAGATCGACAAGAGCTACCCCCATTTCTTTTTCTTCTTCGGTCAATACCGAACGGCCTGCGGCCAAAGACTGGAGTATCAGATCGTCCACCCGGAAACCCGCGCGGTTAACGCACTTGATAAGGTTTTGGGCGCTGGTGCTTGAACAGGTGATAATATGGACCTCCGCCTCAAGGCGTACCCCCAGCATATCCAGGGGATTGCGGATCCCTTTTTGGTTATCCACGATATAGCTCTGGGGAATAACCTCCAAGACCTGGCGGTCCATGGTGATCTTCACCTCCTGGGCCAGTTGGAGAACCCGGTTGAGATCCTCCTGTCCTATCTCCCTGGTTTCCCGGTTCTTGCCAGATACGGTAACCACGCCGCGCGAATTAATGCCGTCGATGTGACTGCCGCCAATACCGGTCCAGCATCCGTGAACCTCCCGGCCGCACATTATCTCCGCCTCCTCAACCGCGGTAGATACCGAACGGAGCGTGGCCTCAATATTAACCACCACCCCTTTTTTTATGCCTGTTGAGGGACAGACCCCGACACCGGTGATCTCAAATATCCCCCTCTCATTGCGTTCGCCTATGACAACGCATACCTTGGCTGTGCCGATATCAAGACCGACCACCATATTATCACTGGCCAGAGGGAACCTCCTTTAACTTGTACGAAGCAGTTCCGGTTCTAAAATCGATTTCCTCGATTTCCTGATTCTCCTGGATTAATACATCCAGCACAAGCATAACATAACGCAGGGTTTCTTCGGTCAGTGTCGATTCTACCCGAATCCGTATGGGGCTGTGTACCGGATAAAGTATCAAATCAAAACCATCAAAAGGTTTTTTATTTATTTTAATTTCCGATATGGCCCCAAGCAACGTGGCGTTGGCGGAACGGATCCGGTCAAGACTGGTAAACAGGGAGAGGTACAGGGGCGAAAGAGGTTTATCCGCTTCAAGGGGCAGACCGGAAAGCACCGGCAGGGACTGGGCTTCGCCGGGGTCGCCGCCGGTCTTAAAGGCAACCCCGTGCCGGTCAAAGTAGACGGGAACCTGCCGCCCGTCTACGATGGTAAAGGCCATAGCCACCGCCACCCGGGGGAGTACCAGAATCTTTACCGTTCCGGGAAAATGTCTCGTTACGCGGGCGGTTTCCACCTCTTTTATCCGCTCAAGGTTCTTTTCCACTTCCCTCGGATCAACCGAAATAAAGGAACTCCGCGCCCCAATGCCTCCCCAGAACAGTATCTCTTCCCGTTCCAGCCCTGGAAAGCTTGTTACCTCAACACGGGAGAGGGGCATACAGGGACTAATCAGCAAAAACCAGCCAAGTTCCAAAAGCAAAACGGCGGCGGCGGCGATGATGATCATCTTCACGCCCTTTTCCAGGCGTCCGCCTTCGGAAACCTCCGCTTGTTCCCCGGTCCCATGTCCGGCGGACCCATCCTCCCCCGGGGGGGGCGGATCGCGCGGAAAGACGCTGTCCGGAAACGGATCTTCCGAAAGAACCTGGCCGGCGCCCCGCGAATCCTCAAAGGCGCCGCGAACAATCAGGGAATCCGGCGCTTCCCCCGGAACGGCTTGGGAAATCCGCGGCGAATAAGCAAACTCATCCGGCATACACACCCTCCCCCGCCGCGCCGGTATTAAAAACGTCCTGGGGCCGGTAATCCGTCCGGGACCTGCACACATTCACCACCAGCCCTGCCATAAGCAGCGTAACCACAAGGGACGAGCCTCCGGCGGAAAAAAATGGAAGGGTATAGCCCGCCACGGGAAGAGAACCTGAAACTATCGCCACATTTACCAGCGCCTGGGAGACAATCGTGGTTACAAGACTAAAAGCCAAGAGCCGCCTGAACGTATCGCGGGCCCGCAGGGCGCCCCGGTAAGCCAGGCAGGCAAATACCCCAAAAAGGACAAAAACAAACACGACCCCCAAAAAACCCGATTCCTCGGCAAAAGAGGCGAAAACAAAATCCGAATATACCTCGGGAATACTGGCGATTTTCCTTGTTCCCCTTCCCAGTCCCTTTCCCCACAAGCCCCCCGAAATTATGGTTCTGACGCTTGAGGCAACCTGGTACCCGGCGCCCAGGGGATCCCATTCCGGCTTGATAAGACTGATAAGGCGCCGCAGCCGGTGTTCCCTGGCAAGGATCAAAAGTCCCGCGAGCGGCAATATCATTACAACGGCCGAAAAAAAGTAACGCAGTTTAAGGCCCGCCAGGAAAAAAACGACAAGCGCGTTGAGCGCGATAAACAGGGCGGTGGATAAATTATTTTGCAGGTGGATAAGAATAAAGAAAAGGGCGGTAATCAGCACCGGCGGCAGTATTCCTGTGGAAAATTTATCAAGGCCGTCCTGTTTTTTATCAAGGATGTGGGCCAGATACAGGGGAAGCACCAGTTTCACAATTTCCGAAGGCTGAAAAGTCCGGCCGCCGGGCAATTTTATCCAGCGGCTTACCCCGTTTCTGGTATCTCCGATACCGGGGACAAACGTAAGAGCGCAGAGAATAATCGCGAAAACAACCAGAAGCTTTATCAATTTTCGCAGCACATCAAGGTTCACACGGGAAGCGAGAAAGAACAGCGCCATTCCCACGCCGGCCGCCTTGAGCTGCCCGGAAATAAAATGCAGCCCTCCGTCCCGGAAAAAACGACTGGCGAAGGCATACGAGGCGGAATACAGGGTTACCAGCCCAACGCCGGTGAGCAGAAACACAGTGGCGACAAGAACGTGATTCTCCCCGGCAAAACGGGGCGATTTTTCGGCTTCGAACTGGTACATTTCACCCCCTACTGTATTTTCAGCGTGGAAAGCGCTATAATGGCAAATAAGCCCCCCAAAATCCAAAAACGAATTACGATTTTAGATTCGGCGATGCCGGATAATTCGTAGTGGTGGTGTATGGGAGCCATTTTAAAGACCCGCTTCTTCCGGAGTTTATACGAAACAACCTGTATTACGACCGAAGCAATTTCCAGTACAAACACCCCGCCGATAACAAGAACCAGTATTTCCTTTTTTATGATCAGGGAGATCGTGGCAACCACCCCCCCCAGGGACAGGCTCCCCACGTCCCCCATGAACAACTCAGCCGGCGGCGCGTTGTACCAAACGAACCCTATGCAGGCCCCCGCCGCCGCCAGGCAGAAAATGGTAAGTTCCCCCGAATCCTGGATATAGGGTATTCCCAGATACGACGAATAATCCGACCTGCCGCTCAGATAGCAGAGAATCGCAAGGGCAATAAACACCATAATTAACAGACCCGCCAGCAGCCCGTCCAGACCGTCCGAAAAATTAACCGCGTTGCTTTCTCCCACAATCAAAAGCACCCCAAAAGGAATCCACAGAAGGCCCATATCCACTACCCGGTTTTTGAAAAAGGGCAGGTAAAGGTAGGTAATTTCTTCCCCCCCGTGAAAATACAGAAACACTACCACCCCCGTGGCTATGGCAAATTGTCCGGCAAGCTTTGCCCGGGCGGGAAGTCCCGCGGAATTTCGTTTGGTTACTTTAAGGTAATCATCCACGAACCCGACAAGCCCAAAAGCCAGAAGGGTAACGCCCACAAGAATAACTTTATCATTCTTAATATCCTGCCACAGCAGCATGGAAAACAGCACGGAAAAAATAATCATGATACCGCCCATAGTGGGGGTTCCGTTTTTTGCCAAATGTGTGGCAGGACCATCGGTTCTAACCGCCTGTCCTATGTTTAGTTTTCGCAGGGCCTCTATGACCGGGGGACCAAAAACATAGGCAATGAGCAGGGTGGTAAGCGCCGCGTAGGCCGCCCGAAAAGTCAGATATACAAAAACGTTAAGCGGAGTAAAATATTTGTACAGGGGATACACAAACTCTAAGAACATTTTTTCTCCCCCCTCCCCGTTTCGCCAAGCAGTACCGGATCAAGCCGCTCCAGTTCGCAGCCCCGGGACCCTTTTACCAGGACCAAATCCCCCGGTTTAACATAGCCGCCAAGGGCGGAACTAAGTTTATCCATATCGTTGGTGTGGAAAACGCGCTTCGGTTTTTTCCCTGCCTCCCCGCCGGCCTTTTCCTCCAGAATCGCGGCGGCCCGCTCCATTTCGCCGCCGTAAAAAAACACCATGTCCACGGGGGACCGGGCCAGGGACAAGCCTAGATCCCGGTGGGCCGCGGCCGAGGCGTCCCCCAGTTCCAGCATGGAACCCAGAACGTATACCTTCCGTCCCGGATATTCCAGGTTATCGCAAAAATCCACGGCCGCGGCCGTGGATTCGGGGTTCGCGTTGTAACAGTCCCGGATTACCGTCATATCCCCGGTAAAGACCTCGCCGCGTCCAAAGAGGGGTTCCACCGATTCCAGGCCCCGTCGTATGGCGGCGTCGCCGGTTCCAAGCTCCCGGGCAATGGCGATTGCCGCTACGGCGTCCGCCAGGTTGTGTTTCCCCGGAAGCCTAAAGCGAACCTTTTCCCCTGCCCACACAATCTCGCTGCCTAAAAGTCCCAGGTCCCGAACCGGGCCCAGGCCATCAAGAGTACCCGGACCATAAAAACGCGGAATCCCCGTAATGCCCTCCGCCAGCAAATCCCGAAACCGGCAGTCCGCGGGGATAAGGGCAATATCATCTTTTTTCTGGTACAAAAAAATCCGCTTTTTTTCCAGGGCAATTCCCTCAAGACTGCCGATCTTTCCGATATGGGAAAGGCCGATGTTGGTAATAAGCGCTATACGCGGTTTGAGAACACGGGCCAGTTCCGCGATTTCACCGTTCCGGTTCATCCCAAGTTCAAAGATTCCAACCTGGTGGCGATCCCGCACCTCAAAGACCGCCAGGGGAAGGCCGGTTTCCGAATTCAAATTTAGCGGATTCATCACGGTTTCCCGTTCCCCGCCGATAATCGCGGCGGCAATGGATTTCGTCGTCGTTTTTCCGCTGGACCCGGACACGCCAATTTTTATCAGATTGGGGAATCCTTCCAGGTAAACCATCGCCGCGTCCTGCAGGGCTCTAAGACTGTTTTCCGCGGCGACAAGGGTTCCGCCATAACGGTCCGCTGTTTCCTCAAGGCCCAGGGCCGGATCCTCCAGCTTGGAACGCTCAACCAGCGCGCCGGAAGCGCCCGCCTTAAAAGCGGCTTCCACATAGCGGTGCCCGTCCTGAACGGATCCCGTCAGGGCGACAAACAGGGAACCGGGCGTTACCTTCCGGGAATCAAGATGGACCGAGATAAAACCTCGCCGTTCCGGCCCACGGACACAGCCCGAAACCGCCGCGCCCAGGCGGGCGAAGTCCATGAGAACTGGCGTAGACCGGTCCACGGTAAAACTCAAAATTCCCCCTCCCCGGTAATTTCAATCTGAAGTACGTTTTCCGGCCCGACACGGCTCAGGCCAAGCTGTTCCTGGGCGATACGCGCAATCCGCTCTGAAGACGAAAGCATGGCGATAACCGCGATAAGCCGGTTATTGCTTTCCACCCATTCCTCTTGTCCCGTCTCAAGGGCGGCCGTTTTCCGTTCAATGTCCATGTACCGGGCAGACTGCCAGGAAACCAAGGCCAACATGACTGGTATGGTCAAAGCGACAAAATAAACCAGTAGATACCGTTTTATCATGGTCCGTCCTTATTAAAAATTTTTTCCGCCACTCGCAGCCGGGCGCTCCGGGACGGGGGATTGGCCCGTTTTTCCGCCTCCGTGGGACTTACCCCCTTGGGAGTTAAAACAACAACGGTGCGGGCATTGCTACCTATCGGCACATCCGGAGAATAGGTAGAGACCCCGCTTTTTTGCCGGAAGAATCCCTTTACGATGCGGTCTTCCAGGCTATGAAAACTAATCACTCCCAGTCTGCCCCCCGGTTCCAGGACCCGCAGGGCCGCTTCCAAAAGGTCCTTAAGCCGGGACAGTTCTCCGTTTACGGCTATGCGCAGCGCCAAAAATGTCTTTGTCGCCGCGTGAACCGGACCGTTCCGGTACGACACCGGCACCGCCTGTTCCACCAAATCCCCCAAAGCCCGGCTTGAACGAAGGGCCCCCTGTTCTCTCGCCTCCACGATTGCTCTGGCGATACGGCGGGAGTGCCGCTCTTCCGCGTTCCTGAACAGCAGATCCGCCAATTCGCGTTCCCCCAAGGCAGCGATAAGTTCCGCCGCCCCCGGACCTGACCGGGGATCCAGGCGCATGTCCAGAGCCTCATCTTTACGGAAACTAAAGCCCCGGCCGGATTTTTCATAATGAAAAAGGCTTATCCCCAAGTCAATAAGAATGGAATTGGGCCGCTTAAAATCCCCGGGATAGGCCGCAAGGAAATCCCGCGCCCAGCCTGAATGGAAATGAATCCGTTCCCTAAATTCCTTTAACCGTTCCCTGGCGATCTCCTGAATGGCGGGATCAACATCAACGCCGATAATGTTGAGGTCCGGAAAACGGGAAAGGAACGCATAACTGTGCCCCCCTTCCCCCAAGGTGGCGTCCACCATCAGTTCCTCCCCCCCGCGGGGGGCAAGATACCGCAGTACCTCCTCCACCAGTACCGGAGTATGTATCGCTTCCATGCCGGATAGTTCCCCTCCCAAATCCCTAGGTATCCAGCTTAAAAAGCCTCAACGACCCCATCTTTCTTATGGCCTCTTTTGTCGCGGTCCGGTTTTCAAGTAAATGAGCCAATAACAGTTCTTCGTCCCACACCTCCAAACGATTTTCCAGATTAAGGATCATGCAATCCTTTTTTAAGCCCGCGTAACGCCGGACTATCGGCGGTATGGCGATACGCCCCGCCTTGTCAAGTTCCGTCTCCATCAGCGGGGCGACAAACTGAAGTTCAACCAGTTCCTGATCGTCCTCGGTAAGCGCGCCGGAACCGGCCAGCTGTCCATGTATCCGGTTCCAAACTTCGTTCCGCATGATCCAGGCGCAGGTCCGCAGCCCCAGGGTAATCACCAGTTCCCCGGAGTACTTGTCCCTCAGTTTAATGGGGATTCCAACCCGCCCTTTATCATCCAGCGTACTTGGAAACGTCCCGCCAACTCCTGGTTCCATCACCACCTTTCCCCACGAATAATTATAGAATAGCTTGTTCCCCCACTATTCTCCACCCTCCAGAAGTATTGATCCGTTAGAGATCAATGTCAATAACTTCCGAACAAAAATCGAAACTTTTTTTACTTGTCCGGTACGCCCAAGAAGGTCTAATATTGGCCTATCTATGCTCATACCCGAATACTTTGTTGTCTTTCCCGAAGGGGATATCCAGGAAATTCCCGCACGACTCCCGTTAAACGCCGTGGTGGGTATTGACGGGCGGATCCTTGGCCTGCCCCTCCCCACCAGCCGGATGATCGCCTTCCGGGTACACAAGATACGAGTAACCGAAAGCCGGGGAACCAATGAAACGTTTCATTATCTGGAGCTTCTAAGCGTGGAGGAACTCCTCCCCTATGCGCGGACCTAATCCCGCTATCGGAACCCGGCGGGAAAGCGGCCTTCACCGGGCTTTGAAATTCCGTTACAGAGGGGCAAACGGCCGTATCGAACAGGTATGCGGGGAATACGTCTGTGATTGCGTTACCGAGGCGGGGGAGATTGTCGAAATTCAAACCGGCAGCTTTGGCCCCCTAAAAGAAAAGGTAAAAAACCTCCTGCTCAGCCACCCGGTACGGATCGTCCACCCGGTTGTTATTACCAAGTACATTGAAACTTACAGCACAAACGCCCTGCTGCTGAGAAGACAAAAAAGCCCCCGCCGGGGCAGTCCCTGGGATTTGTTTAAAAGCCTCTTGTACGCCCCGGAACTTCCGCTGCTAAAGGGGATATCCGTGGAATTGGCCCTTATCGACGTGATGGAACAGCGGGTTCAGGACGGCAAAGGGTCCTGGCGCCGGGGCGGAACCAGCATTACCGGCAGGGAACTTACGGGCTGGCGTGGATCAATCGTCCTAAAAAAACCGGGAGACTACCGCCGCTTTATCCCCGCCGCCCTGAACAGGGACTTTACCGTTAGCTCCCTGGCCGAAAGCGCGGGGATTTCCGGAACGCTGGCCCGAAAAACCCTTTACGTCCTTAATAAAATGGGCGTCGTGGAACGGACCGGAAAGCGGAAAAGGTTTTACACCTACCGGGCGGTGGCGGCGGGGCGAATTCCCAGGCCGCACCCCCGGCCGGCCGATCCCGCGCCGGAAAACCGGGGGCACAAAAAAAGGCGGTAACCGCCGCCACCGCCTTCAATGCCGCGCCCGAAACAGGGCGCGGGAATCCGGAATCCTACCAGGAATCCGGCATATCGTCGGGATCCCGGTTATTTTCGGTGAACAGGTCCGTCACCGCCCTCATGTCGTCAAAGTAGACATAGTAACTGCCAAAGGTTTCCCAGGGATCAACCTTGATCACCAGCCCGGTAATCATGATCCCCATCCTGCTAAAGTAGTGGTTATCACGCTGAACAATACCGTTCTTGCCGTCATCCGTCGGCGGCGGAATCGCCACGCGCAGCTGCTTCCAGCCCGTGAAGTCCAGCCTACCGACATACAACTCAAAGTCGCGGCCAAGAAAATCCTTGCCCAGGAGGTACAGTTCGTGCCTGAAATTCCTGCCCACCACCCACAGGGACACGGTCTTGGTAATTCCCTCTATAGAGATGGGCTGCTGGGGGCGGAAGTATATCGAGGTATGACCCCGGTGTATAAAATCGACCCGCGTACCAAGAACATATTTTTCGGCGATCTGGAGCTGTTCCTCGTCCTCCATCGGTTCTTTTCCGGCCGGCGCGCCGGTGAAAAGCCGGGTAGTGGTATACCCGTTATCCGAAGAAATATGGGAACTCCAGAACCCCTCTATCTCAAATTTTTCAACGGAAATTTCTTTTAATTCCAGACCCGGGTTAGGGGCGCCTGCGCCAATATCCCCAGGATTGATCTGACCAACCTCCTGGGCAAACAGCGAAACGACAGAGAAAAAAACCAAAGCAGATAGAAAAACACGCTTCATTTACGGGCCCCCTTAGTTATTCCCCGACCAGAGTTCCTGCACATGCTCAGGATCCGCCAGATCATTACCGTCATAGAAGGACTCAAAGGTGTCGGTAAGTATCTTAAACTGGTCTAAATACACGTAGAAATCACCGACCGATTCGGTACGGCCGGTCCAGATGCGAAATTTAATGAAACGCAAGCCCGCATAATGTGGCACGACCCGTCTGGACTGTCTGATATGCGAAGGAACGGAGACCCGCAGGCTCTCCCAGCCCTTGTGGGAAAGGGCCCCCATCCTTAAAACATGGACAATGCCTTGATAATCCCGGACATAGGCGTCCAGGTAAAAATCACGGCTGGCGCCCCAGGCCCAGATGTCCAGGTATTGAACCCGGCCCGGAAGGGGAATTTCAAAGGCTTCCTCCTCACCTTCGGCGTTGACCGCCACCGGATACACATCCACCCAGTTGTAACCCGGGTGCTTAAAATTGCCCAAAATACCCAGGGCCCGGTAATTATTACCCTCGCGGTTGATCCCAAACAGCGCCTGCGGCCAGGCGGAAACGGAGCTAATTCTGGGATAGCCTTCCGTCACGAACCTGTTCGCCGTACCTTGCCAGGAATACTCATAAGAATTAAGTTTCCCCGCGACAAGCCACTCGTGGGCGGTGTCTCCGTCAAAAGACTCTATAACAAACGCTTCGGAATTTAGGGTAGTCTCATCGGAAAACCCCGGAATGACCACCACGCAAGCCAGAAGAACAAGACAAACGACTTTGAAACAGCCCTGTTTCATCCAATTACTCCTTTTCCAATCTGTCCCGCCCGGAAAACAGCAGGAAAACCTCCGCTCCGGGAACAGTGAACATCGAAATTCATTATATTTCTTATCGGTAGCTTTGTCAAATTCACCCGGATATTCTACAGGGAAACTTGGGAAATTTGAGAAGAAATGGCCTTTTTTAACTTTTTCCGCAGGCCGGAATCCCCCACCCTGCCCCAGGGGATGCTGAACGCCGCAGGAAAGACCCGGTAGCCCCCGCCGGGGGGGGCCAGAAAGGCCCCGGAGGCCAGAGCCCAGGGCGAATCATCGGCGACTACCTTGACGGAGGACGGGCTAAGGGCGGGATCCATCCACGAATAGAGCAGGAAGGGGATCTCGCGCCCCCCGCCAAAGGACGATTCCGAAGGCCCCGCCAGAACCACGCAGCGAACCGCGTCCCAGGACGGATAATCCGACGAGGAGTCCAGGTAATAGGGGACGATGTTCTCATTTTCTTCCTGCAGCCCCGCCAGAAAGGCATCCCGCCGCACCGGAAAATTCGGCTGCTCCTGAAAAACCAGCGCGATTCCGGCCGTTTCCCCCGCCAGCAGCGCGGCGCAGCGGCCCAGCCGCCACGAATTGAGCCCGGCATCGGGAAACACAAACTCCGCCTCCCCCTGCGCGGCGGGGCCCGGCCGGGGCTCCGAAGATTCGGAATCCTCCCCGATGACGACAACCCTGACATCCTCCCGCTGGCGGGCGTACTGCCCAAGCCCCCAGGCATAACGGGAATGGCCCAGAACCGCCCAGGGGCGCTGTTCCTTTTCCTCGATGGCGAACGCCAGGGCGTCGGGGTCCGCGTTCTCCGCTATAAGGACCCGTTCCACCCGCCGGAAAAGCCGCAGGGAAAGCCCGATCTGCCCGGCAAGGGTCCGTCTGAAACCGTAGACAAAGTCAAACCCCGCATCGCTTACCACCAGGGCCGGGGGGCGGGAAAAAAAGTACGCCGCCGCCAGGAGGACGGCAAGCGCGGCAGCCGCCGGAATCCCAAACCGCCTGAACCAGGGCACGCGGAACTTATCGGGCCGGATAATTACCATATCGTTAGGATCTAGTGTAGCCTTCTTGGGCGGTAATGTAAATTTACTCTGAGGGGGGCCGCATGACAGAGCAAAACAACTCCGCCGGACCCATGGACGCCAAAACCGCCTCCCAGGCCCTGATGCTGGAAAACCGCCTGCGGAAGCGCTACCGGCACCTTTCAAAGTGGGCCCGGCGTACCGGGGCCGGCGCCTTCCGCCTGTACGACCGGGATATTCCCGAAATTCCGCTGGCCCTGGACTTCTACCGGGAAGCCGGAGAACCGGAGGCTGAAGAACCACGCCAGGCCGGGGGCTTCGCGGCCGGCTCGCTGTACCGCAGGCCCTACGACAAGGACCCGGCGGAGGAGGAGCTGTGGCTTGCCGCGATGGAGGGGGCCATAGGGCGGGCGCTGGGGATCCCCGCGTCCGCCCTGTTTGTCCGGGAACGGCGGCGGCAGCGGGGCGGCGTGGGGTACGGGCCCCCGGGGGGCGGCGGGCCGCAACTACGGGAGGGACGGATCAGGGTCCGCGAGGGGGGCCTGCAATTCTGGGTGAACCTGTCGGATTACCTGGACACGGGGCTTGTTCTTGACCGGAGGCTCCTCCGCGCCCTGCTCCGCAGCAGGGCCGGGGGCAAACGGGTGCTGAACCTCTTTGCCCACACCTGTTCGTTTTCGGTTTGCGCCGCCGCAGGGGGCGCGGCGTCGGTGGATTCGGTGGACCTGTCCAACACCTACCTGGACTGGGGCCGGAGGAACTTTGAGCTGAACGGCCTGGGGGGGAAACCGGAATTCCGGTTCCTCCGCGCCGATGTCCGGCCCTTACTTGCCGGGGCCGAACGGGCCCGCAGCCGCTGGGACCTTGTCATCCTGGACCCCCCCACCTTTTCCAATTCCAAGATGATGCGGGGCACCCTGGACATCCAACGCGACCACGGCCCCCTGCTGGAACAGTGCCTGGGGCTTCTAAACCCCGGCGGGGCCCTGGTATTCAGCGCCAACATGAGGGGTTTTAAGCTGGACGGGGGGATTCCGCAGGGCCGGCCCCCCCTGGATCTGACGGAAAACCTGCGGGACGAGGATTTTAAGGGGCGGAGAATACCCGCCTGCTACCTGTTCACATCCGGCTGAAGCCCCCCCCGCAGGGTACCGCCCGCCCGGGCCTAGCAGCCTGTCGCTCTTGTGGGTTTTTGCGCTTGATGCCGCAAAAAACCCCAGATTACCGGGCTGCTTACTCAGTTTGTAGGGTAAAAAATCGACTGGAAGCCGATTTTTGGGGCCTTGTGCGCGAAGCGCAACAACCTGCTAGGTGGTGATGTTGTACTTTCTGCGGAAACGTTCAATCCGGCCGGCGGT
>JAISLX010000177.1 GCA_031277045.1 Treponema sp.
GTAGGCGGCTCGGCCTCCGCAACGGCTAGGTCATTCCGCTACGCTCCATTCCCACGCCGTTGTTCCGGCACAGTTTGTCGGCCCTGGAAATGCTACGCATTTCCCTATTCGGGCCGCCAAACCGTCGTAAACAGCCGGAATGTTATGCGCCGTTGCGGATTTTGTCGGATTGACGCCGCGAAAAATGCCCCAAATCCATAGGCTGAAAAATCTCCGGAAAAAGCCGCCGCGTCCGTATCTGGCGTAAAAGCCCCAATTCCGGTAAAATTACCTGGAGTGCGGGGTTTTCCCCAAAGCCCGGCCGGTTTTGGGAAAGCCTCACTCGACAGGGCGCGGGAGGCGTTGTGGGAATATTTAACCGCCTGGAAAACGTAATCAAAAGTTATTTAACCCAAGAGGACGAGCGGATATTCGGCCGGCCGCGGGGAGCCGATCCGGATCTGGAAGAGGCAGAAGCCGAACTGGAAAGCTTTCTGCGGAACGGAGGGGCCTGGTCCGGCGGGGACTGGAGCGACAACCGGACCACGGGCCGGGCCCGGAGCGGGGATTGGGGCGATAACCGGACTACAAGCCGGGACTGGACCGGAAACCGGGGCGCGGCCGGAAGCGCCCCGCGGCGCGATCCCGCGGGACCGCCGGAAGAACTGCGCCCGGACTTCGCGGAACTGGGGCTTCCCTTTGGCGCGGGGGCGGAGGAGTGCAAGGCGGCCTACCGGCGGCTCCTCAAGCTGCACCACCCGGACCGCCACGCGGGCCACCAGGGCAACATGGAGAAGGCGACCAAAAAAATGGCGAAGATCAACGCCGCGTATGACCGGATAGAGAAGTGGCGGGCGAAAAAACCCGGCGCCCCGTAGAAGTCCGCGGCGCTGACTATCCGGGTAAAACTATACTAGCAGCCTGAACGCCGGTTTTTTTAAGTCGTATGCGTGAAGCGCAACAAACTGCTAGAGTGGTAACATAGACGACACTGACCGCTGGAAAACACCGCCGTTGCGCGGGAAACAATTGAGCCGTTTTCAAAACGCGCGGTTTTGAAACAGCTTCAATTGTCAATTTTGAATTAAGGAAAGACACATGCTTGAATTAACCATGCGCTGCCTGCGGGAACACAAAGCTGAATTTGAAAAGGCGGGCATCCACGTTCCGGCCTTTGATATTGACGCGGTGCGGGAAAAAACCCGGCGGACCCCGGTCTGGGTACACTTTAGTTCCGGCAACCTTTTTAAGGGTTACCATTCGGCCCTGGCCCAGCGGCTTCTGGAAACGGGGGCCGCCGGCCAGGGGATTATCGTCATTGAACCCTTTGATTACGAAATTATCGAAAAAGTTTACCGGCCCCACGACAACCTGGGCCTGCGGGTGGTCATGAAGGCCGACGGGAATTTAGAAAAAGAATTGATCGCCAGCGTTACCGAAGCTATTGCCGCCGACAGCGCGGACTTAAGCGCGTGGGAACGGCTCAAGGAGATTTTCCGCGCTCCTTCCCTTCAGGTTGTGTCCCTTTCCATTACCGAAAAAGGCTACGATCTGCGGGGCATTGACGGCGGTTTCCGGCCGGACATTCTTAAAGAATTTGACGCGGGAATGGCCGCGCCTGTCCACGCCATGACCAAACTCTGCGCCCTCTGCTGGGAACGCTGGCGGGCCGGGGGCGGGGCTGTCGCCCTTCTTAGTACCGATAATTTTTCCCACAACGGGGACCGGCTTAAAGAGGCGGTACTTACCGTGGCGCGCGAATGGCAGGCCCGCGGCCGCGTGGACCAGGGCTTTGTGGACTGGCTTTCCGGCGGGTCCAAGGTTTCCTTTCCCCTGAGCATGATCGACAAAATTACCCCCTACCCTTCGGAACGGGTAAAGGAGCGGCTTGAGGCGGTGCTGAACGGTATGGACGTGATAAAGACCGCCAAAAATTCCGTTACCGCCCCGTTTGTAAATACCGAGGAAACCGAATACCTGGTGATAGAGGATCTGTTCCCCAACGGCAGGCCCCCGCTGGAAAAGGCGGGCGTTTACTTTACAGACCGCCAAACCGTGGACATGGTGGAGCGGATGAAGGTTTGTACCTGTCTTAACCCCCTGCACACGGCCCTGGCCATATTCGGCTGCCTTTTGGGATACCAGTCTATCGCCGCGGAGATGGGGGACCCGGATTTGGCGGCCCTGGCGCGGAAGATCGGCTATGACGAGGGGATGCCCGTAGTTACCGATCCCCGTATCATAAAACCGGCGGATTTTATTGACGAGGTGCTTACCAAGCGGCTTCCCAACGCCAACATTCCCGATACCCCCCAGCGTATCGCCACCGACACCTCCCAAAAACTGGGGATCCGTTTTGGGGAAACGCTCAAACTTTACGCGGCCAGGGACGATCTTGACATACAAAAGCTCACCCTTATTCCCCTGGTTATCGCCGCCTGGTGCCGTTACCTTCTGGGTCTTGATGACGAGGGGAATACCTTTACCCCCAGCCCGGACCCCCTGCTTGCCGGCCTCCGTTCAGAACTGAGCGGGGTAAAACTGGGTGAACCTGCCACGGCCGCGGGAAAACTGCGGAACATCCTTTCCAACAGCAAGATTTTCGCCCTTGACCTGTACAAGGCGGGGCTGGGGGAACGAATCGAATCTTACGTTGCCGAATTCCTTGAGGGAAAAGGGGCGGTACGGAAAACCCTGCACAAGTACCTGAATTTGACGCGCGCGTAAACCGGTTTTAAACCCCGGCTGCCTTCCGGCCCCATGTTTTTTGTGGTAGTATCCGCTGTATCATAAGCCCTCCCAAAACCGGAAATTTTGGGAAGGCTTTTTATTTGAAAGGGTTCTTCATTCGTTGTCCGGAACCCGCGGGTTTCCGGGCACGGCTACATAAGCACAACAAAGAACACGGATTCGGAGCGCGGAATGGATTACAAGCAGGCGGGGGTCGACATCGAGGAAGGCTACCGGGCGGTGGAAAAGTACCGGGAACTTGCGGCGTCGGCCTCGGGGCCGGAGGTTTTGAACGGTATCGGGAGTTTCGCGGGGATGTTCAGCCTGGGCCGCTTTACGGCGGGAGGCGCGTTTGGAACGTCCGGCCCCGCCGACATAGCGCCCGGCGCCGCTGGGACCGGCATGGAAGAACCGGTGCTGGTCTCCGGGACCGACGGCGTGGGTACGAAGCTTGAGCTGGCCTTTCGGCTGAAAAAGTACGACACGGTGGGGATCGACTGCGTGGCCATGTGCGCCAACGATGTGCTGTGCCACGGGGCCCGGCCCCTGTTTTTTTTGGACTACCTGGCCTGCGGCAAACTGGACGCCGATGTGGCGGCTCTGCTGGTCCGGGGCGTGGCCCGGGGCTGCCGCGAAACGGGGATGGCCCTGCTGGGCGGGGAGACGGCGGAGATGCCCGGCTTCTACGACGAGGGCAAGTACGACATCGCGGGCTTTGCCGTCGGCATCGTGGACCGGAAGAACATTATCGACGGGAAGCGTATCCGCGCCGGGGACAGCCTGGTGGGGATCGCATCGTCGGGGGCCCATTCAAACGGCTTTAGCCTTATCCGCAAACTCCTGCCCAACCTTGACGAAGATTTTGGCGGCATGCCCCTGGGCATGGCCCTGCTGGAACCTACGCGGCTCTACGTTAAGCCCGTCCTGGGCCTGCTGGAGCGGGTGGAAGTCCGGGGCATGGCCCATATCACCGGGGGCGGGTTCTACGAGAACATTCCCCGCATGTTCGGGCCGGGAACAGGGCCGGGAACAGGGCCGGGGGGGACGGAGGAGGGCGGCCCCTTTGCCGCCGTGATCCGGAGCGGGTCCTGGACCATCCCGCCGCTCTTTGCCCGCATCGCGTCGGCCCTGGCGGGTCTGCCGGAAATCGGGGCGGCGGCCCAGCGGGCGGGGGCGGGGCTTCTGAAAACCGGCCCGGAACTGGCCCGGCGGATGTTCGGAACCTTTAACATGGGGATCGGCTTTGTCCTGGCCCTGCCGCCCGGCGACTGCGGGAAGGCTATCGAATATCTGGGGGACCAGGGTTTCCCGGCCTGGGAGATTGGCCGGGTGGAGCGGGCCGCCGCGCCGGGGCTGCGCTTTAAGTGACCGTATCCCGGATCGGCCGGAGCAGGGGGGGGGTAGTGGAGGACACCGCAGGGGCCGCAGGCCCCGAGGAGGCCGGAACGAGGGGGGGGGCTCCCCCCCTTTATATCCTGGTGCTGGTCTCCGGGGGCGGTACGAACCTGCAGG
>JAISLX010000187.1 GCA_031277045.1 Treponema sp.
CACCCGATCCCTTTCCGAACTCGGAAGTTAAGCCTTCTAACGCCGATGATACCTCCCCTCTAAAGGGCGGGAAAGTAGGAAGCCGCCAAGCTTTTTTTTGCCCCATAACCTTATGCTACGCATTTTTTGCGGGTTTATACCTAGCGTCCGTGGCAGTGTTTGTACTTTTTCCCGGAGCCGCAGGGACAGGGGTCGTTGCGGCCCACCTTGGGGTAGGCGCGGACCACTGTAACCATTTCCCCCTGGGTGGCCGGGTGTTGTCCACTGGCCGCCATGCCGCCAAAGGCCCTCATGCTACCGTGAGTGGCGTTGGTCCGGGCTTGCGCGGGGCTGGTTTCCCGTTCACCGGCGGTCCGGATACGCACCAGGTGGAGCCGCGAAGCGATCTCTTGCCGGATATCGGCAATCATCGTCTCAAATATCTGAAAACCTTCAACCTTGTACTCGGTAAGGGGATTTTTCTGCGCATAGCTGCGCAGATACACCGCTTCCCGCAGAGCTTCCATGTTTTCCAGATGGTCCAGCCATTTGCGGTCAATAGCGGCCAGGTACTGATCCCGAATAAACAGATTCAAATAGGGGGCCGTAATCAGGGCCTCTTTCTCTTCCAGGTCCCGTTCCAGAGCAGCGCGAATTTTATCTTCCATCGTGTCGAGGTTTTTAAGATTCGCAACTTCGTTATTTAAAAGGTAGTTGAATTTTGTCCGCAGAGATTCGGACAGATCCTTTAAAGCCGCGCTCTGGTCTCGCCGGGCGGTTTCCTTGAATTCGCCGATCATGTCCGCCACCATGTCCGCGGTGGCGCCGTTAACACGGGCTTTTAGATTCGTGTCCGTCAAAATCGCGTTCCGCTGTTCGTAGATGAATTTGCGCTGCTGGTTTAGTACGTCATCGTATTCGAGCAGATGCTTGCGGAGCTCAAAATTCCTTTCCTCCACTTTTTTCTGGGCGTTTTCGATGCTGCGATTCAGCAGCGGGTGGTAAATAGGTTCCCCCCCCTGCATGCCGATCCGCGCCATAAGCCCCTTGATCCGCCCCCCCCCAAAGAGCCGCATCAGTTCATCGTCCATCGAGATAAAGAACTTGGATTTTCCCGGATCCCCCTGGCGGCCGGACCGGCCCCGTAACTGGTTATCGATCCGGCGGCTTTCGTGCCGTTCTGTACCGATAACGTAGAGTCCTCCCAGGGCTTTAACTTCTTCGTAATCTTTCCGCCATTTTTCGTACTCGTCCCGGTAAATTGCCGCGTATTCCTCAGGAGCGGCGTTGGTTCCCGTCCGCCTGCGGGCCCGGTACTCCGGGTTCCCCCCCAGCTTAATGTCCGTTCCCCGGCCCGCCATGTTAGTGGCGATTGTTACCGCGCCCCTGGCCCCGGCCTCGGCGATGATCAGCGCCTCTCTGGCGTGGTTTTTCGCGTTCAGCACTTCGTGGCGCACTCCCCGGCGGGTCAAAAGCTGAGATAATTTTTCGGATTTTTCGATGGAGACCGTTCCCACCAGCATGGGCTGACCTTTCTTGTGGGCGGCGGCGATCTCGTCGCAGAGGGCATCGTATTTTTCTTGCTCGTTCAGGTATACCACATCATCCTCGTCCTGCCGGGCCACCGGCAGGTTGGTGGGAATTACCACCACATCAAGGTTGTATATTTTTCCGAATTCCACCGCCTCCGTATCGGCGGTACCGGTCATGCCGGATATTTTTTCATACAGTCTAAAGTAATTTTGAAAGGTAATTGTCGCCAGGGTCCGGTTCCGCTGGGCGATTTTGATCCGTTCCTTGGCTTCTATGGCCTGGTGGAGACCGTCGGAGTAGCGGCGGCCGTGGAGGATCCTCCCCGTGAACTCGTCCACAATTTGTACCAGCCCATCCTGAACCACGTAATCCACGTCAATATGAAAAAGCTTGTGGGCCCGCAGGGCCTGAGTAAAGTAGTGGATAAATTCGAAATTCCCCTCGTCCACAACGGCGCCTTTGATGAGTCCCCGCTTCTGCAGTATCTGTTCTATTTTGGTAAGTCCCGCGTTGCTGAACGATACGGACTTATTTTTTTCGTTAAGTTTATAATCCCCAATTACTTCCTCGCCCTGGGTTTCGTCGGGGTATTCCCCGTTTTCCTTTTTCTTTATCTCTTCCAGGGAAGATAGCAGCCGGTCCACCTCGGCGAATTTGTAGGTGTCGTCCTCCGCCGCGCCGGAGATGATCAATGGAGTCCGGGCCTCGTCTATCAGGATGGAGTCAATTTCGTCCACCACGCAGAAATGGTGTCCCCGCTGGACCCGGCTTCCCAGGTCCCGGCACATATTGTCCCGCAGATAATCAAAACCGAATTCGTTGTTGGTACCGTAGGTTACGTCCCGGCCGTAGTTTTCTTTGCGCCGCGTGTTGTCCATGTCGGATAGAATCGTTCCCACCGTCAAACCCAGGTAGCTGAAAATGGGCCGCATCCAGGCGGCGTCCCGGTCCGCCAGGTAGTCGTTCACCGTGACAACGTGGATACCCTTGCCGGGAATCGCGTTCAGGTAAACCGCCGCCACGCTCATCAGTGTCTTGCCTTCCCCGGTCTTCATCTCCACGATTTTTCCCTGGTGCAGCACAATGGAACCCAGAACTTGTACGTCGTAAGGCCGTTCCCCCAAACAGCGCCGGGCGGCTTCCCTGGCCAGGGCGAATGCCTCCGGCAGCAGACTGTCCAGACTTTCCCCGCCCCGGTAACGTTCCTGGAACGCCGCGGTCATTTTGGGAAACTCATCCGGCTCCAGCGCCGCCGCCCAGGATTCCCGCTCGTTCACCGTGTGGAGTATAGGTAAAAGTTTTTTCAGATCCCGCTCGTGCTGGGAGCCAAAAACAGCCTTTATGACTTTTTCTAACATACCCTCACTGTAGACCGGATACCCCTCTATTGGCAAGGACGCCCTTCCGCCGGAATAATGGAAACTGTCGTGTTTACGGATTATTCAAGGAAAGCTGGTTACAGCCAGGGCCGGCATCGCCTCGTACACGCGCTGATCTCGCGGTTACAGCGTGTCCCGCTTGATTTTTTTCGTTGTGGTCATTTCCATAGGTTCGTCCAGGATAACGACCCTCTCGATCTTCTGGTAGGGGAGAAGCCGCTGGTTTACCTCCTCGACGATCTTCTCGATCCGGGCTTTGATTGCCTCTTTGTCCGCCGGGGCCGGATCCTTAAAGACATCGGCGTTGGGGTAAACCAAGGCCTCGATACCCTCGATCTTCATCTTTTTGTCCCGCGTGAAACCCCGGACCAGGATTTGGTCGATCTCGTCAAAAAGCTGGAATTCGTTTTCGATTTCCTCAGGGTAGACGTTTTTCCCCCCCTCGGTAACGATCAGGTTCTTGGCGCGGCCCGTAAGGTACAGGTAGTTTTCCTCGTCCAGGTAACCCAGGTCCCCTGTTTTTAGATAACCGTCGGCGGTAAAGACGGCGGCGGTTTCTTCGGGCATTTCGTAATAGCCCTTCATTACCATGGGGCCCTTGACGATAACTTCCCCGATGCCCCGTTCGTCGGGGTCGAGAATCTTCATGTCTGTCTGGGGAATTACTTTTCCTACGCTGGTTTCTTTGTAGCGGGTAATGGGGTTCAGGTTGATGATAGGGCTGGTTTCCGTAAGGCCGTAACCCTGGACAAAGTCGATGCCCAACTGGTTGTACTTTCTGAACACGCTGGGAGCCAGGGGGCCGCCGCCGCAGATACAGACCCGCAGTGTTGAAAGGGACGCCTGTTCCAAAACCGCGCCGAAGATCTTCTTGCCGGGGTTTATCTTGAAGACCTTTTTGATAAAACCGGACAATCCCATGAGGGCGCAGATGGCTCCGTACACAACGGGCCCTTTTGCCCGGATACCCCGGAGTATCCCCGCCAGAAGCTTGTTGAAAAGCATGGGGACCCCCAGCAGCATCGTGATCTTCCCCAGTTTCAATTCTTTAAGGATGATCGGCGTGGCCATTTTTTTACCGAACACCAGCTCCGCGCCCGTGGAAATGGTTTCGATAAAAACCGCCAGCATGGTGTAGGCGTGGTGCAGGGGCAGCAGGGCGTAAAACACGTCGGTGGAGTACACCGGGAAAGGAGTTCCCTGGGCCAGATAACAGTCGGAAACAAGGTTTACGTGGGTCAGCATGACCCCTTTGGGGCTTCCCATCGTGCCGGAGGTAAACAGAATAGCCGCCAAATCATCTTCCCGGGGCTGTTCGATCTCCGCCTGGGGCCCGTCCAGGTCGTAAATATAAGTCCCGGTGCCCCGATTTAGGGAGACCAGTTCCACCGGAAGCCCCAGGCTCAGGCAGTGTTCGTATTTTTCCTCGTCCACAAAGAGGATTTTTGCCCCGGATGTTCTTATCAGCAGATCCGATTCATCGTTTTTCAGCTGGTAGTCAATGGGAACCACCGTGGCCCCCGCGAAGAGGATAGACAGGTAGGCCACCGCCCATTCGGGGGAATTTTTCCCCGTTACCGCCACCTTGTCTCCCCGGCGGACACCGCGGGCGTGGAGCCAGCGGGCCGCTGCCTCGATAAGTTTAAGGGATTCGTTGTAGCTCAGGCTGATTCTGTCAGGTTCGTATACCGTAAAACAGGGCCGTTCCCCAAAACGGGAAACGATTATCCGGTACATTTCCGGCAGGGTAGGCCACTGGCCTTTAAAGTCTTTCCCGCGGTAGTCGTCCAAAAAAGCCCAGGGTATAAATTCACTGCTCATGGGTTTCCTCCACACCGAATTAAGAAACGGGACCCTTCAAAATACCGGATTGTGAAAAAGGCCCATAATCCTTGAAATTTAGACCCGGTGTACGGGAAAAGGTTGCGGTTATTCTTTTACGGGTAACAGCGGCCAGGGCCCTGTATCCTCACCCAGGCGCTGTTGCAGCGCGCCGGAAATCGCCTGGTAACCCGCGAGATAGGAGCCGGAAAGAAAGACTACCGGGACTACACGATCCTTGTCGGGAACCTGCCATGCCTCGAAGAAAGCGGCTATACGCTCTCCGTTGTTTCCCGACCGAGTGTTTATCCTGATTATGTCCAGGGGCCTTTCCCCGCCGGCCGTTAAAACCGTTTTGGGCAGGGAGTCGATAACGGGGCCTGTTTTGGCGCATTCGGGACAGGTAACGCGGTAGAAGTACACCAGGGTTACGTGATCGGGGTTAACCGGATAATCGTCAAACAGGTTGTCCCCGGTTTTCTTTAGCCGCGGGTTGTAGGGCCGTTTGTTGACGTAGATATCCTCCGCCGCGGTCAGGTAGGCTTCCCGGATATTGACGCTAATGCTCTCGTAGCCCTGAAAAACCCGGCCTCCCAGGATCAGCAGCGGAAATTGCAGCGTATCCCGGTCCAGCCCCATCTCGCCGGTAATCCGCGTGTAGTCCTGGCGGCCCGCGGTATTGTGGGCGTTGAGGATATAGAACATGTTGGGGTACTGATCCCGTTCGTCCGGGGGCAGTTTCTCCTGAAGAATCGACGTAAACCGGTTCTGATCGGTTTGGCACAGCGCGCAGAGTTCCTCGTAAAAGAAATAAGCTTCGATTTTTTCCCGCCGGTCCGGCGGCGCGGTTTCGGAGGGCTGGACCGGCGCGGCGGCGCCGGAAACGGACTTGCCGGCCGCGGATTCGGCGAAAATCCCGGCGGGCAGGATTGCCGCGACAGCCAAAACCGGCAGATTTTTAATCCACGATTGTTCTTTTTTCACAGCGGTACTCCCTTCGGCTTGTGGGGAAAGCCCGAATACTTTGGATAATCTTCGGGTAATCTGTCAATACCGCGCGATACCTCCGTGTTTTTTCTTGGACAGGGCCCGGAACCCGCATTAAACCCTGTTTTTAAGCGCCCGTCGGCGTTATGTTGTACATGCGCCGGCCATGTTTCATACTTGATAAGATATCGTGTCTGATAGTAGATTGTATCAGAAGGGGATTTTTATGGCCGATTCGAGTCAATTGGTTACTTTTCAACTTGGGGAAGAGTTGTACGGGATCAATATCATGGACGTGAAAGAAATTGTCCGGGTTCAGGGTATCAGAGCTATTCCTAACGCCCCCGTCTATGTGGAAGGCATTTTTAACCTTCGCAGTGAAATTATCCCCATAATCAACCTCCATAAGCGGTTCCATCTTAAAAAAATTTTGAATTCCGAGGATGATGAATTGCTGTCCGGTTTTATCATCCTGGATATTGACGGAATGAAGCTGGGCGTTATTATCGACAGGGTTTCCCGGGTGGTTACGATCGAAAAAGAGGATATTCAGCCCCCTCCCCAGATGGTAAGCGGGATTGGGGCGGAGTATATTCAGGGGGTGGTACGCCAGGAACGGGGATACCTGATCATTCTGGATATTCGGGACCTCTTTAACCCCAAAGAACTGCAAAAAATAGTTGAACTGCGTAGGTAGCGTGGCGGCCCAATGAAAATTGAGGTATACTCTCCCACCATCAGACGAAAAGAGATGGATGCGGTTCTTACCGCTCTTGTGGAAGACAAGATAGGCCCCGGGGAGCAGGGGCATCTGCTTATCCGGAACGCGAAGGAGATTCTCCGTTTTGATTACTGTCTTGCCCTTCGCAGTCCCGTCATTGCCCTGTACATTGCCCTAAAGGCCCTGGATCTTAAAGAAGGCCAGGGGGTTGTTCTTTCGGCCCTGTCCCCCCGCTATTACCTGCGGGTTCTCCGCGATCTGCGTCTTAATCCCGTTTATTGCGATGTGGAGGAATCATGTCCCCTTATCAGCCGGACCACGATAGAGGCGGCTATTGGCCGCGCCGGGGGCCCGGAAGTCCGCTGTATACTGCTGTACCACAGTCTTGGGTTTTTGCCGGATTACCCCGCCATAGCGGAACTGGGAATCCCGGTTATTGACGACCGTTCCCGGAGTTTCGGTTCGTGTTTCTCTTCCCAGCCAGGTCCCGAGGGGGCCGCGGCCCCGGAAACCCCGGAATCCGGCGCCGCGGAAGGGTCAAAAGACGGTTCCGGGGTCTTTACCATTTTGGGACTGGAGGAGCGGGACATGCTCACCGCCGGGGGCGGCGCCCTGCTCTACGCGATGAACCGCCGGGACGGCTCGATTCTGCGGAATTTCGCCGGTCTTCCGCCCGAATACGGCCTGCCGGACATGAACGCGGCTATGGCGGTAATCCAGTTTCGGGAATCCGCCCGGAACCTCGAAAAACGCCGGGACATTGCGAACATATTTGATCAGCCGGCCCGGCGTACCCGGCACCGGCGTTTTGTTATTGACGAAAATCTGTGTTATAATAACTACGCTTTTCCCCTGATTCTGGAAACCGGCCTTAAAGATGTTAAGGCCTACGCCCGCAAAAAGGATGTTCTGGTGGAAGGCGCTTTTTCCGGTACCCTGATGGGATCTATCGCCGGGGAAGGGGAAGACGAACAAACCGGGGGGTTAAGCGCGGCAGGCTGCCCGGAAGCTTACTCGCTGTGTCTTCGTACCGTGCTGTTTCCCCTGTACCCGCGGCTTAGTTCCGCGGAGATAGAACGAATCTCAAAACTCATCCTTACCCTGCCGTAAAGGGGCGAGAAATGGCCGCCGTAAAACGGGCGTTGTTGTTCGTTAACCTTCACAAAGAAAACGCCAAAGCCCTGGCGGACGAGATCCGTACCGAACTGGAAAACCGGGGGATACGGAGCCGTTCCTTCACCTTTGAGAAAGAGGAAGCCTATATCCTGGACGATCCCTACGACGTGGCGTTCAGTTTGGGGGGGGACGGTACGGTCCTCTACACCGCCCGGGCGATGGCTTCCCGGGCGGTGCCGATTATTCCGGTAAATCTGGGGACACTGGGTTTTATCGCGGCTGTCCGGCCGGATAACTGGAAGACAGCGCTGGAACAGTGGGAGACAGGTTCCGCGCTGGTCTCCCGGCGTTTCATGCTGGAGGTGGCCGTAGAACGGCGGGGGAAGCGGACAAATTTGGGGCCCTGTCTGAACGACGTGGTCATCTCCGCTCTGGGAATTGCCAAGATCATCCGCCTGAATGTCGAATCCGCCGTTCCCCCCGCCGCGGAAGCCCGCGACACTGAGTTTTTACGGCTTGGGGAATACCGCTCGGACGGTCTTATCATCGCTACCCCTACCGGATCCACGGCCTATTCGGCGGCCTCAGGCGGGCCTATTCTGGAACCGGAAATGGAGGCGATCATTATCAACCCCATCTGTCCCTTTACGCTTTCCAACCGGCCCATTGTGCTGCCGCCCCGGGAAACCGTAATCGTTACCGTGGAACAGGAACAGCGCAGCGGGGTGCTGCTGACCATTGACGGCCAGGTAACCGAAGCCCTGGAACCGGGGGACAGGATTCACGTACACAAGGCTCCATTCCCGGCCATGCTCGTGGCTTCCGGCCGGCGGGCGTTTTACGACGCCCTGCGGACCAAGCTTGCCTGGTCTATCCCCGGTTCCGGGACACCGCGGCAGACGTTTTCCGGGGGTTGATATGCTTGAGGAGCTTTCCATCAGGAATTACGCGCTCATTGAGAATCTTACCCTTTCGTTTGGCGGGGGTTTTAACGTATTCACCGGCGAAACCGGGGCGGGGAAATCGATCATTGTTGGTTCTCTCAGCTTTCTTATGGGCGCCAAGGCTGAAGTTGACGTGATCCGTACCGGGACCGGAGAGGCCGGCGTATCCGCCGTCATACTGGTCCATCCCCAAAACCGGGATGCCAGGGAATGGCTGGAAGGCCGGGATATCGCGCCGGAGGACGACCGGATCATCGTGCGGCGTAGTATCAAAAACACCGGGCGGGGTTCGATTTTTATCCAGAATATCCCGGTTACCCGTAACGATCTGGCGGAATTTATGGCCCTGCTTTTTGATCTTCACGGTCAGCATAACCACGAATCCCTTTTGCGTAAGGAAAGCCACCGCCGTTATCTGGATCGTTTCGCCGGCCTGGAGGCGGAGGCCGCCGCTTTTAACCGGGCGTTTTTGGAACTTTCCGAAAAAAAAAGAACCCTGGAAACCCTGGTAAATTCCGAACGGGACCGGGACGCGCGGCTGGAACTGTTGAGTTACGCGGTGGAAGAAATCGCCGCCGCCGCTCCCCGTGCGGGAGAAAGCCGGGAACTGGAAAACGAGGCCCAAAAGCTTGGGGATTTTGAGAGGCTGGCCGCCCAGGTAAACGCCGCCGCCGCCGCTCTTTACGACAACGAGGATTCGCTTTTAAGTATGGGCCGCCACGCGCGAAACGCCCTGGACGCGGCTGCGGCGATAGATACATCGTTGGAACCGCTGCGAAAACGCCTGGACGATCTCTACTTCGAGGCGGAGGATCTGGCCGGGGAATTCCGTTCGTACCGGGCGGGTTTAAGTTATGATCCCGCCAGGATGGAAGAGGTGGAAGAACGCCTTGCCCTGCTGCGCCGGCTCAAAAAAAAGTACGTGTCCGGAACAACGGCCCGGCCTGATCCGGAAGAGAGTATCCTTGCCTACAAAGCCCGGGCGGAAGCGGAGATCACGGAGCTTTCCGGCGCCGAGGTAAGCAAGGATAAGATACAGGCGGAAATCGCGGCGCGGGAAAGGGATATTGGCGCCCGTTCCGTTTCCCTGGGGGCAAAACGCAAGGCCGCGGCCCTTACCCTGGGCGGGGGCATTACGGAGATACTGGGCCGCCTGGGGATGCCAAACGCCCGGTTTTCCCCCGTGGTCAGACCCAAAGGGCAGACGGGCCTGGTACTGGGGCCCTGGGGCGCGGAGGATGTGGAATTTCTTATTTCCGCCAATACCGGAGAGCCGCTGAAGGATCTGTCCCGTATCGCTTCCGGGGGGGAACTTTCGCGGGTCATGCTGGCTATTAAAACGGTTCTTGCCTCCGCGGATATTCAGGGCGGCGACGTGTCGCCCGAAACCCTTATTTTCGACGAAATCGACACCGGGATAGGGGGAGAGGTAGCCTTGTCGGTAGGGGAGTACCTGGTAAAAACCGGCAGCCGGAAACAGATCTTCTGTGTTACCCATTTGGCAAGTATCGCGGTAAGGGCGGATAATCATTACAAGGTGGAAAAGCTTGTCAGACCCTCGAAAGAAAGCGGCGGAAGCGGGGACCGGACCGTAACTACTGTCAATGTCCTGGGGAAAACCGAAAAACGCCGGGAAATAGCCCGGATGCTTTCGGGGGACGCGGGAAACGCCGCCCTTGCCCACGCGGACGATTTGCTGACAAAGTACGGAAGCAAGGTATAACCGGCATGGTGAAAATTTCCGACCAGGAACAAATCCGGTACCGGGAGAAGACAGAAAGGTACCGGGAACTAATCGCGGCCGCCCTTGCCAACGGGGAAAAAGCCCTTGAGGAAATAAACCGGAACCCGGCGGATTCGGCCCTGAAACGCCTGTCTCTGGCCGAGGATATGCTGGATCTTAGTTCCTACTACATCATCCAGGACGGAATATCCCATTCCATGTTAAAAACCAGGAACGAGGAAGCCCTTAACAACGCCAGAAAATCCATATACCAAAGTGTTTTTTACCTTGAGCAAATAGTTACAACCCTGCTGGACGCACCCTATTCGGAATACGAGAAGGATATTGAACAGATTGCCCCGCTGAACGTGGAGCAGCGTTATTTTTTGATACGGAAGATGGGGCTTGCCATCGACCTTCTGAAAAACGCCTACGGGGAAAACAGCAAATGGAAATGGAGTTTTGTGGAACTTGAGGGCCGCTACGCGACAGTAGCGAAAAACATCATCGATCTTAAAAACATGGTATCAAATATCGATCCCCGTTCCCCGTATTACGCTCCCGCCGTTTGCCATCTGCGGCTTGCCATAAAATTGCTTACTCAGGCCGCGAATCGTTACCGGGAACGCTACGAGCTTTTCACCAAAAGGGTTAGTGATTTTGAAGTCAGCATTAATTTCCTCTCCGCCCTCCTCCGGATTTACCTGATCCTGGGGGACCAGGAAAATATCCAGGATGTAAAACGAAAACTCCATACATGGCAAAACAAGCTAAAAAACGACATTTTGCGGAACCGAAGCCCGGAGGCCCCGGCCGCCGGTTAATTCAGCATGGGCAGAGTGTCGATTCGGTTCCACCGCTTCGCGATGTCCGCCGGGCTTTCGGCGGAAATGTTTTTGATCGACTTGCTGGCCCCAAGCTGCAAAAGCTGGTTAACGGTTTCCGCGCTGCCTGAACGGGCGGCGTAATGCAGAATTGTGTTCCCCGATGAATCGCGGACGTTGATAGCCTTGCCGGAAAATACCGCCTGCACCGCTTCCGCCCCCTTTGTAAGCGCCAGTTCACCGGGAGTTTTACCGTCCCCCGCCACGGTAAAGGGATCCGCCCCGGAATCCGCCAGAAGCCTGGCCAAATCCCAGTATCCCTTGTCCACCGCAAGGCGCAGAGGACTGCGTCCCTCCGAATCGACCGAAGAAAGACGGGCGCCCTGGGCGATGATCGCCCGGACCGTGGCGGAATTTGCGCCCTCGCTGATTGCGATATGCAGCGGGGAGGATCCGTTGTCGTCGGCCACCTGGATTCTGTCCTTGGTCAGGAGGGCGGAAACCCTTTCGGGGGAATGACTCAGGGCTATCCGGAACGGCGTAAGCCCTTGTGAATTCCGGGCGTGAATGGGAGCACCCCAGGACAGGAGCATATTCACAAGGTCGTCCCGTTCGGAGGATACCGCCAGGTGGAGGGGGGTATCCCCCTGGCTGTTCCGGGTATTGGGGTCCGCCCCCATATCCACCAGCCGTTCCGCGGCGGGCGAATAACCGGCCATTACTGCGTCCATGAGGGGGGTATTCCCCTCGGCGTCACGAATTTCAATATCCGCCCCCCGCGCTATCAGCAGAGCTTCGATATCGGTAATTCCCAGCCGTACCGCGTCATGGAGAGGAGTTTTACCGTTTAAGGCATGGGCGTTAGCGTCAATTCCCTCATCGAGAAGGGCCACAGCCGCCGCCGCGTTGTTCCAGCGTACCGCCGCGTGAAGGGCGGAATTTCCCAGCCTGTCCCGGTTGTTAATCACCGCCCCGGCTTTAACCAGGGCTTTGATGGTGGAAGCCCCGTTGTGCTTGACCGCCAAAAAAAGCGGCGTTTCCCCGGTGGCGTTTACCGCCTCCACATCGGCCCCCTGCTGAACAATGTAAGGAATATGGCTGTCAACGTTCCATTGGGCCGCGTAGTGGAGGATCCCGTTTCCCAAACCGTCCCGTGCGACAATCGTATTGTCATTAATTATCCACTGGCGTACGGCGCCGGGGGCGTGGAAGGCCAGGTACAGAGGCGTTTCCCCCTTGGCGTTGGGGGCAAAAATATCGCCGCCGCGGGAAATAAGAAGGTCCCCGGTTTCGGGATCGTTAAGGCGTACCGCCAAATGGAGGCTCGTGTCCCCTTCCCGGTTACGGGCGTTCACAAAAGCCTTCTGGTCAAGAATATAGGCGCTGGTCTTTACGTCGGCGGCGTTCTGTATCGCCGTATGGAGGATCGTGTTGCCTGCGCTGTCGGTCTGGAAAACGGTTTCCGGCGTTATCATGGCCCGCAAGACCGGGTTGTCTATTTCCAGGGCTTTGGTGAACGGGGTGATTCCGTCGTTGTCCGCCGCGAACACGTCGGACTGATACGACAGGAGCAGAGGAATAAGGGCGGTCCTGCTTTCTTCCACCGCCAGGTAGAGGGGGGTCTTGCCTTCGATATTGCGGATCGAAACATCAGACCCGCCGGAAAGCAGCGACTGGAGAACTTCGCTGTCCCGGTTCAGCATAATCACAATGTGCAGGGGGGAATCCCCGTGTTCATCCCGCAAATTGGGATTCGCCTGGTACGTTAGCAAATGCCTGATAGCTTCCCGGTGGACATTCGCCGGAATACCAATGTGGAGGACCGAATTTCCCTTGGCGTCCTGGACATTCGGATCCGCCCCCAGGGAGAGGAGCAGTTCCAGGGCTTCTATGTTTCCGTACCGGGCCGCATCGTAAAGGGGCGTGGCCCCGGAAGCGTCTTTGATATTGATTTCCGCCGTTCGTTCGGTGAAAAAACGTATCAAACCCACGTAGTTTTCCCGCGCCGCGAAGTGTAAAGGAGTTCCGCCGTCGGAGGACCGGATATTGTAATTTGAGGAACGGGCGGCGGCGGCGAAGTAGGGATAAATGGGATTTGGAGACCGTCCGCCTGAAAGGATAAGTTTTTCCGCGATTTCCGCGTGATCCCGGGAATCCGGCCGGGAAAGGGCCATGTCCAGGGCGGTTTGCCCGTGCTTGTCGGCGGCCATGATGTCCCAGTTCGGCAGACCCGCCCAGGCATCAAATATCCGCTCCACGGCTTCCACCTGTCCCGCCAAGACTGCCAGATGGAGGACGGTTCTTCCGTCCGCGTCCCGGGACTCAAGGGCCGTATCGCTCAGCAGAGCGTCAAGAAACTCTCCCTTCCGGTTGATGCCCTCAATGGCGGCGCTGCCAATCCCCGGCACAGCCTGGTGTATATTGGCGCCGCTTTTTACCAGAATCCGCGCCATCCCGCTGTCCCCGCGTTCCGCGCTGATGCCCAAAGGACTGCGGCCGTCGTTGTCCAGCGCGTTAACATCCGCCCCCAGAGAGATGAAAAAAATCCCCAGTTGGGTGTCTCCCTTTTCCGCCGCGATATGCAGAGGGGTCCTCCCCCTGGCGTCGGTTGTGTGTACGTTGGTTTTCCCCAGGAAGAAACTCCGGGCTTTCTCGGTATCGCCGCTTTCCAGGGCGGTCCAGACATTTTCGTCTTCCTCCGGTTTGGGAGTACCGGCACAGGACACAAAAACCAGCGAAACGGCGCTGTACAGGACACAAAATATCGTTGACAAGGAGTATCTACTCATATCCCATGTATCGGCAAAACGCTGTCCCAGCTATACCCTCGGTGAGTTCTTGACACGGCGCGGAAAAACCGGATATGTTGAGCCTGTCCCAAAACTAATTGACTGTGCGCTAACGCGCACGGTTTTGGGACAGGTTTTTGCAGTTTTTCAGGTTTTTAACCTTGCAAAACTGCGGATTTTAAGGTTGCTTTCCCAAAACTGAAGTTTTGGGAAAGCCTCATTTTATTCGCCATGTTCCCCGGTCTCTTCTTTTTCTTCCCTGGTTATTGGCTCCAAATCCACTCTTAAGGGAGCTTTAATTTCATCAGAAGTAAGACTCATTCTTTTCCACTGAAACAAACGGTTGGCATCACCAAAATAGATCCTGTAGGTATCCCGTTCAGGTACTTGAATATAAAACTGGCCGTCGTTGTCCGATAAAGCCTCAAAACGAGATTTAATGAAAGAAGTATCCCTGGTTTCACCGGATTCACTGCTGTTATTTACCCCGTAGTCAACAGAAACGTTAACTCCTGAAACCGGTTCCCCTGTTCCTTGAGAGCGTACCGTCCCGCGAATAACCGTAACCTGACTTTCCCTGTACAGGCTCACCGCCAAGGGATCCTTAATTTCGTCCCGGCTAATATCTATAAATTTGGTTGTAAAAAATCCGTTGTTTTCAAAAGAGTCAATATCATAAAAATCGAGGGTGTAAGAATCTTCTTCGGGCACGTAGATAAGAAAGCGTCCGTCACTATCGGTCTTAGCATTGACGTAAGGATGATAATAGATTTGAATTCCCGCTACCGGCTCGCCTGTTTCGTCGGAGACGACTCTCCCTTGAACGGGAACCGTATAACTGCTGAGATCGGGCTGCATCTGTCCATACCCGGCGTGAACCACAGCCGGCGTTACCGCCGCCCCTAACGCTACATACACAGTTTTCAGTATGATGCGCAGTTTTTCCAGAATCTTTTTCATCTTTATACCCCCTTGTTGATTGCTCGCGTTACGCAGGAAGAATAATATGAACCACGAACCACACGAATTCCTGCTTTGGCAACCCTGATTTTACCTGTAACTTCTTTTTAGTTGCGGAAAACAGGAATGCAAAGCAGGAAGGAAGGTCAGAATAACGCTCTCCTGTTCGTGTCCGTTCGTGGTTAAATTTCTTCAATTCAAGAGCGGGGGATAAGCTCGCCCTTTCTAGAACTGCCGGATGGCACGGACTGTATATGTATAAGACTTGTAGTAGCCAGCGCCGACGGCTCTCTGTTCGCCATCTTCGAAATTCTGACGCCACGCATAATCATTATCGGCCTGTGATGAGGACCAGTACCATTCGTTCTTAAAGCTCCCCAGGTTTTTCAGCGCCAAATTCCGGTACATCAGGTTTAATTCGGCCTTGCTGGGCAAAAACCAATCCTTATACCCGCCGATTTCAAGGTCCACGCACAACAGCGCCGCGCCGATCTCCCCTCCGTTCTCCAGGGCAGCGGCAATAAGCTTGGTATTCTGCTTGCCGGACCCAAGTACCACATCTGTGGTAATATTCTTACCATACAAGCCCCAGTTCCGCTTAAACTCAGTCGATGCCGGAGCGGCCTCCAGGTACTTCCAGTCACCGGCCTGGGGGTTGACGTAGAAAATGATGCCGCCGGCGGGGCCGGTGTCGCCTATCCGGTATTCCCGGTCAACTTTTGGAGTTGTTTGCGTAAATGCAACAGGATAAAAAACAACGCCTCCGGCCGGCCCGTTTTGACCGGCCTGGTATTCGCGGTCAACCGGCGCAGGCGCGGTATAGGCGACATCGGTTGAATAGAAGATCAGTCCGCCCGCGGGGCCTTTGTCGCCGGTTTTGTACGTCTTTTCCGCTGAGGCTGCCGGGGCTGCCGCTGCCGGTTGAGCCGGGGTCTGCGCTGCCGGGGCTGTCGCTGCCGGTTGAACCGGGATCTGCGCTGCCGGGGCGGGCGCTGAGGCTGCCGGGGTTGAAGCTAAGGCTGCTGCCGGTTGAGCCGGGATCCGCGCTGCCGGGGCCGTTCCCGCCGCTCCGCCTCCGCTTGCCATTAAGGTCTCTATCCGCGGGCTTTTTGTCAAATCCGCCAGATACGACATGGCCACGGTTGCTGTTTCTATATCGATTGCTTTGAGCGTGAGGCTGTAGACATCCCCCAGATCGGTCAGTGAACCCGTTACAATGGCCCCCGCCCCCAATAGCTTTCCTATGGATTTTGCGGATTCGTCATCAACTTCCCCTGAAGCCTGAAACCCCTGTTCCTCGCGGACCTTATCAAGATTGGC
>JAISLX010000190.1 GCA_031277045.1 Treponema sp.
GTAGGACTTGTTGTTTTTCTAAGAAACTGTTTAACCATCGAAAAGCTTTTGATATGGCTTTCTTTTACATCAATTATGGTTTTGTTTAAAAACCCATCATACTTTCTGGATCACCTCCAAAATTCTTTAGACTTTAGGTTTGAATATTTAAATATACAGCCGAATGATTCTATAATGGTGTGAATATTTTTTGAAAAGATATTGCTGTCATATCTGCTGTCAACGGGACCTTGTAACAAATTTTGTGTAAACGGTTATATTACGGTAAGGAGAAAGTATCGCCTTTGCGAAAGAAGTTTTGGACGCAATCCTGAAAGACTACCACGGTCCTGACGACTTTTACGGTCTGGAAGGCATCATGAAGCAGCTTACCAAGGCGCTTATCGAGCGGACGAAGGAAGCCGATCTGACTGAACGCCTGGGCTATGAGAAACATAGCCAGGGCGCAAAACCTGTTACCAACCGCCGGAACGACAGGAGCGGCAAGGAACCGCGGGCCGGTGCGGATAGCGGTACCCCGGGACCGGGAGGGAGCGTTTGAGCCGCGGATAGTCCCCAAACGCCGGCGGGAGTTCCGGGGGTTTGACGACAAAATCCTGTCGATGTACGCGCCTGGATTGACCGTTCGCCGGATACAGGACCACCTGAAAGAGATCTATGCAGTTGACGTGTCGCCAGAACTGATAAACCGGGTCGGCGGTGAAGCGAAAGAACCGGCCGCCGAATGGAGGAACCGCCCGCTTGAGCCGCTATATCCGGTGCTGTTTTTGGACGTTCTCTGGTGAATATCCGGGACAGGGCGGCCGTGGTCAAAAAGCCGGTATATGGAGCTTGTTCCAAAACTCGGTTAGTTTTGGACAAGCTCTTGGGAAAACCGGTCTAAAGCCCGGTTTTCCCGCTAAATTTTAAGGCCACAAGGAGCATGGCGGAACGAAGTTTCGTATGGGCTGTGGATTGAGCAAAACGAGGGGGTCAAGTCCCGGATGGGCAGCCTGGACGAGCTCAAAACCAGGCGGTAAAGCAGCATGGCCCGCCGCCCCGTTGAACCGGATTGGATATTCCGGTAGTATTCTCCCTAAACTGAAAGCTGGAGGGCGTATGACAATAATTGAGATGTTGGGGCAAAGCGGAGCCCTTACTCTGCTGGGCATGGGGATAGTTTTTGGATTTTTGGTTATCCTCATCGTTTCCGTAAGTGTGGTGGGGAAAATTATCCATGCTCTGGGTCTGGACAAGACGGCCCTTCCAAAGTCCGCCGTTTCCGCCGGTCCTTCCGCGGCCGCCAAGACCGCCGCGGTAACCGCGGCCATTACCGCCGCTGTCATCGAATATCGCGGGAATGGGGGAAAATGAGGAACTCTGCGCGGAGCGGCGGGGTATCTCAAAACAGGGGACCGGCGCCGTTGGGAATTTCCCCCCCGCGTCTTTCCCAAAACCAGCTGGCTTTTGGGAAAAGCTCCAATTTTTTAAAATTGAGGCTGTCTCAAACCTTCCGGTTTTGAGGCGTCTCTTGTACTAAGGTTGTCCGGAGACTTGAGTTTCCGGAAAGCAGCCGCTGAAAACAATGAACGGCGTGAATTTCGTCAAGAAATCCACGCCGTTCGCGGACATGGTTTTTTCGTTGAAAAGGCCGTAGGAGCGTAAGCGGCGGTACCGCCGTTCTTTAATGAGGAGAAAATATGCCTAAAGTAAAACTCACCGATCTGGTTCTGCGGGACGGTCACCAGTCCCTGTTTGCCACCCGTATGACTACCGCCGATATGGCCCCAGCCCTGGAGCGGCTGGACAAAATCGGCTACTGGGCCCTGGAAGGCTGGGGCGGCGCGACTTTTGACAGTTGTATTCGTTTTCTGAACGAAGACCCCTGGGAACGGCTGCGGACCCTCAAAAAGGGACTTCCCCGTACCCCGGTTATGATGCTCCTGCGGGGCCAGAACCTTTTGGGTTACCGCCACTACGCCGATGACGTGGTGGACAAATTTGTGGAAAAGGCCGCGGAAAACGGCGTCAGCGTGTTCCGCATATTCGACGCCTGCAACGATCCCCGGAACCTTAAACGGGCCGCGGACGCCGCCAGAAAGACCGGCAAGCACGTCCAAATGGCCATTTCCTACGCCACCACACCCTACCATACCACGGAGATTTACGCGAATCTGGCCAAAAGTTTCGCCGACTCCGGGGCCGATTCGATCTGCATCAAGGATATGTCCGGTCTCCTTAAACCCTACGAAACCTACGAACTGGTCAAAGCGATCAAGGCAAAGGTGGACCTGCCGCTGGAGATACATACCCACGCCACCACCGGCCTTTCGGTAGCTTCTCTGATCAAAGGGGCGGAGGCGGGGGCGGATATTCTGGACACCGCCATTTCTTCGCTGGCTATGGGAACCAGCCACAGCCCCACGGAAACCATCGTGGAGGCCTTCCGGGGTACTGAATTCGACACGGGCCTGGACATTATTCCCCTGCTGGACATTGCCGCCTACTTTCGGGACGTTCGCAAGAAGTACGCCAAGTTCGAATCCAGCTTTCTGGGGGCCGATACCCGGATCCTCGCTTCCCAGGTGCCCGGCGGCATGCTCTCCAACCTTGAAAACCAGCTTAAAGAGCAGAACGCCTCCAACAAGATCGACGAGGTACTCAAGGAAATCCAGGTGGTCCAGAAAGACTGCGGTTACATTCCCCTGGTTACCCCTACCAGCCAGATTGTAGGAACCCAGGCGGTGTTCAACGTCCTTTTTGGCCGTTACAAGAACCTTACGGCGGAAACCGCCGACCTGGTAACCGGCCGTTACGGAGCGCTGGCGGCCCCCGCCAATCCGGAACTGATCAAACTGGCCCTGGAAAAAAACAAGTACGAGAACGTCCTTACCAACCGGCCCGCCGACGAGATTCCCAACGAGTTTGAGAAAATCGAGGCGGAAGCCAAAAAAGCGGGCGCCAAGACCGTGGAAGACGTGCTTACCTACGCTATGTTCCCCAAGGTTGCCCCCGGCTTCTTCCAGAAACGGGATCAGGGGCCGGTAGATTCCGCCTCCTTTGTGGTCAAGCCCGCCGCCGCGCCGGCCTCCGCTGGCGCGGGCCAGGCCGCCAAGTACAACGTGAACGTCAACGGCGCCAACTACGCCGTCGTGGTTTCCCCGGCGGGGACTGTGGCGGTCGCCCCTTCCGCCGGGGCGGCTCCTGGTCCGGCCCGGTCCGGGGGAGGGCAGGCCATCGCCGCGCCGGTGGCCGGCACGGTGCTTCGCTACGCCGTGGACGAAGGCGCCCAGGTTAAGTCCGGCGACACGGTTCTGGTCATCGAATCGATGAAGATGGAACTGGAGATCAAATCCACCGCCTCCGGGCCCATCCACTTCCTGGTTCCGCCGGGAACCCAGGTGGCGGCCCAGCAGCCGGTGGCGGAAATCGGCGGTTCCGCGGTAGGGGAGGCTCCCACAGCCGCCGCTGTCCCGGAAGCCGCCCCCGCGGCCGCCGTTCCTTCAGGCGGAGTCCCGGTGAACGCGCCGGTGGCCGGTACGGTACTTCGCTACGCCGTGGACGAAGGCGCCCAGGTCAAGTCCGGGGACACCATCCTCATCATCGAATCGATGAAGATGGAACTGGAAATCAAGGCCACTGCCTCCGGCCCCATTCATTTCCTGGCGGCCCCAGGGGCCCAGGTAGCATCCCAGCAGCCCATAGCCCAAATCGGCTAAAAACAAGGATTGGAAACATGTTGAACCTTAAAAAAGATCCGGTATTGGTTACGAAAATATGTATGCTTTTGGTAATCGGGGCCCTGGCCTTTTCCCTTGTGAATACGGCCTTCGCCCCCCGGGCCCAGGCCCAAACCCAGGTCTCTGCCGACGATCTTCCCTCATTCAGGAATCTGAACGGGAAGATTCCCAACAGCGATGATCTGCCCCGGGTTTCTCTGGGTAGTTTTCTGCGGAACATAGCGGAAACCACAGGCATTTACGCTTTTATTACCGATCAGGCGGAAATGAAAACCCCGGCGGGGACTCCCATAACCGTTTTCGGCTGGCAGGAACTCCTTATGGTGGCGGTGGGCTTCCTCATCATCTACCTGGGGGCCGCCAAGAATTTTGAGCCCCTGCTGCTCATTCCCATCGGTTTTGGTA
>JAISLX010000072.1 GCA_031277045.1 Treponema sp.
CCCAGGGTTTCAAAGAAGATGGCCTTGGTATTGGGTTTTATGGCCTTCTCGAAATTGGCAGGGACGCTTCCGTCCACAAAAGTGGTTTCAATCCCCTGATCCTTAAAGGTATTGGCAAACAGGTTGTAGGTGCCCCCGTAGATCTGGTTATCCGAAACAATGTGATCCCCGGCCCGGGCGATATTCTGGATCGCGTAGGTGGTCGCGGCCGCGCCGGAAGACACGGCCAATGCCCCAACGCCCCCTTCCAGAGCCGCGATTCTCGCCTCAAACACGGCCCAGGTGGGGTTCATGATCCGCGTGTAGATGTTCCCGGTTTCGGCAAGCGCGAAACGATCCGCCGCGGATTTGGATGTGGGAAACACGTAGGAACTCGTCTGATAAATGGGCACCGCTCTGGCATCGGTAGCGGGATCCGGCTTTTCCTGGCCCGCGTGAACCTGGATGGTCTCAAATTTGTAATTCTTCGCCATAAAACACTCCTTGAAAGTTTTACCGTATGACTCCCCGTGCGTACTCCACCATGTTATCATCTTCCTCTTGATGATGTTATCATCCACCCCCGGTCAAGCTAAAAGCTGACCGCCTAAAGGCGGTGGTTTTAAACCTGGCACATGGAAAATAACCCGCGCCGCGCTCTTCAACCGGCTGCCCGCAGCCGCCTGGCCCGGTATGCCCCTTTCCGGTTTTTACGGCAAGCCCGCCAAATTCTTCCCGGCGCCCCGTTTTTCCATCTGGTTGATAAGAGCCGCCATGTCGCGGCTTAGGGGGGCTTTTAATTTGAAAAGGCCGTTTCCGCCCTGATCGCCGTCGTCCTGTCCACCGCCGGTTTGTTTACCATCGGGTTGTCCGGCGCGGGCGGGTCCGCCGGGTTCCGGGTTATAGGGCAGGGCAAGTTCCGCCGCGTGGAGTCCCAGCCGGTTCAGCAGGGGCCGTTCCGTAAAGGGGTCTCCCCGGCGGTCCGGTTTGAAAGACGACAGGAACACCGGCTTGCCGCTGCCGTACAGGGAATCGCAGACTACCGGGTGTCCCAGGGCGGCCAGGTGTACGCGGATCTGGTGGGTCCTCCCGGTTTTCGGCATGGCCTCTACCACGGAATAGTTTCCCACTCCGCCCAGAAACCGGAAACAGGTTAGGGATTCTTTCCCGCGGTACTTGTCGATTATTGTCTGATGTTTTTTGTTTCCGTCGGGAACCAGGGGCAGGTCGCAGTTTGTTTCTTTCCAAAGGGGCCGGCCGTAAACTACCGCCAGATAACGCTTTTCCACCCGCCGCCGCTCAAAGGCCAGGGAAAGGGAACGGTGGGTTTCCTCGTCCCTGGCAAAGAACACCAGTCCCGATGTATCCCGGTCAATACGGTGTACTGTCCACAGCCGGAACTGTTCCGTCTGAGCCGGTTCCGTGAGGGCGGCGGCGAGGATCTGGTCAAGACGTTCCCCGGCGGGATCCCAGCGATCCGCCGTTACCGCGATGCCGGGACTCTTATTCACCGCGACAACACGGGCGTCGCGGTAAATAACGGTAAAAGGGGAATTTTTTTTCATACGTTCCTGTTATTATGGGCCAGGGAGGATAGTATGACAAGTTCGGACGTTCTTTGACAAAGCGGGGAATTTTTAGTATGGTGGGTGTTTCAGGAGCGTATATGGTAAGTGTACAGAATGTAACGAAGGTTTACGGTTCCCGGCGGGTAGTGGATAACATCAGTTTTACGCTGGGGGACAGGGGAGTGCTTGGCTTTCTTGGCCCCAACGGCGCGGGAAAATCCACCACAATGAACATTATCGCCGGGTATACGTCTTCTTCCGCCGGATCTGTTACCGTAAACGGCAGCGAGATTCTTGAAGACCCCATCGGGGCCAAGCGGAATGTGGGTTACCTTCCTGAACGGCCGCCCCTGTACCCGGATATGACCGTTACGGCCTATCTCTCCTTCATGTTCGACCTTAAAAAGATCAGTCTGCCCAAAAAGGCCCATGTCGCCGAAATTTGCGAGGCCGTGGGCATTGCCCCGGTACAAAAGCGGATTATTAAAAACCTGTCCAAAGGTTATCAGCAGCGGGTGGGTTTGGCCCAGGCCATGCTGGGGAATCCGGGGCTTCTTATCATGGACGAGCCTACGGTGGGTCTTGATCCGGTACAGATTCTTGAGATTCGCGGTCTTATCCGCGAAACCGGGAAAAAATCCGCGGTGATCTTTTCTTCCCATATTTTGCAGGAAGTCCAGGCGGTCTGCGACCGGGTTATCGTGATTAACAACGGGGTTCTTATCGCCAACGATACGCTGGAAAACCTTTCCCGGTTTGGGGATAACCGGTTGTTCCTCTCCGTGGAGGGACCGGGAGAAGATCTGCTTCCGGCCTTTCGCGCCCTGCCGGGGGTTACTTCCGTCAGGCTGCTGGACCATTCACAAGAACTGGGGGCCTGCGATTTTGAACTGGAAAGCGAAACCGGCAGGGACCCTCGGCGCGATCTTTTCAGGCTGCTGGCGGCAAAGGACCGGCCCATCCTTGCCCTGCGCGGAAGCGGGATTTCCCTGGAAGACGCCTTTGTCCGCCTTACCGCCGGGGATCAGGCGGCTCTTGCCGCCATTGCATCCCGTTCCGGCGCGCCGGACGAGTTTGGGATTCCGGCGCCCGCCGAAGCTGCGCTCACGAACGGCCCTGACGCTCCGGCGTCCCCGGCCGGGGAAGGCGCGGACGGGAAAACGGCCGCCGAAAACAATGGCCGGACCGACAACGAAGGAGAAGCGCAATGATAGCCATACTTAAACGGGAACTGGGGGCCTATTTTAGCTGTCCCATCGGTTATGTTTACCTGGGGGTTTTCTACCTCCTTACCGGCTATTTTTTCTTTGCCGGGGTTCTTTTCGCGCAGAGCAGTGTTATGACCCCCGTGTTTCAGGTGATGATCAACATCGTCATGTTTCTCACCCCTGTTCTGACTATGCGCTTAATGACGGAGGATCTGCGGCACCGGACCGATCAGGCCCTGCTCACCGCCCCGGTAAGCCTGGGGGCCATAGTCGGGGGCAAGTTTCTGGCCGCCGCCGTGGTGTACGCCGCCGGCGTATCCATGAGCATGGTGGATTCTGTCGTGGTGGAAATCCTTGCCCAGGTAAACTGGGCGATGGTGTGGGGGAGCTACATCGGCATCCTGCTGCTGGGTTTCGCCTTTATCGCCATAGGGCAGTTTATCTCGGCCCTTACGGAAAACCAGGCTATCGCCGCCATCGGCTGTTTTGTCGTGGTCCTCGCCGTTTTCCTGATGGACGCCCTTATCGACATTGTTCCCAACGCGGTACTCCGGACGATACTTCAGGGTATTTCTTTTATGCGGCGTTATACCCCCATTACCAACGGTATTTTGGGCGCCGCCAACCTGGTGTTTTTTATCAGCGTCTGCGGAATTTTCCTTTTCCTGACTACCAGGGTGCTGGAAAAAAGAAGGTGGAGTTAAACCATGGCGTTAAAGTTCTTCTCTAAATTAAACAAACCGGAACCAGGCGGGAACGGGTCCGGCACATCCGGGCGGAAATTTTCTCCGGGTTCCCTGTTCGGGAAACGAAACCTCCGCTACGGTTTTGTGTCGGTTTGTATTACGGTGGTGGTAATCGCCGTCATCGTGCTTTTCAACGTGGTCCTTACGTCCCTTTTTAAAAAGTATCCGCTGGATATTGACCTTACCGCGGATCAGATCTTCGAGATCTCGGACGAAACAAAAAATTATCTGGCGGGCCTTGATACGGATGTGAATATCTACGTCCTCAATACCGAGTCCGGCTTTGTCGCCGTCAGTCCCGCGGAGTACTTTGTCCAGGCCAACGAGGTGATCCGCCGCTACGCCCAGTATTCATCGCGGGTCCGCCTTGAATACATCGACACAATCCGTAACCCCAACTTTGTTTCCCAGTACCCCGATCTGGACCTTGTTATGAACGATATTCTGATCGTCTCCGGCAACAAGTCCCGGAAGGTCAGTCCCCAGGACCTGTTTAACATCCGCAGTTCCTACTACGGCAGTTATGTGTCCTCCTCCAAAGCGGAACAGGCCATGACCAGCGCCCTGCTGGGCGTTACCAGCGCCAAAACTTCGCTGGCGGCGCTTATCGGCGGACACGGGGAGGATGATATAAGTTCCCTGACGGAGCTTCTGCGGATGAATTCCTGGGAACAGATCAGCCTTAATACGCTGACGGAGGATATTCCCCCGGATGTGAATTTGCTGATCCTGCCCGCGCCGCAGCGGGACCTTGCCCCGGAAGAGTTAAGCAAAATAGACGCCTTTCTGGAGAGCGGAGATAAGCGGGTTTTCCTGTACCTGGGTTCCAATACCCAGCCGGGCCAGACGGCCGGTCAGGCGGGGCTTACCAACCTGGACGCGTTTCTGGCCGAATGGGGCATCGCGGTGGATCCGGGGATCGTGTTCGAGACAAACAACTCCCGAATCGTAGGGAATTCCCCATTTATGGCCTTCGCCGATTTTGTGGAAGGCGATTATTCAAAATCCGTTATGGAAAAGGAACTCTACCCGGTGCTTCCCCAGTCCCGGCCCCTGCGGGTTTTATTTGAGGCCCAGCGTTACCGGCGTACCAGCGTCCTTATCCAGGCTTCCGCCGGTTCCGGTATCGTTCCGCCGGACGCGCCGCAGGACTGGTCTCCCGGTCCCCAGGACATGAAGCCCGGCGTCCCACTTATGACCCTGACTACCTCTGTCCGGAACAATGCGGAGGGGGACTTGATCAGCAGTCATCTAGTGGTCTGCGGTTCCGTGCTGGCCCTGAATCAGTACTTTTTGGGGAACGCCAATTTTGGGAATTCCGCGTTTTTTCTGGACCTCCTGGGGAACCTGTCGGGCCGGGAAGATCAAATCTACGTTCAGGACAAGACTCTGGGCTTTTCCAGTATGACTGTTACCGGGGGCCAGCTTATTGTTCTGGGCATTATCTTCATTGTCCTGATCCCCCTGGCGGTGCTGGTATCGGGGATCGTGGTCTGGCTGCGCCGCCGCCACAGGTAGGAAGGCCGCGTTATGCTGAAAAAGCTTGTATTCATCGCCGGCATGGTGATCCTGCTGACCGTCCTGAGTATTGTCCTCATTTTTCTAAAGCGGGAAACCCCGGCGGAAGACGCCGCGGATCTGCCCCCGCTTGAGTACCTTATCAATTACCGGGGTGATGAATTTGCCGGTCTTGCCTCCGTTACGGTACATAACGGCACGGGGGATTTTTCGATTCTCCCCGGGGATCCCCCCTCTGTCCCCGGCTGGGAGTCCCTTATTACCAGTACCTACCCCCTAACCCGGATACTGGATGTCTGTACAGGCCTTGTATCCCAAAGCCTGGTGGCGGAGGACGCGGCGGATCTGTCAATCTACGGCCTTGAGCCGGGCCGGGCGCGGGTGGAGATTACAACCAACCGGGGGGACGCAAGCACCCTGTACGTTGGCAACGAGACGCCGGACAAAAACAGCGTCTATGCCCGCCTGGAGGGGAGTTCGCAGGTACACCAGGTGGGGAAGTGGGAGACCGACAATCTTCTGCTGGGGCTTTTTGACTTTGTGGACAAAGAGGTAAGCCCCCAACTGCCGGATAACGGTTCAGGCGGTTTTGATTTTTCGGAAATTTCCCTGGGCGGTACGGCGCGGCCGGACGGCGTTATCCGGGTTGTTCCCGCGGGCCCGGAAGACGCCTCCACAAAAAGCCGTATCTCCAGCCCGTACCGGATCATCAGCCCCGTGGAGGAGTCCCTGAACCTGGATAAGGGCCTTCCTATCCTTCAGGCTATCTCGAATATCCAGGCCGACGCGGTAATAGCCCGTGTTTCCGGGCCCGGGGACCTGGCGCCCTACGGTCTGGATACACCCTATTCCACCGCCGCCATCAGCGGCACTTTGGGGCAGGGCCTGGGGGGGTTTGTCCTGCGGGCGTCCAGGGCCGGCGCCGACGGCAATGTGTACATTTACCGGGAAGGCTCCGAACTGGTTTACCAGGTAGCCGCCTCCAAGCTCACCTGGCTTACCGCAAGCTGGTGGGATTTGATGGACAAAATGATCATTCTGCCTTTTATTGACGAGGTCGCGCGGATAGAGGTAAACGGTTCGCGGCGGCAGGCGGTTTTTGATCTCAGCGGGAAAGAGGATGAGCTAAAAGTAGAAACCGCCGGCGCCGCGCTGAACACCGGTGATTTCCGGAAATACTACCAGACGCTCCTTAGCGCTATCTACGATGAGTACGCCGAAGAGAAAATCCCCCCCGGAGCCGCGCCGGTTCTGGAGATTGTGTATCATTACCGGAGCGGGCAGACATCCGACCGGGTTTCATTTTACCCCGCCGGTTCCCGCCGGGTTCTTAGCAGTTTGAACGGCCGCCGGCCCTTTTACACCTACGAAGCCTACGTTGAATGGGTTGTTAACGGCCTGGACTCGATTCTACAGGGAAAAAAGGTACAATCGTACCTGTAATAGAGTTGTCCGGAAACTTCAGTTTCCAAACAGCTCTGCTGAAAACGGCGAAAAGCGTGAATTTTGCCAAGAAGTCCACGCTTAACAACATAATTGAAGGAGTAATACGATTATGAGTATTTTGAAAAACGCGCCGCCGCTGCCGAACATCCCCTGGGAAGATCGTCCCCGGGCCGGAAATCAGGGCCGGGAAGAACCGCTGTGGCGGTACTCAAAAAATCCGGTAATCCCCCGGAATTTAACCCGCTGGTCCAACAGTATTTTTAACAGCGCCGTGGTCCCCTTTAAGGGAGAATTCGCCGGGGTGTTCCGCTGCGACGACACGTCCCGCCGTATGAATATCCACGCAGGGCGGAGCCGGGACGGAATCAACTGGACTATCGCGGATGACCCCATTCCTTTTATCAAAGCCGAGCCCGGCCTTCCCGATTCGCAGTACAAGTACGACCCCCGCGTGGTTTTTGTGGAAGACCGGTGGTATATCATCTGGTGTAACGGTTACTTTGGTCCCACCATCGGGCTGGGTTATACCTTTGACTTTGAGAAATTTTACCAGATGGAAAATATTCTGATGCCCTATAACCGGAACGGCGTCCTTTTTCCCCGGAAAATCGGAAGCAACTACGCCCTGTACAGCAGGCCCAGCGATTCGGGCCACACTCCCTTTGGGGATATCGTCTATTCCGAAAGCCCCGATCTTGTGTACTGGGGCAGGCACCGCCATGTTATGTCTCCAACCCCTTTTGACAAGAGCGCCTGGCAGTGTACCAAGATCGGCGCGGGACCGGCGCCCATTGAAACCACCGAAGGCTGGCTGCTTATCTATCACGGGGTGCTGACAAGCTGCAACGGTTTTGTATATTCCTTCGGCGCCGCTCTCCTCGATCTGGACAAACCCTGGCAGGTAATCGCCCGGTCCCGGCCTTACCTTATTTCCCCCCAGGCCCCCTATGAGCTTGCGGGCGACGTGCCCAACGTTACGTTCCCCTGCGCCGCCCTGGTAGACGGCGATACGGGACGACTGGCGATCTATTACGGCTGCGCCGATACGGTAACCGGTTTGGTGTTTGGTTTTGTCGATGAGGTAGTGGATTTTGTTAAGTCGAACGCCCTGTAAAGCGGGAAAGGGTGGGCCAGGCCGGGAGCGCCTCCGCGCACCTTACCGGCAGGAACCGCGAAAGGGCATGGCGGGGAGGCCGTTTTTGGCAAAAAGCGGGACAGGCCCGTACTTTATCCAACCGTAGCGCACCTGTTCAGGTTCCGCCACGTCCTCCGCGGATACCAGGACGGTCTCCCCTTCTATAACCGCGGAGGCGGGGTGATGCACCCCGTCGGGACCGGCCGTTTCAAACCCCTTCAGGTCTCCCCGGGCTTCAAGGCCCTCCCCGGCGTTCGTAAAATACACCCGCAAGACGTTCCCCTCCCGGAGGGCGCGGGAAAAAGCCGGCCCGTCGGCGGTAACGGGCTTGTGGTATACCCTTCGCAGGGCCTGA
>JAISLX010000088.1 GCA_031277045.1 Treponema sp.
GGGTGGTGATCCGCACCTGGTAGACGCCGGCGGCAAGGGAGGGAATGACGGCGATGACTTCGGAGGGGTTGTTCACCACGATGTCCGACGGGTCAACCTTGACCGGCGCGCCGCCTCCGGCGGGGACGAAATAAAGGCCCACCGAGGGGTCGTCCCCGGCGATCTTGAGCCTGGTTCCGGAGAGCTTGATGTCCCGGCCGGGGGTGAGTTTGTCGTTCACGGTCCCGCTCTTCACGTCAAGCGCGGCGGTGATGACTGTCCCGGTAACGACCACGGCGATCTTCTTGAGCTTGATCCCCCCCGCGGCGGCGCGCAGGGCGGTGCCGGGGTGCAGGTTTATCCTGACCTTGTGCTTGGCCGGGTCAACGGTCTCGTCTATCGTGGAGAAGCGTCCCGGGATGCTGGGGAAGGCGTTCAGTATTTCGGTGGTAAACCCCCCGCCCTCGGCGATAATCTGCGCCATCACCTGCTTCTCCGCCTCCAGCACCGACGCGATGTCCGATCGGGTCAGTCCCGCGCCGATCTGCATGATACGGTCGACGATCTCGCTGGTCGTATACGACTTCACGTTCACTACCTGCGCCCGGTAGTCCCCGGGCTCATCCGTCAGCAAATTCTCTTCCAGTGTGTATTCCAGCATATAAGCCTCCTGCTCATGGTATATGGTAAGCCTAGCATAAAGTGTCCATAAAGAAAGCGTGAGGGCCCCCGCTGCTGCGCGGGCTGGTCCGGTAATTGACGGCGCACAGGCAGAGCGCCAGGGGCAGGATAAGGGCCAGGGCGGACTGATTGCGCTGGAAAAGGGCGGGGATTGGCCGTAGTAGCAGGGTAAGGACGCCGCCGCCGGCTACGCAGGTCCAGAGCGCCCGCAGGCAGGTTTCCGGTTTTAGGCGCGTCTTTCCGGCGGCGGTCAGGATGCCCAGGGGCAGCGCCGCCAGGGGCAGGGGGTTCACGAACAGCAGGTTTAGGTTCTGCTGAATGTAGTCGTTTTTCATAAAGAACTGGGCGTAGACCAGCGCGCAGCCCAGGAGTCCGATTGCAAGCCCTGCCAGGGCCTGGAAGATTCCCCAGGCGATCCGGCCTGCCAGGGGCTTTTTGCGGCGCAGGACCCCCAGCGCCGCCGCCAAAGCGGCCGGCAGCAGGCCTGTCAGCAGGACGCTGGGCCAGCGGTTTAACGGCGCGTTCAAAACGGGGGGCCGTTCCCTGCTGGCGTTGATTATCTCCACGGAGCGTACCAGTCTGCGTTCGGCGCCGGATGAGCCGGTGTACGAAAAACCGGTGATATTGCGGCCTAGTTCCACCGGAAGGAACATCTCGTCCCACAGGGTAACCGGCGCGTCCAGGTCCCGGCCCATCAGAAAATCGAGGAGCCAGTCCTGGACGGGCCGTGACCAGGTAAAACGCCGGACGTGCTGCCGGATCGAAAGGCGGCCTGAGGTTTTGGAGGCCCACTCTTTGAAGTGTCCCCCGGTTCCTATGTCGACAATGTCGCGGATACGGGTGGAACAGTTGTCGCGGAATTCGTGGTAATCGTAGTACGTGTTTTCAGGAAGGACGCTGTTCTCCGCGTAATCGAGGACGAGGTTCTTGGCGGCCGCCTCCAGGTCCAGCGTGTAGACTGTAATGTCCCGGTCTTCGCTGATATAGGGCTGGTAGTCCAGGGTTTCGGCGGCGCTGTGGTACTGTACCTGGTTGTTCAGGAAGTCCTGTAAAAAGCTGCCGCTTGGGTAGGAAAATATGCCCCAGTCAAAGACCCGGGAATAGCGCCACCGGGTGTTTTCCACGACCAGGGCGGCATGGCCCCACCAGATAAATATGTCGTCCGCGGGTCCGTACACCACAATTTTGAATACGAGGTCGTCAACGGGCCTTTGTCCGCTCTGCCCCCAGGCGCATATCGCGTGGAGCAGCAGCAGCGGCGCAAGCGCTGTGCCTTTGTTGTGAAATGCCATGCTTTAAGCCCCCGGTCCGGAGCCTATACCGGAACCAATATCGTGCTCAATGGGCTTGTTCGATGCGGATAGGCGCACGCGTAGAACTCCGCCCCGGAATGGATTACACTTTGGGCATGGTAGATTTAATTCCCAGACCCGCGTCCCTTAAACCGCTTGAGGGACGCTTTGTTTTTCGGGGGATCCCCGCTGTCGAGGGGGATGCTATATTTAAGGCTGAAATGGACGCGGCACGAGGCCAGTTTTCGGCCATAACCGTTCCGTCTCCCGGTTCGGACAAGTCCGGCCGTCTCCGCTGTCTCCGTCTTGACGGTCCGCCTGAGGACAAAAACGGGGAGCGCTACCGTCTGAGTATCGGGACGGAGGAGATCACGGTAGAAGCCGCCGCCGGGGCGGGTATGTACCACGGTCTTCAGACGCTGCGGCAGTTGTTTCTTTCCGCCGCCGGCCGCGGGGACTACGCTGTCCCCTGTATGGAAATCGAGGACCAGCCCCGGTTCGGCTGGCGGGGGTATATGCTGGACTGTTCCCGGCACTTTTACTCGGTTCCTTTTGTCAAAAAGATCATCGACGCCCTTTCGCTGCACCATATCAACGTGTTCCACTGGCACCTTACCGACGATCAGGGCTGGCGTCTGCCTGTTCCCGCCTATCCCCTGCTTACGGAGATTGGCTCCCGCCGTTTCGACAACCGCCGGGGAAGGTATCTGGGGGGGTTTTACAGCCACGACGAGATCCGCGATGTGCTGGGTTTCGCCGCGGCCCGGCATGTCGAGGTGGTGCCGGAGATCGATCTTCCCGGCCACGCCGGTTCTATCCTTGCCGCCTATCCGGGGCTGGGCTGTACCGGGGGGCCTTACCGTGTGGAGGATCGTTTCGGCATATTCGAGGACGTGCTGTGCGCGGGAAACAACGGGATATTCGATCTGGCGGCGGCGGTGTTTGATACGCTGGGGGAGCTTTTCCCCTCAAGGTATGTCCATATCGGCGGGGACGAGGTGCGTTTTAACCGCTGGAACGAGTGTCCCAAGTGCCGGGAACGGCTTCGTGAAACCGGTCTTAACGAGGGCAGGGAACTTCAAAGCTGGATCACCGTAAAACTGGCCGGGATGCTCAAAGAGCGGGGCAAAACCGCTATCGGCTGGGACGAGGTGCTGGAAGACAATCCCCGTTACAGCCTGCCGGAAAATGTAGTGGTTATGTCCTGGCGGGGGGTTGCCGGCGGCGTCGAGGCTGTCCGGCGCGGCCGGCGGGTGATCATGTCCCCTAATACCGAAGGCTGCTATCTGGATTACAAGCACTGCGATGACCCGGAGGAGCCGGGCCAGCTTGGCGTTTCCCGGCTTTCCCGGCTTTACGCCCTGGACCCCCTTGCCGGCATGGGGGAGGAGGCCCGCGGCCTTGTCCTGGGAGCCCAGGCGAACCTGTGGTCCGAACTTATCTACTCCGGAAAGATCGCGGAGTACATGACCTTCCCCCGGATCTGCGCCCTGGCGGAAGCCCTGTGGACGGGGAACGGCGGCCTGGACGATTTTCTTGGCCGCCTTGCCGGGCACCGCAAGCGGCTTGATGCGCTGGGATTGCTTCAGTACCTTGGCGAGCCGTAGTTCACCCGGCGAGCCGTAGTTTTCCAAGGGCGTGAGCGGGCCTCGACAACCCGGCGGGCTGTAGCTCCCTTGGCGGGCCGTAGTTTACCTGGCGAGCCGTAGTTTACCTGGCGAGCCGTAGTTCACCGGGGGCGTGAGCGGGCCTCGACAACCCGGCGGGCTGTAGTTCTTCTGGCTGGCCGTAGTTCCCTTGGCTGGCTGTAGTTCGCCGGGTAAGCCGTAGCTCACCTGGCGGGCCGTAGTTCCCTTGGCGGGCCGTAGCTCACCTGACAAGCCGTAGCTCCCTTGGCGGGCCGTAGTTCGCCTGGCGAGCCGTAGTTCACCGGGCGAGCCGTAGTTCACCGGGGGCGTGAGCAGGCCTCGACAACCCGGCGGGCCGTAGTTCGCATGGCGCGCGGGAGTTCCCGTGCCGGGCCGTAGGTCGCAGGGCGGGCTGGACTTCTCCGGGCACGCCGACGTTCACCTGGCGGGTCGTAGCTCACCTGGCGGGCTGTAGTTCACCTGGCGGGCTGTAGTTCGCCGGGGGGCGTAGTTCTCCGGGCGGGCCGTAGCTCACCTGGCGGGCCGTAGTTCGCCGGGGACGTGAGCGGGCCTCGACAACCTGGCGGGCCGTAGTTCGCCTGGGGCGTGAGCGGGCCTCGACAACCCGGCGGGCCGTAGTTCGCCGGGCAAGCCGTAGTTTTCCTGGCGGGCAGTAGTTCACCGGGCAAGCCGTAGCTCACCGGGCGGCGTGAGCGGGCCTCGGCAACCCGGCGGGCTGTAGTTCACCTGGCGGACCGTAGTTCCCTTGGCGAGCCGTAGTTCACCTGGCGGGCCGTAGCTCCCTGGCGGGCCGTAGTTCGCCGGGGGCGTGAGCGGGCCTCGACAACCCGGCGGGCTGTAGTTCACCGGGCGGGCTGTAGTTCACCGGGGGGCGTCCCGGCGGGCCGTAGTTCGCTGGGTGGGCCGTAGTTCGCCGGGGGCGTGAGCGAGCCTCGACAACCCGGCGGGTCGTAGTTCTCCTGACGAGCCGTAGTTCTCCTGGGGCGTGAGCGGGCCTCGGCAACCCGGCGGGCCCGTAGTTCACCGGGCGGGTCGTAGTTTTCCTAGCGGGCCATAGTTCACCTGGCGAGCCGTAGTTCCCTTGGTAAGCCGTAGTTCACCTGGCAAGCCGTAGTTCACCGGCGGGCTGTAGTTCGCCGGGCGGGTCGTAGCTCCCTGGCGGACCGTAGTTCACCGGAGGCGTGAGCGGGCCTCGACAACCCGGCGGGCCGTAGTTCACCTGGCGGGCTGTAGCTCACCTGGGACGTGAGCGGGCCTCGACAACCCGGCAAGCCGTAGTTCGCCGGGGACGTGAGCGGGCCTCGACAACCTGGCGGGCCGTAGTTCACCTGGCGGGCTGTAGTTCGCCGGGGGGCTGTAGTTCTTCTGGCGGGCCGTAGTTCCCTTGGCGGGTCGTAGTTCACCGGGGGCGTGAGCGGGCCTCGACAACCCGGCAAGTTTCCCGCACGTCTTCGGCAAAAGGCCGTTTGAAGGCGTCGATCATGACCGGGGTGAACCGTACTGAATTGCCCGCGTGTAAGTTTCAAAATCCGGGCTGTGCTCCGGATGCACGCAAAAGGGAACGGAACTTCCCCCAGGGTTTTAACCATGACGGCGAAGGTGTCCGCCGGCTCTCTGCCGGCCAAAACACGGCTTACAAATCTGTTAGAAATTCAAATATCAGGTCGTCCGAATCCGGCAGTCCCTCGTGGCCAAAGTCGGGATAAAAACGCGCGCTTTTTTTCGCGGTAATGTTATTGTACATGGCGAACTGGCTTGAGGGCGGGCAGATGGTATCCATAAGTCCCGTGAACATGAGGACTTCCGCCTTGATCCGCTGCGCCAAAAACTGGAGGTCCACATAGCCCAGGGTGGTAAATATTTCGTCTTCGCGCTCGTGCCGGGGATCAAAACAGCGAAAGTAATTCTGCAGTTCCTGGTAGGCCCCTTTGGCAAGGTCCATTTCCCAGACCCGCTTGTAATCGCAGAGAAAAGGATAAACAGGGGCCGCCTTTTTCAGATTCGGGTAGAGGGCGGCGCAGGCCACCGTGAGGGCCCCGCCCTGGGAGCCGCCGAAAGCGCCCATGCGGTCCGCGTCAACTTCGTCAAAATCCGCAAGGACCCTGGCCAGAGCCGCGGTATCGAGGAAAACGTTACGGAACAGAAGTTTGTCCGGATTCCCGCCCAGGCCCCGGATAATATGGCCGTTGAGGGTGTTGCCCGTAACGCCGCCGGAATCCTCGCTCCGGCCCCCCTGTCCCCGGACATCCATCGCGGCGGCGGCTATTCCCGCCGCGGCGTAGGGGAGCAGAAGAAACCAGTCCCCGGCGCTGCCTGAGTAGCCGTGGAATTTAAGTACGGCGGGGATTTTTCCCGCTGTTGCCTTGGGCCGCAGGTACCTGGAGTGAATCCGGGCGCCCCCCACACCGGTAAACCAAAGGTCAAAGCAGTCGGCGTAGGGACAGGTAAAGTCCGCGGGGATAAGTTCCGGTCTAAAGTCCTGGGCGTCCAGTTCCTCCAGGGCCCGGCCCCAGTAGGCATCGTGATCGGCGGGCCGCGGATTACGGCCCCTATAGCTGAGTAATTCTGAAACCGGTAAATCAATAAGCATAAACCGATTATGGCAAGCGCGGCGCTTTTTGGCTAGAAGTTTGTGTCTTGCGCATACGGCCCCGCAGACTGCCGAAGGACCGCCTTTGGTGTCCAAAGGACGCCGGCCGGGTTTTTATGGATTTTTTCGCGGCAAGGCGCGCTTTCATGCCGCGTCCGCCGGATCTGTTATCCGGTTTAATCTCTTGGGGTTTAATTCTCCGCCCTTTGGGGCGGTTCAATTTATAAGCAAAATACGATAGATCTGAGGAGTGAATGCATACATACATCACATTATGAAAACCATACCGCAAATCACGGGAGGTAAACAAGGTCTTTTTGAAGGGTTTCATGAAATACAGAAATTCTTTGAGGATTTCAGTAACACCACCATTCCGGATACCATGCTGAACAGCCTGGTAAAAAAAGTGTACGGGAAACCGCCGGTGATACATATTTGCCGGGATTCCACCGCGATAGAAAGAAACAAAGAAGAGGGCACAAACCGCCTAAAAAGCATGGAAGGCGGGCGAAAAGTGCGCCAAAACCAGTAAAAGAACCAACGGCGCTTGAGGGTCAGAGCAAGAAAACCATTTCCAGGCTCAAAGATGAGGTGAATAAGGAATGCGCCTGGGGCCGCAAGAAAAACAGCCGGGGGAACATGAGCTATTGGAGAGGATATAAATTACACCCCGATGTTTCTGATATAAGTTTTCCGGTAAGCGTTCATGTGACCGGCACGAATGCCCATGACAGCCAGGCGGCGATACTGTTAGAAAAGATGACCATGGGAAAAGTCCGTCATTTTTTATACGGGAACGATATAAGATCAGAACAACCGTTGAACGGGCATATTCTCATTTGAAGGACAATCTGATTCCAAGAAAGATGTACGTCAAATGAGTTCAGAAGGTTTTTTGTTTAATGTCCGCTGTTTTATGTCCTGCCGCTCAAAAATAGTTACAATACTTTACCCCCGCATAATTTGATTTTGAGATCGGCTCATGTAAATATTGGACTTGTTCGATAACCCGGTTGGTTATCTCACAAGTCTCCCCAAAAACACGGATTTTGCCGAGAATCCGTGTTTTTTGTTGTTTTTAAGCGGCTGTTGTTCAGAAACCGAAGTTTCTGAACAACTCTATTTTCTATTGCGCGCAGATCGGCATTGTCAATTGACAGCGCCATAAATGAAATGCATATAGAGATAAACAAAAAAGGTACTATTGGGCAAAAGAAAAAAGCAGATGCGGGTTCTTCCGGTGATATACCATTTTAATTTTTTGAAATATTCCTTAGGGTTCCTTGCCGCCCAGCGGCCGTATTCACGGCCGAAGCGTCTTCCGTCTACCTTTTCACGCTCCAGGACAGGCTGAGTTCCCAGGGGATGGACATGTCCTCCCAGGGGAAGGCAGGGCAGCTTAAACTGGCGCTGAGTCTGTCCCGGCTTCCGTTCAGCGCTGCGCGAAGGGTGAAGTTCCGGCTTGTTTCGAATTCTTCTTCCGCGTCCGGAACGCTTACCGTGTAGTTCAGTCCCGCCGCGAGGCGCAGCTTCCCCGGGCCGGCCCATCCGAAGCCCGGATTCACGGGTTTTGCCCAGCTTAGTTCCCCGCCGGCCTTGGCCGATTCGAAATAGTAGGAACCTCCGGGAACGGGCCAGGGTTCCCGGCCCGTTTTTCCCTGTCCCCAATCCCCGGCGGGGGAGCCTGTCAGGGAGCCGGAAACATTAAGGGTCAGGATGCCGGCCGCGCTGTTGGCTGCACCATTAGCCGTGCCGCCGCTTAGGCCGGCGACAAGGTTCTGGGGGTTTGCCGTAAGACTTATGTTCAGATCGGCGCTGTCCTTGACGGTGTCCCGCGCATCCCGGTCCGCGCCAAGGGAAATCCGCGAAAGCCTCAGGGGCAGCTTTGTGGCGGGCGGACGGTAGTAAAACCCGGAGGAACTGCGGTCAAAACGCAGGTCCAAATCCCCATCGCTGTTTATGGTAAGACCGGGACCGGAGACCGTGGTGTTGATCCCGAACTGCCCCGCCCGGCTGTGCCGCCATTCAAATTTTCCCCCGGCGCGGAATCCCGCTCCCGGATTCACGCCGTCGCTTCCGGTGTAGTTCCGTCCCGCCCCGTCCGCCGCGAGGGAAAGCTGCCAGCCGTTTCGCGGGCCTCCGGTGCGGAAACCCAGGTTCGCGTAGATGTCATCTCCCAGAATCGAGGTTCGGGACCACGCCAGGTCCCCGCTCAGGCTAAGGCGGGCCGTTTTGAACAGCATTCCCAGCGCGTAAAGGCTGAATTTTTGAGGGGGAAGAGGGCGCGTTTTCGAAAACCAGCTGGATGATTTCCGGGCCGGAAGGGTGCTGGCGGTGTAAAAGCCTTCCAGACTAAAGGCCGCGGCCGTTCCCAGGCGGCCTTCCAGGGCGGCGGTCAGCGCCGTTCCTTCCCCCAGCGGAGGCCGGGGAATTTCTCCGGCCTCCGCCGCGCCAAGCCGCGCGGGATCCACGCGGGCCGAGGCAAAGCCCCGCAGCGTCAGGCCGGACCCCGTTCCCGGCGGTTCAAAAAAGGGAGTCCCCAGGTAGAGGTACAACGCCGGCTTTTTGGTTGAAGGGCTGGTCCGCAGATCCGCCCCCGATGCCTTCCGGGATTCGGCGAAAGGCAAAGCGCGGGCCCAGGGACCGCGAAGCCGTGCCGCCAGCCCCCATTCCTCCAGAGGGCCGTAGAGAAGCCGGGAACCTGTGGACGCATGGTAAAGCCCGCCCAGAAGGTTTGTGGTCGCCTTGTCAACGTTCCAGGGAAGTCTGTGAAACAGAGTCTCCGGATCGCCGCCCCGGCGGTCCAGAAGTTCCGCCCGCAGGGTTAAACCGGGCCCGGCAAGGCGCAGCTTTAAATCCGCCCGGTTTGTCAGATTGGCCCCCTCTTTCCAGGAGCCGGTCCAGAGCAAATCCCAGTCAGGAAAACCGGTGTTGGGCAGCCCATTGCTGGGCTGCCCAGCAATGGGCTGCCCGTTACCGGGCTGCCCGCGCGATCCCGGTGCCGTGTCCGCGGCGGCCGGAAGGGATGCCTGGTTTTTGACGGCGGAACCCCGGCCATTGGCTGCCGGAACAAGCGCGGGTTTCCGGTTTCCGGCGTCCTCGTTCCCGGTCTCCGCCGCAATGATTCGCGGCGTGGTACTTCGCGGCGTGGTACTTTGCGACGCGATATTTCGCGGCGCCGCACCCGCGCCCTGCGGCGGATTCCGGGCGGGGACTATGCCGGTGTCCGGGGCCCGCGCCCCGGTAAGCCCTGCGTAAACGAGACCCGAAGTCATAGCCTGACCGTTAAGCCGGTCCGCGGACTGCCCTGCGGTCCGGATATAAGCCGGCGCCGCGGCCCGGACCTCAGCCTGTCCTGCGCCTTCGGAAACCCGGGCCATAGAGCAGCTCTGAAAGCAGATCATCAACAGCGCCGTAACCCATGTCCAAAGCGGATGGATATTCATACCCATATATAGGGGCGGCCGCGCGCGGCGCTTGGTTTTTTGGGGAAAATTCAACGGCGTTTCGGCGCGGGAATGAGGATACCCTGGAAATTAGCAGATAACCAGCCGGGTTATCGAACAAGTCCAATCTAAGGAGGCTGTTCAAAAAACTGAAGTTTTGGAACAGCCTCAGTTAATTTTCAAGCGGCCGCTGTTTGAAAACTGAAATTCTTAACCGGGCCCGCCTTATATAAAAATCTATATGACCGATGGTATTTCCCGGCGAGGTTTTCGCGCTTGCTTTGGGAGACTTGCGGCCGGCCTTGTTATCGAACAAATTCAATAACAAGGCTTCCCCACAACTTCAATTTTTGGAAAAGCTGTCCTGAGTTTATATAAAAAAGCGGGCTTTAGACCGCTTTTTCGGAAGCTTCTCCCAAAATCAACCGGGTTTTGGGAAAATCCCTGACATGCGGAAAAATCAGCCGTGGTTACGGACAACGCCGCCGCCGCCTGTAACCACGGCGGATAAAAAACGGAACGTCTTGGCGCGATATTGGAATATATATGACATTATTCCGAATTTATATTTCCCGCCGCCATATTTATTTGATAATTTCTTTATGAAAAACAAATCTATTGAAGAGAGGATTGCCTGCAGCCGAGGCGGAGTTACGGTGTATGAAACCTTCAACAGGGCGCTGGGTATTCCCGGCGGAAATGGGAAAACTTTTGCGCTGCTGTTACTACGATACCGAAGCGGATTTTTAGAATCCCGGAAGTTTTGCCGCATGTAAAAAAAGAGTTGTTTGGAAACCGGTACGAGGAGTTAAGTTAGTATGGAAACGATTAACGCGCATGAAACGGTAAAAGACGCGGACACTTTGCGGAACGCGATAGCCCGGATCCGCGAAGCCCAGCGGATCTACGCGGGTTTTAGCCAGGAACAGGTGGACCGGATCTTTTTTGCCGCGGCCAGGGCCGCCGCCAAGGCGCGCATTCCTCTGGCGAAGATGGCGGTGGAAGAAACCGGCATGGGGGTGGTCGAAGACAAGGTAATTAAAAACCTCTACGCCTCGGAGTATATCTACAACGCCTACAAAAACACGAAGACCTGCGGCGTCATCGAAGAAGACCGTGCCTGTGGTATACAAAAAATCGCCGGCCCCATAGGTCTGGTGGCGGCGGTGATCCCCACTACCAATCCTACTTCCACGGCTATCTGTAAGGCCCTGCTGGCCCTGAAAACCCGGAACGGCATTATCTTTTCGCCCCACCCCCGGGCAAAAAACTGTACCAACGCCGCCGCAAAGATCGTCCTGGACGCGGCCTGCGCCGCGGGTGCGCCGGAGGGCATCATCGGCTGGATCGATGAGCCGGGCCTGGAGCTGACCAACACGGTAATGAAGGAGGCGGACATAATCCTGGCCACCGGCGGCCCCGGCATGGTGAAGGCGGCCTACTCCAGCGGAAAGCCCGCCATAGGCGTGGGTTCCGGCAACGTACCGGCCATCATCGACGACAGCGCGGATATTCTGCTGGCCGTCAATTCCATCATCCATTCCAAGACCTTTGACAACGGTATGATCTGCGCTTCGGAACAGTCGGTCATCGCATTAGACAG
>JAISLX010000125.1 GCA_031277045.1 Treponema sp.
GCCCGTGTTTCCAACAAGGTCGGCCTGGAATACGATCCCGGCAACTTCCTCCTGATGCACGCTATGGGCCCCAACGTCTCCGGCGTTATCGGCACCGCCATAGCCGCCGGCGTCATGATCGCTATTTACGGTTAATTTTTCGGGGAAGGAGCGGCATTCCATCGCCGGTCCCTCCCCGGCCCGCTTTTCCCGTTAATCCGTTTTTGGAAACCCGGCTGTGTGGAGATTGTCCACGCGGCCGGGTTTCTTGCTATGTGCTATTGATTTTTGAATATACGATTCTATACTGGAATTATCAGTTGTAGCGGCGGGAAGAGAGGATTACTGAGTAATGGAAGCCGAAGGGCCGCGGGTATATCACCGGGCGGATCTGCCTGATTGTTATTATGACACACACGATAAAAAAGTCATTATACGGCTTAACGCCGCGTGTGATGTAGATTCAGTTTCCCTGGTTTATGGCGATCCTTTTGAACACGTAAAAGCCGCAGACACGTATCGCTGGCAGTACCGGGAAGCGTCCGCGGAAAAACGGCTGTGCGGAAAGGGAATCCTGCCCGCGGTCTGGTGCGCTGCCCTGGAGCTTCCCCGCCGCCGCCGGTTGAAATATGGGTTCCGAATCAAAACGGGAACCGGGGAGTATTACTTTTCCGAAAACGGCCTGGAGCCCTACAGTGAAGAGGCGGCAACCCGTACATTCAACCACTTTTTCTTCCCGTTTATTCACAGCGTGGACGCGCCGGAAGCTCCCTCGTGGGTGGCCGGCACAGTGTGGTACCAGATTTTCCCGGAACGGTTTTGTAACGGCAATCCGGCCCTCTCGCCTCCCGGAACGGCGGACTGGGAACGGGATGCCCCCGGCCCGGCGAACTTTTTCGGCGGGGACCTGCCGGGAATACGCCAAAAGCTGGATTACCTTGCGGACCTGGGCATTACTGGCATCTTTTTGAACCCGGTTTTCAAGGCCCCCTCGAACCACAAATATGATACTGAAGATTATTTTACCGTGGATGAGCATTTTGGGACGCTGGAGGATCTCAAGGGGCTGACTGCGGACGCTCATGCCCGGGGAATCCGGGTGATGCTGGACGCGGTGTTTAACCATGCCGGGGAACGGCACCCCTTTTGGCAGGATGTTCTGAAAAACCAGGAACAATCAGTCTACCGGGAATATTTTCACATTAAAAGTTTCCCCGTAAAGGAACGTTACCGGGATCCGGACAAGATGCCTTTCGATACCTTCGCCCTGGATTCCCGAATGCCCAAGTGGAACACCGAAAACCCCCAGGCCCGGCGGTACCTGCTGGACGCGGCGGTGTACTGGATCAGGGAGTGCAACATTGACGGCTGGCGTCTGGATGTTTCCGACGAAGTTTCTTTTGATTTCTGGCGGGATTTTGCCGGAAAGGTACGGGCGGTCAAACCGGAACTCTACATCGTGGGGGAAATGTGGCACGACGCCTCAAACTGGATCAATCCGGGGTATTTTAACGCGCCCATGAATTATCCGCTGGGGTTTGCCATCGCCGGTTTTTTCCTGCGGAAAACCACCGGCCCCGGGGAATTCACCGGGCGGCTTTTCCGGGCTTTGTCGCGCTACAGCGATTTCCACAACCGTCTGGCCTTTAACCTGCTGGATTCCCACGATACTCCCCGGACTTTAACCGTGGCGGGGGGCGATAAACCGGCCCTGCGGAACGCCTTTACCATGCTTTTCCTGCTGCCCGGATCTCCCTGCCTGTATTACGGGACTGAAGTGGGTATGACCGGGGGCGGCGATCCGGAGTGCCGCAAGCCCATGATCTGGGACGAAAAGCGGCAGGACCGGGAATTGCCGGCCTTTTTCAGGGACCTCATCGCGTTCAGAAAAGAACACATCGCCCTTATCAACTCGTGTACCATGCGGTACGAGGCTGAAGGCGGCGTCTCCCGCTGGATCATCGGCGGCGGGGAAAACGCGCTGCGGGCGGTCTATACCGGGGAAAACCCCGTAAAGGCCTCAGGCGAAACCGGGGAATGTGTGTTCAGCGCAGCGCCCGTTATTAACGGCGAAATACCGCCCTTTACCCTGGCGGTTTTTCATACTACCGGAAAGGTATGATGTTTTAGGCGTGGACCACACAGTAGGCCACAAAAAGGAGAAAACATGAAAACAACTAGTTCACGAATTGTTCTACCGGCGGCTATGGCCGCCCTTATGGCGCTTGCCTGCGCCCTGGCTTTGGCGTCCTGCGCCTCCCTTCCCGAAGAGGGCGAAGGCGATCCCTGGGTCGTTCACTACTTCCGCCCGGACGGGGATTACAGCGGCTGGGACCTGTGGATATGGCCCGCCCAGCCCAACGACAACGGCGCGGGCTACGCCTTCGGCGCGCCGGACGCGGAGGGCTTTGTTACCACCAAGGCCTATCTGCCGGAAGAGACCAGCGAAATCGGCCTCATCGTGCGGCAGGGCGGCGACAGTTGGACAGCCAAGGATGTCGCGGACGACCGCTTCTCAGGCGCGAAGGAAATCTGGCTTATATCCGGGGACCCGGTGATTTACGAAGAGAAACCCCCGGTTAAGCGTTAGTCCGGGGGTACATCGCACCGTGTATGTCGGCCCGGCCCGGCCCGCGCAGTTACGCAGGCGTAACAGGCTTATCTACGCCGGCGTAACAGGCTTATTTACGCAGGCGTAACAGGCTTATCTACGCCGGCGTAACAGGCTTGGAACGGGACCCCGGTGAGGCTTGGATCACGCGGGTGAGACGGTTTGGGCCATCCGGCGGGTTAGGGCCGGATGGGACGCTTGTTGTGGTAATTCATAAGGTGGAGTATTGTGATGGCTGCAAAACGGGTTTTACGGGGGGGCGCGGTACTTGCGGCGGCGGTCCTTATCGCGGTGTGCTTGACGGCGTTTCATGCCTGCTCTAGTACCGGCGCTGCCGGCGGGGGGGCGGATTCCTTCGTCATTCATTATTATCGTTATAGTAAAGACTATGCCGGCTGGAACGCCTGGGTCTGGGCGTCCGACCCTAATGGGGACGGCGCGGGGTATGCGTTTTCCCGGCCCGATCGCGGGGGGTTTGTTACTGCGCGGGTTCCCGGCGCCGGGGCTGTGAGGGAGTTCGGCGTTATTATCAGGCGGAGCCAGGGGGGGAACGACTGGGTGGAAAAAGATACCGGCGATGACCGCTTTACCGGGGCGCGGGAAATCTGGATTGTGCAGGGCGACCCGGCGCTGTACACGGAAAAGCCCGATACTCGTTCTATGCCTAT
>JAISLX010000134.1 GCA_031277045.1 Treponema sp.
CATCACCACATGGGAACCGGTGTCCAGACGGCCGCCGAAATTGACCGGCTTATGGAAAACACGGACAGGAAGCTTGTGGGGCTTCTCTACGACACCGGGCACCTTGTTTTTGCGGGCGAGGATCATCTCGCCGTGCTGGACAAATGGATACGCCGGATCCGCCACGTTCACCTTAAAGACATGCGGCCGGCCGTTCGGGAACAGGCGTTATCGGAAAACTGGTCTTTTCTCAGGGCGGTAAAGTCCGGGGTCTTTACGGTGCCCGGAGACGGCTGTATCAACTTTAAGCCCGTGTTTCAGAGGCTTATCGCGGCAAAGTATTCGGGCTGGTGGGTGGTGGAAGCCGAGCAGGATCCCGCCAACGCCAACCCACTGGAATATGCGGTAAAGGCCCGTTCGTATATCAGAAAAACAGCGGGGCTATAGAGGAAGGGGAATATGCGATTCGGAATAAACACCCTGGACGATATTGAGGTAAAGGGCAAAACTGTCCTGTGCAGGGTTGATATTAATCAGCCGGTGGACAGGGAGAAGGGGACGTTGAAGGATACTACCCGTATCGAAGCCTGCGTCCCTACCATCAGGGAACTTTCTGGCAAGGGGGCAAAACTCGTGCTTCTGGCCCACCAGGGGAGCGACATCGAGTACAAAAACTTTTACACGACGGAGCCGCACGCAAAAGCGCTGTCATCTTTTTTGGGGAAAGATGTCAGATTTATTGATGATGTGTGCGGGCCGGCCGCGCGGGAAGCCATTGCCGGTTTAAAAGAGGGAGAGATTCTGCTTCTGGACAACGTGCGCTTTGTTTCGGAAGAGCAAACCCTGTTCGAGACAAAGCTGCTTCTCTCGCACGAAGAACAAGCCAGAACCCTTCTGGTGAGGAAGCTTGCGCCCCTGGCCGATGTCTACGTGTGCGATGCCTTTGCCGCAGCCCACCGCGACCAGCCTTCCCTTTGCGGTTTCGAGCAGATCCTCCCCAGCGCGATGGGCCGGCTTTTCGAGGAAGAATTCTGCGTTATTTCCGGCATCATGGAAAAGCCGGAACGGCCCTGCGTTTTTGTTTTGGGGGGCGCCAAGATAAACGACGCCTTTCTGATGATGAAGACGGTACTGGAAGGCGGCGCGGCGGATAAGGTCCTTTCCGGGGGTCTTGTGGGGGAAGTGTTGCTCTGGGCTTCCGGCAGGGACATCGGGGAAAACGCTAAGGCGTTTATCACCAGGGAGGGTTATGCCGGCCTGCTTGAAACGGCGAAAGAACTGCTGGACAAACACAGCGGCAGGATCGCACTGCCCCATGACCTTGCCGCAGTCCTTGGGGGGAAGCGGGTGGAATTCCCCCCTGGAAATATTCCCCCGGACGCTATGATTCTGGACATAGGGGAGAAGACCGCCAAACAGTATCAGGAGGCCATACGCGGCGCAAGGACCGTTTTTGTCAATGGCCCAATGGGTGTTTTCGAGGAGAAAGCCACGGAACTTGGGACAGCGCTGGTGTGGGACGCCCTGGCGGACACCCCGGCCTATACGGTAATCGGCGGCGGCGACAGCATTACCGCCGCCAAAAAATACGGTAAAACAAAAGATATTAACTATATCTGTACCGGCGGGGGAGCGCTGATCCGCTTCCTTACCGGGGAAGAACTGCCTGTGGTAAGGGCCCTAAGACACGGGTCCGCCATAAAGCAAAAGATATTATAATGGAGGACAAAATGGTAAAAGTCGGTGTAGCGGGTTACGGGGTAATCGGGCAGCGTTTGGCGGACGGCGTGGCTCTGCAGAAAGACATGGAACTGGTGGGGATCGCGGATCTCGCCCCCACTCTTTCCATCCGGGCGCTCAGGGAAAAGGGTATGCCCTACGATCTGTACCTGGTTGAAGGCGCGGATAAGTCGAAGTTTGACGCGGCGGGTATTCCCTACAAGGGCAGCTTTGACGATCTTATCAAGAAAGTGGACATCATGCTCGATTCTTCTCCGGGCGGCGTGGGGGTCAAGAATAAGGCCCTCTATGAAAAAGCGGGAGTAAAGGCCATATTTCAGGGCGGGGAGAAAAATTCCGTAGCCGATGTGTTCTTTCACGGATACGCCAACTACGAAAAAGGCTTTGGGGCAAATTACCTGAAGCTTACCAGTTGTAACACTACTGGGCTTATCCGGTCGGTGGACTGCCTTGACCGAAAATACGGCGTTGACCGGGTGGCGATTACGATCATCCGCCGGGTGGCCGATCCGGGCGATTACCACCGGGGACTTACCAATGCCCTGCAAATAGACAAGGCGCCATCCCACCAGGCCGTAGACCTGATGACGATCATGCCCCATATCGAGGCCACCGGTATCTTGGTACATACGCCGGTTACCCACGGTCATATCATTACGGTAGTGGCTCACGCGAAATCCGGTAGGATCACAAAAGAGATGGCGCTGGAAGCCTTTAAAACCCACAACCGTATCAGGGTGGTGAATATCGACGATGGCTTTTTGGGGAACGCCTCTTTCTTTCGTTATGCTCGTGACTTGGGAAACCCCCGCGGCGATATGTACGAGATCGGGCTTTGGGAGGACAGCATTGTGGAAAGCGGGGATAACATCATGTACGCGATCAACATCCCCCAGGAGTCGGTGACCATTCCCGAAACTGTGGACGGCATCAGGGCGGCGCTTAAAATGCAGCCGGATTCCGCCTCGGGTACCGCGGAGACTAACAAGTACCTTGGCCTGGGCAAATGGAAAAATGACAATATCGAGGTTTTCCTAAAACTGAAATTTTGGGAAAACATCTCTTAACGTGAGTTTGAATTGGGGGCGTTGCGGGGGAAAGGCCGCTCCAAAGGCGTAGCCTTTGGCCCGGAAGGAGTGGATGACACGACAGTAAAAGCCTCCACCCACCCCCGCAGAGGGGGTAGGCCGGGACCTTGGCCCGGCCGCAGGGGGAGGCTTCCCCCTCCGCCTGGGCATTGTTGAACTTACGTTAAAACAGCGGCGAAATATGAACGAAAAAGGCGGTTGAAACGGACGGCATGGGTATCTTATTGAAGGGCACTTTAGTGAACAAAAAATCATTCTTTTTCCCGGCGGCGTTTTGCGTTCTGCTTGCCGGTCTGTCTTTTTCCGGCGCTTTGGTGTACCCGCAGTCTGTGGACGCCGGGAAAAGCGCCTGGATCATCCCGATACGGGGTGATATTGATCCCGCTATGGTGACTTTTGTCCGCCGGGAGGCGGGGAAGGCCCTGACCGGGGAGGCGGACTTTATCATTTTCGAGATTGATACGTTTGGCGGGCGGGTCGATTCGGCTTTGCAGATAACTTCCTTTATTACGTCCATCAAAAATGCCCGGACGGTTGCCTGGGTGAATACCCGCGAAGGATCGATGGGGGTAAGCTGGTCCGCCGGGGCGTTGATCGCCTTTGCCTGCGCCGACATTTACATGGCCGCCGGGACATCCATAGGCGCCGCGGCTCCGGTCACGATTGGCGCGGACGGCGGGGCGGATTCCGCGGGCGAAAAAACCGTGGCCGC
>JAISLX010000158.1 GCA_031277045.1 Treponema sp.
ATGAATTCAGAGGTATTACGATGAACGTCACCGGAACCAGGACCGCCCTCATTGAGATAGACGTCCAGAACGACTTTTGCCCCGCCTACGGCCTTTCCTCCGGGGAAAAGCTCCCCCCCGGGGCCCTGGCGGTGGACAGGGGCCACGAGGTCATCCCCCCCCTCAACGCGCTGGCCCGCGCCCTTTCCGGCGCCGGGGGCAGGGTAATCGCCACCGCCGACTGGCACCCCCGGGGCCACGTTTCCTTCGCCTCATCCCATCCGGGGAAAAAACCCGGGGACACAGCGGAGCTTTCCGGCGAGGTCCAGATCCTGTGGCCGGACCACTGCGTCCAGGGGACCGCGGGGGCGGCCTTCCACGGGGAGCTGGATCTGCGGCCCCTCAGCCTTATCCTCCACAAGGGTTTCCGCCGCTCCCTGGATTCGTATTCGGCGTTTTTTGAAAACGACCGCCGCTCCCCCACGGGCCTGGAGGCCTACCTCCGCTCCCTGGGGGTGGATACGGTCCTCCTGGGGGGCCTTGCCACCGATTACTGCGTCCTCTACAGCGCGCTGGACGCGGCGGCCCTCGGTTTTACCACCCTGGTCCTCAGCGACGCGGTACGGGGGGTCGGCTTTCCCGCCGGTTCCGTCGAGGCGGCCCTGGACAACATGAAAAGCGCCGGGATAAGCCTGTGCCCCTCAACCGGCGTTACGCTGGGGGTTTGAATGGCGCCCGTAACCGTTTCAAAAACCGCGCGGCCGCGCGGGGCCGCCCGATGAACGGTATCCCGCGGGGTGGTTCCGCCCTGTTTACGGATTTTTATTCCCTTACAATGGCCCACGGATACTGGAAGAAGAAGATCAACCACCGGGCGGTCTTCGAGATGTTCTTCCGCCGGCAGCCTTTCGGATCGGGCTTCGCGATCTTCGCCGGGCTGGAGGATCTGCTGGACGGCATAGCGGGCTTCCGCTATTCGGAGACGGACATCGCCTATTTACGGGACCTTAAAATCTTCGATGACGACTTTCTGGACTACCTGTCGCGCTTCCGTTTTACCGGCTCCATCTGGGCGATGGACGAAGGTTCCGCAGTCTTCCCCCACGAGCCCCTGATCCGGGTGGACAGCAGCCTTATTGAATGTCAAATCCTGGAAGGAATGCTCCTCAACACGGTGAATTTCCAGAGCCTTATCGCCACCAAAACCGCCAGGGTTTACCTTGCCAGCGGCAGGGGATCCATCATGGAGTTCGGGCTGCGCCGCGCCCAGGGACCGGACGGGGCCATGTCCGCCTCCCGCGCGGCCTTTATCGGCGGGGCAAGCGGAACCAGCAACACCCTGGCGGGGAAGGTCTACGGCATGCCCGCCCTGGGAACTATGGCCCACTCGTGGATCATGAGCTTCCCCAGCGAGGAAGACGCCTTCAGGGCCTACGCCGAAATATACCCAGATCGCGCCGTGTTTCTTATCGACACCTACGACACGCTGAAAAGCGGAACCCCCAACGCCATCAAGGTGGGGCGGGAATTGGCCGCACGGGGACACAACTTTGGGGTACGCCTCGATTCCGGGGACATCCACTACCTTTCGGTGGAAGTGCGGAAGATGCTGGACCAGGCGGGTTTCCCCCAGGCTACCATCACGGTTTCCAACGACCTTGACGAACACATCATTCATACCCTGCGGGAAGAGGGGGCCCCCGTCGACTTTTGGGGGGTGGGCACCCAGATGGTAACAGGCGGTACGGAGGCGGCCTTTACCGGGGTTTACAAGCTTGCCGCCCGCGAGGACGGGACGGGAAAACTGATCCCGGCGATAAAATTTTCCGACAACCCCGAAAAAACCACCAACCCGGGAATCAAGCAGGTCTGGCGGATCAAGGATCCCCAGGGCATGGCCGTCGCGGACATACTTACCCTGGCGGACGATCAGGGCGAGGAGATCCTTGAAAAGAAAAGCCGCCGCGCCTTTTGGCATCCCTCCGCCGATTACCGCCACTTTTACCACGAAATTTCAGGAAGCGCGGAACGGCTTCTCAAACCCCGCATGGAACAGGGCGAAATCCTGGCAAAGACCACACTGGCGGAAATCCGGGAACGGATGAACCGGGACCTCGATTCCCTGGACCCAAGTTACAAACGGCTCCTCAATCCCCATGTTTACAAGGTGTCCATCACCGGACGGCTCAGGGATTTGAAGCTTAAACTTATACAAGACTATCTGGGGGATCTGTGATGGAAACTATCAAACTGCGTTTTGTAAAAGCGTCCGGCGAAACGGGGGAAGCGTCGGAATACCCGCGCGGAATCCGCGCCGATTCCCTTATCGCCGAATTCGGCGCGCCGGGGGAGATCGCCGCGGTCAAGGTAAACAACGAGATTCTCCCCCTTTCGCAGGAACTTACAATCAACGCCGTTCTGGAGGCGGTCCCCCTGCTGAGCCGCGAGGGAATGATGATCTACCGCCGTTCCCTGGCCTTCCTCCTGGCCATGAGCGCCAAAAGACTCTTTCCCAAAGAAAACCTCTACATCGGCCATTCCCTGGGGAACAGCTACTACTACACCTTCAGCTCAGCCCCGAAGGATCGCGGCCTCAGGGACAAGGACCTTGCGGAACTCAAGCGGGACATGCTGGCGCTGGCGGCGGAGGATCTGCCGGTTGAAAAAAAGCACATGGCCTACGGGGAAGCCCTGGAATTTTTCAAGTCCAAAGGCCAGGACGACACCGCCCTGCTCCTGGAACAGCGGAACGAGAACGCCGTTACGGTAAACACATGCGGCGCCTTTATGGACATCTATGTGGAGCCCCTGGTAAACCGCACGGGCCTCCTTTCCGCCTTCGATCTGACGCCCTACCACGACGGCTTTTTGCTGCGCTTCCCCGCGGTTGGAAGCAAGACCCTGGAACCCTTTACCGATGAGCCGCTGCTCTTTTCAGTCTACGGGGAGTACAAAAAATGGGGCCGCATCGTGGGGGTCCGCTCGGTAGGAGAGTTGAACCGGATGGTTTCGCGGCGGACCATTCGGGATTATATCCGCATCGCCGAGGCGTTCCAGGCCCGGAAACTGGCGGAGATCGCGGAAAAGATTTACGCGGAAAAAGAACGGGTGCGGGCGGTCTTTATCGCCGGCCCCTCAAGCTCCGGCAAAACCACCACCGCGAAACGGCTTTCCATCGAGCTTATGGTCATGGGAATACAACCTGTCGCCATAAGCCTGGACAATTACTACCGGGAAAACGACGACATCCCGCCGGACGAGGAAGGCAAGCGCGATTTTGAGCGTCTTGAGGCGCTGGACATCCCCTTCTTCAACTCCCAGCTTCTGGAACTGTTTGACGGGAAAGAAGTAACGCTGCCCGCGTTTGACTTCAAAACCGGCAGGCGGAAAAAGGGGGAAGGCCGGACAGTCCGCATGGAAAAGCGGCAGACCATGCTGATCATCGAAGGCATCCACGGCCTCAACGACGCGCTGACCCCCCAGGTAGATCCCGCGTTTAAATTCAAACTCTACGTCTCCGCCCTTACCCAGCTTAACCTGGACGAGCACAACCGGGTTTCTACCACCGACAACAGGCTTATCCGCCGTATGGTTCGTGATTACCAGTTCCGGGGCCACTCGGCGGACACAACCCTCTCCATGTGGCCCTCGGTCCGGCGGGGAGAAAACAAAAACATTTTCCCCTTCCAGGATTTCGCCGGCGCGGCTTTTAACTCCGCCCTGGATTACGAGCTGGGCGTTCTGAAACCCATCATCGACCCCATCCTGCGGACGGTTAAACCCCATCACGAGACCTACCACGAAGCCCTGCGGATTCTGTCCT
>JAISLX010000033.1 GCA_031277045.1 Treponema sp.
GCCGCCATTATCGCCGGATCCAGCCTGAATTTTTTCGCCACCATGGGGAGTATACATCCGATGCTTTTGGCTATGACAACGGTGATAAGGAGGCTCGCGGTAACGGTAAGGGAAAGGCTGCTGCTTTTGCCGTACATAAGGTATATCCGCACATAGTTGATAATTCCCAGACCCAGGCCGCAGAGCAGGGCTATGCAAATCTCCCTGCTTAAGACCCGGAAGATGTCGCCGATGTGTATCTCCCCCAGGGCCATGCCCCGGATTATCAGGGTAGAGGTCTGCGATCCGGCGTTGCCGCCCGTATTCATCAGCATGGGGATGAATACCACCAGGGCCGGCAGCATCGCCAGGGCGTCCTCGAATCCGGCGATGATCGTTCCCGTGAGCGTTGCCGAAAGCATCAGCACCAAAAGCCAGAGAATGCGGTTCCTCGTAAGTTTAAGGATGTTGGTTTTAAGGTAGGGTTCGTCGGAAGGGTTGAGGGCCGCCATCTTTTCAAAGTCTTCGGTGTTCTCTTCCTCGATAACCTCAACCACGTCGTCGACGGTGATGATCCCCACAAGATGCCTGTCCTTGTCCACCACGGGAAGGGCAAGAAGGCCGTACTTTCTGAACAGGGCCGCCGCCGCTTCCCTGTCGTCCGTGGTGGCGGCACAGACAAAATTCGTGTCCATAATGTCGCCTATGTTTTCGTCCGGATCGGCAAGCATCATGTCCTTTGCCGAAATCACTCCCAAAAGAAGACGGCCTTTTCCTATCACATAGCTTGTATAGATCGTTTCTTTGTTGATGCCGATTTTCCGTATGTGCTCAAAGGCGTCGCGTACCGTGCTGCCCGCCTTAAGCTCCACATACTCCGTTGTCATGATGCTTCCCGCCGAGTCTTCCGGATACTGGAGCACCTGGTTGATAAGCTTGCGTTTTTCCGGGTGTACCCGCTGCAGCACCCGGTTTACCACGTCGGCGGGCATCTCCTCGATTAGGTCGACGGCGTCATCCACAAAGAGTTTGTTGATAAGATCGCCCGCCTCGCTTTCGGTAAGCGCTTCGACGATAATCTGCTGTTCTTCCGGTTCCATGTACGAAAAGACATCGGCCGCCATGTTCTTGGGCAAAAGCCTGAATATCCGCACAATCTTGTCTTTGCCGATATTCTCAAAAATGGCCGCCACGTCGACAACGTTCATGCCGGCAAAGAGGGAATAAAGTTTTGCTATCGGGATATGATCTTCTTCAATAAGCGAAAGGATTTCTTCCTGCATCTGTTTCCTCCTGCGATCCCCGCGGAAGACCGATGAGGTTTTCTACAGGAATCTGATGGGCTTTACCGCGCTCAGAGGCGGCAAGCTGTTTGTTACGGATATGCGGCCGGATAAACTACCGCCACTGTCCGAATCGGACATACTTACCTCCTGTAGAAAAAGATATGTACCTATGGTAAGATAATACACCAAAGTTATTTTTTTGGCAATACCGGAAAAAACGGAAATCCCCTTTTGACATAATGGAGCGCGAGGAATGATAGACATACGGAGTGATACGGTAACCTTTCCCACGGCGGCGATGAGGAAGGCAATGGCGGACGCGGAGGTCGGGGACGATGTTTACGGCGGCGATCCCACGGTAAACAGGCTTGAAAAGACGGGGGCCGAAATTCTGGGAAAGGAAGCGGCGGTATTCGTCCCCTCGGGAACCTTCGGGAACCAGCTTGCCCTGTTTACCTGGTGCCCCAGAGGAAGCGAGGTGCTGCTCGGTGAGGAGTGCCACATTATCCAGCACGAGGCCGGCGCGGCTTCCATAATCGCCGGCGTACAGACCAGGCCCATACCCGCGCCGGACGGCGTTCCGGCAGTGGAAGCCCTGGCCGCGCGTTACCGTTCAACGCCGGGCGCCGCCCTGCCGCCGCGCTTTGCCGCGGAAACCGGCCGGGCCTATGCCGAACGGGATCCGCACGTCCCGGCCACGTCCCTTGTCTGCCTTGAAAACGCACACTCGTCGGGCCGGGCCGTGCCGCTTCCCGCGATGGACGCCGTCCTGGCCTTTGCCCGGGAAAAGGCGATTCCCGTCCACCTGGACGGCGCCCGTATCTTCAACGCCGCCGCCGCCCTGGGCTGTAAGGCCGCGGACATAGCCGAAAAAGCCGATTCCGTAATGTTTTGCCTTTCAAAAGGACTCTGCGCTCCCGTAGGTTCCCTCCTCGCGGGGCCTTTTGATTTCGTTGAGGAAGCCCGGTATAAACGAAAGATCATGGGCGGCGGCATGCGCCAGGCCGGTGTGCTTGCCGCGGCCGGCCTTATCGCCCTTACCGCGCATCCTTCGCTGCTTGAGGCGGATCACCTCCGGGCGCGGAAACTTGAACGGGGCCTTGGGACGATTCCCGGAATCACCGTCACGGGAGGCGACATCAACATGGTGTTCTTTACCTGGGACGGGAAGGCCGGTGGAAAGAACGGCGTGAACGGGAAAACGATACAGGATTTTTTCAGCGACAGGGGGATTCTGATAAACCCGCCGGAAGCCGTAAACGACGAGCTGTGGAGGTTCCGTTTTGTAACGCATTACTGGGTTGGCGACAGGGAGCTTGGAACCATACTTGCCGTTTCCCGCGAAGCTTTTGCCGGGCAGCGCTGATGTCCGAACAAAACGCCTACAAACAGCGCAGGGAGCGGATTTACGACTGGATGGCCAGGGAAAACATAGCCATGGTCATGCTGGAAGACACCGAAGGCCGGCGCGACTCAAACATCCGCTGGCTTAGCGGCCAGCCGGGAGACGCGCTGCTGTTTCTTTCGGTGGAAAGAAAATCCCTCCTTGTTCCCTGGGACATCAACCTTGCCGGAATCTACGCCGACGCGGATTATGTCCGCGCCTATTCCGACTTTGACCGTATGTCCGTAAAAGCTTCCCAAAAGGCCGCCGATTTTTTAAAAATTCCTTCCGGTTCAAAAATAGAGCTTTCACCGGCGACTCCCTATCCCTTATTTCTCAAGTTCATTGAGGCACTTGACAAATTTGACGTTTTGTGCAGAAACGAGGGTATTTCGCCGGAACTGGAAAAGCTGCGTTCGGTCAAGGACAGCGCGGAGATTGAACTGTACCTAAAGGCCGCCGCCATAACCGACGAAATAATCGACGCCCTTGAAAAAGGTATCCGCCTGGGGAAAATTAAAACCGAAACCGGGGCGGCGGCCTTCATCGACGCCGAAAGCCGGAAACGGGGCTGTGAGGGAACAGGCTTTGAGACGCTTGCCGCCGGGCCCTCCCGGAGTTTTGCCATCCACGCCTTTCCCGCCTATTCGGGAGAAGGTTTCGGCGGTAAGGGTTTGTCCATTCTGGACTTTGGCCTTTCATGTGCCGGTTATACGACCGATGTAACCCTTACCGTGGCGCGGGATCTGTCCGGCCCCCAGGAAAAACTTCTTGCCCTGGTTGAAAAAGCCTACAAAGCCGCCTTTTCCGCGGTAAAGCCCGGAACGCCCGCTGTGCGTGTGGCGGCGGCGGTCGACGCGGTGTTCACGAAAGCCGGCAGGAAAATGCCCCACGCCCTGGGCCACGGCATAGGCCTGGACCCCCACGAAGGGCCCTCGATGCGAAACCGGGACGACAACCGCTGGATTCTGGAACCGGGTATGGTGATTGCCCTGGAACCGGGCCTCTACGATCCGGTTCTTGGCGGATGCAGGCTGGAAAACGACGTTTTGATTACCGAAAAAGGATCGGAGGTCTTAACCCATTCCCGGATTATACGGCTTTAAGGTTCTGTCCAAAACAACACCGCCGCGAATGACAAAGTTTCGCGTGACGAAAAAGGGCCGGCATCATACGTCCACATAAAACGTGGTTCCGCCGCCGCCGCTTTCGGCGGTGATGGTTCCCCCGTGGGCGGAAACAATGGCGGCGGCGATGGCAAGCCCTATCCCTGCGCCGCCTGAGTTCCGGTTCCGGGATTTGTCGGCGCGGTACAGGCGTTCAAAGATGTGGGGCAGGTCCTCCGGGGCTATACCGATACCGGTGTCGGCAATGGAAACCCGCCTGCCTGTCGCGGACGGCTCCAGCGAAACAGTAATGCTCCCCTTGTCGGTGTACGCGACGGCATTGGACAGGAGGTTGATGAACACCTGTTTCAGCCGGTCATAGTCGGCGGTAACCGGGCTGGGAACAAGGCGCGTTATGAGGTTGATCCCTTTTTTATCCGCCTGCGCCTTGAACTGTTCCGCCGTAAGGCGCAGCAGTTCCGCAAGATCGAAATCGGTTTTGTTAAGGCTGATGTGTTCCCATTCCAGACTGGTCAGGGTGTTGAGGTCTTCTATCAGAGCGGTAACCCGCATGATTTCCTCATGGCAGCCGGCAAGGTGTTCCCGGTCCACCTGCCACACGCCGTCAAGGATTGCCTCGATGGAACCACGCACATAAGTGAGAGGGGTTCGCAGTTCGTGGGCTATGTCGGAGATAAGCCGCTTCTGGCGGCGCTCCCCCTCTTCCAGTTCGCGAGCAAGCTCGTTGATGGAACGGGAAAGCCCGGCCAGTTCCTTCGTTTGGTAACGGTCGTTAAGGCGGATGCTGCGGTTTTGATCGCCGCCGCCACCCGGGGAGTGCAGCGCGGCAATCTGCCGGGCCGCTTCCTCCGCCTTGAGGATGGGCAGGGCTATGGCGCGGGACAAGCAGAGCGAGACGACAACACTCAGCAGCACGAACACAAGCCCCGCTATGACAAACAGCCGGTTCACCGACGACAAAAACAGCGCTTCCGCCTCGCTGTAGAAAAAAGGGCCGTAGGTTTCAATGCTTATGTTCCCGACAAGCCGGTCCGCGTAACGCAAGGGGTATTGCCGCTTTTGAAACGAACCGCCCACGCGGAAATCGTTTTCCATCCGGGCGGCGATAGTTTCCAGTACCGCCGCGCATTCCCGCATATCGTGGGAACGGGCGTCCCAGACAAGATCGCCCCGCTCGTCAAAGATGGTCAGGATATAGCCCTCGTGGATAAAATACATCCCGATTGTCTCAACAGTAACGCTGTCAAAATCGCGGAACACCGGGTTGTATTGCCGCGTGATAATCCAGACAATGTCGTCGCTTTTCCTGGCGATGTTTTGTTTGACAAGGCCGGTGAAAATGTGGGACGTAACGTGATTCACCATAACCGTAAGCACCGCCAGGGCAAGGCTGATAAAGAACACGTAGGTCAGGGTTAAACGGTGTTTCAGGCGAATCACGGGGTTCCCCCGATGCGGTAGCCCATGCCGTACACGGTGGTAATATACGCGGGG
>JAISLX010000086.1 GCA_031277045.1 Treponema sp.
CAACCGTTCTTACCTGCGCGGCTCCCTTATATCCGCCGCCTGTCGCGCAGCCTGCCAACACAAAACCCGCCGCCAACAAAACCCCAAGGGTCAAAGCCACTGTACCTTTCATTTTACAAGCCCTTCCTTCGATAAGTATTTTGAGGCTGATTGACAAGCAAAGCTTGTCTTCCAAAACTGAAGTTTTGGGAAAGCCTCTTTTATCTGAATCTAAAACGGAAAGATAAACTGGTGATTAAGAAAGGATAAACTTTTTGAAACTCTTTACGGCGGTCAAAAACCGGCTGTTTTCGATTTTGTTTCCGGTAATTTGAAACCGGAATGTTTATGATATGATGGCCCGCAGGCTTTATATGTCCCCGCCGCCGGCCTAGACAGTCAGAGAAGGTTCAACCATAAGCAGTGACGGTTGCCGCTCGTACCGTAAAGCGTTTTCGGCCTGCACGTATACTCAACGAGCCGGCGCAATATGATCCCACTCAGGAGGCCTGAACATTTACGTTGGCTGCACACGATAGTAGGAAATGCCAAACGGTATCTTGGGGACTTATCATGGATTGGATGACACGCATTTTCAGGCGTATTTAGATAAATTCTGCCGCCGGCAACGGCTCATCCGGACATGAACTAAACAACCTCGTCCGCCCATTTCTGTAGTGATAAGAATTCGCACGGGACTTTATTCGCAAGTCTGGGCCTAATACCCCGCGTTTCAGGGCAGCTTGACAAGCTGCGTCCATCTTTCCAAAAACTGAAATATTGGGAAAGCTTCGATCCCAAATCTGCGCTTTTCCGGCAACACGTTTGACATCCGCCCATCAAAGGGGGTATATTTAAGCTGCCTGCGGTTAGTATTAAGTTACGTCGTGGGCAGCCCCCTGCCGCAAGGCAGGGATTTTTTTACCTGGCAGAATAGCGCTTTCACGGCTTCGGGCTGTTGGCGGGGGAAAGGCTAAACGCTGTTGCCCTGCAAGGCGCGCGTTGGCCGGAGGCCCTGCTTCCGCAGGCCTACATGTCAGGCCGTCCGGACGCGGGAAACTTGTTTTTTTCTTTCTTATGTGGTATCCTGGGGGAACATCAAAACACAGAGAGGTAATATGATGGCTTACAAGATTTCTGAGACGTGTGTAAATTGCGGCGCCTGTGAAAGCGAGTGCCCGGCGAGCGCGATTTCCGAAAAGGACGGCAAGCGGTGGATAGATCCCGGCAAATGCGTGGATTGCGGTTCCTGCACCGCGGCTTGCCCAGTGGAGGCTATCGCCCAGTAGCCTCCACTGGTGGACCGGCGTTGTTCTGTAGAAGGGCATGAATGTAAAACGGGCCTTTTTTAACAGACAGGGGGCAGCCCTTGTCTGTTTTTTGTTGATCCTCCTTGTCCCGGCGGGAGCGCGGGATTCGCCGGGCGGGGAAAGCGGCGGGGGGCGTGTGCCGCCCCTTATCTCGCGCCTGGATAACGGGGATACCCTTTTTGTCCAGTACCAGGGGGATGTGGAATACTCCCGGCGGCGAATTTTTGGCCGGGCGGGCCTGCCGGAAGATGAGTTGGCCGGGGATCTGACCGTTTATCGCTATGTTCCCAAAGAGGGGGAAGACCTCTTTTCCATCGCCGCCCGCTGTAATATCCCCTATGCGGGCTTGGCCACCATCAACCGGCTGGTTCATCCCGTCCTTCCCCGGAAGGAACTGCTTCTCCCCTCCATGCCGGGGATATTCGTTCCATCCGAGCCGGATTCCGGCATTGAGCGGCTTATGGCCGCCTCCCGCGTTTCCCGCGGCGGAGGGGTGGACATCCGGCTGGGCCAGGATATTTTTCGTTTTTTCCCCGGCGATGATTACAGCCCCACGGAGCGGATTTTTTTCCTGAACCGGGGCTTCCGTTTCCCCCTGCGCGATTTTACGATTACCAGCGGCTTTGGACCCCGGACAAACCCGGTAACCGGACGTTTCCGTGTCCATGAGGGACTGGATCTGGCCGCGCCGGAAGGAACCGATGTTTTCGCCGTGGAGGCGGGGGTAGTAACCGAGACCGGTTCGGACCCGGTTTATGGGAACTACATCGTCATCAAACACGGGGAAGACTGGGCAAGCCTCTACGGCCATCTGTCCCGAATCGGCGTGACCGTGCGCCAGGAACTCAGGTCCGGCAGCGTAATTGGCAAAGTCGGATCCACGGGCCAGTCTACCGGCCCCCACCTTCACTTCGAATTGAGGAGGAGCGGCAAAGCCCAGGACCCGGGGAAATACTTGTTTAACCAGTAGGACATGCGGATAAACGCAAAAAATCGAGGCTTTCCCAAAACCAACCGTGTTTTGGAAAAAGCTCTATTATTAAAAAATACTTGTAGTAAAATTATTAAATTTCTTTTAGTTTAATGCCCCGCCCCTTGGGGCGGAAAACTGGGGGTGTGGGGGATTTGTTCCCCCGCATACGTAAATATTTCAAGAAAAAATCTTCAATACCCCGGAGCTTGCTCAGGGGGTTTTTTATTTCATGACACTGCTGTCCGGTTTAAAGTTTAGCTCTAAATTCAGGCTAAATTCTGAAAAAGTCGCATTATAATTAAGAAGGAATATTATGATATTACCGAGACTAACAATGAAAATCCCAAAGATGATTCCTCAGAGGAGTATAAAGATGTTTTTTGATATATTCTAATTTGCAATTAGTAAAAAGAAGGGATTGTAGAAGGGATACCCTGGCTTGAGGAAAAAGAATTTGCCTCGTGTTGCCAGCGCGGGAGCGTCGGTATACTCCGGGTTGTAACCGGCTAAATGGGCGAAGGTCTGGGCAAAGACGACAATGCCTGAGACCACGATGAGGACAGGTCAAATAAAATATTCCGTGTCCGCTGCGCGGGACGGGACCGCAGGAACTCGCCATATATACCTCTTGGTAATGGGCAACAATAAATAGTGGGGGTTCTTTTATTGGCGCTGTTGATGGCCGCAAGGGAGTATGTATAAGCTTGATGCTCACATGCGGCTATCGTGAAGCATACTGATTATCGGCGCGTAACGTCAATGTGCAAATAGTTACATATTGTGAAAAATATTTCTTGCGTTACCGGATATTTTGGGCGCCCAGGCGCCCAATGGAGTTCCACTGCTTGACTGAAATTCGAGGAACCAACAATCCTCTGGTTAGTTTTCAATCCACATACTACTTCGGCGTTGAGCAGTTTTTCTTCCGGTTCAAAATAAAGCGGCACATGCCATGCCTTCTTAAGTTTGTCATTCTCAATGAGGATTGCGTGGTTCCGGTTCTCCTCATCGTTCATGCGGTAGAGCTGGGTTATCCTTCCGAATGAATAGCTGGTTATTTTCTCCATGCGTTTGATCAGGGGCTTAACAAGGGCCTGACTCTACCCTTGGGCTTTCAGAGGGATGGGTTCATCCACGCTCAGTGGGATACGGTAAATCCCAGCGCCTTGTAAGCCTTTATGCGCCGGTCAAACATCCTCCGCAAGACCGGAACTTTATCATCCACATAATCATAGACTATTATTTCGGTCTTGCCATAAAAAGTC
>JAISLX010000041.1 GCA_031277045.1 Treponema sp.
CGGGCTTTCGATAAGCATGACCGAGGAGATGCACTGTTACGAAAATGCCCATGCCGAACGGTTGAACGGAATATTGAAACAGGAATATGGCCTGGGTTGTTCATTTCGGAGTAAGAAGCGGGCGTTGGCGGCGGTTAGTGAGGCGGTGTTCCTGTACAACACCAGGCGGCCGCATCGGGCCCTTAACTATGAAACACCTGAAAAAATGCACTGTAGGGTTGCATAAAAATCTGTCAACCTATTTCAGGACTTGACACCAGGTGCCAATTCAGGGGGAGTTTTGGGGCGCATCCGGCGCACGCGCCGGACCGGGCTTTGCGGGGCTCCGGCCCCGGCGCCAGCCCCTTCAGGTCTGGCGCCGGGTCTGGGCAGTCCCTCCGGGCCTGCCCACCCCTTCAATCCCTTGCGCGTTTCGGTATTGAAGGCCCTATTACCAAAAGGTCCCGCAGCATTTTCATTATATGCCCAATCCCAAAAGCCATGCCGTCAGCCGCTCCTCCCGGGATTTCAGACTTTCGGCCCGCCCATCGTGTTTGCCCAGGTTTTGCTCCCCCGCGATTTTGCCGTCCACCATACAAAGCACGCGCCGTGTCCTGGCGGCGATTTTGGTGTCGTGGGTCACCAGAAACATGGTCGTTCCGGCCGCGTTTATTTCGTCAAGTAAATTCATAATATCCGCTGCCGCGGACCGGTTCAAAGAGCCGGTGGGCTCGTCGGCAAAAAGGATAACCGGATTGTTCATCAGCGCCCGGCAGATGCCCGCCCGCTGAAGCTGGCCGCCGGAGGCTTGGGTGATGTCGTGGTCCCGCAAATCGTAGATACCGGTTTTTCGCAGCAACGATAGGGCCTTTTCTTTAATTTTACCGCGGCTGCCCCCCGCCAGATACGCGGCCAAAATAACATTGTCCAGCACCGACAGGTTTTGCAGCAGGTTAATCTGCTGAAAGATAAAACCCATTTTGCGCAGCCGCAGCCGGGCAAGGGCGTCTTCGGAAAGTTTCGTAATTTCCTCGCCGTCCAAAACCACGCTGCCTGAGCTGGGCCTGTCCATGCCGCTTATGGCGTAAAGCAAGGTGGATTTTCCGCTGCCGGAAGGTCCCATCACCGATACAAACTCGCCTTCGGCTATTTGTAAATCAACATCTTTAAGAACCCGGTTTACATTCCCTTTTCCGATTACATAGTCTTTGCACAGTTTTTTCGTTTCCAATATCACAAGATTCTCCTTTAGAGGTTCTTCATTCCATGGATATCTTTGTTATATTTTGTGTTTTGATCGGCCTTGTTCCGGCAAGGGTCGTCAGGGTTACGGCAGCGGTGAGCGCAAGGGGGCAGCTTAGATAGGTGAGCGGCGGCGAAACAATAAATCGCAGCTTCGATACGCCTATGCCGGCCATAAACAAGCCCGTCAGACTTTGTCCCAGGGTATTCGCCGCAAGCGTCCCGGCTGTTATGCCGATAAACAGCGCCGCCAGCATCCGTGCGGCATATTGGGTCCGAATATTTCTGACGGTAAATCCTAAACTTTTCATAATCCTGATGTTTGCGGCATCCCTCGTGGTCATCATTTTTAGAAACATCGCGGCCATAAGAACGGCGATGGACAGCGAAAGTATCAGTGTCAGGATGACAATCCGTTTTATCTGTTCGATGGCGGCGCCGAAGGTCTGGTGAATATATTCGGTCATGTGCGAGACCTTTACCCCATCAAACCGCGCGGCGTATTCCGCTGTTTTTCCGGCCATGTCCACTCCGGGCTTCAGGTCCGCGTTTATGGTATACCAGAGGGCGTTTTCCGGTTCGTAGGGCAGCAGCGCCTTGGCTGTTCTGCCGCCGTTGGTCACGTCCTGATAAATTCCGCAGACGGTCATATCCAGAGTTTCGCCGCCGCTTATCAGGGTCACCCGGTCGTTTACGCCTTTTTCAAGGCTCCGCGCGTTCAGCGATGACAGCGCAATCTCGCCGCCGCTCGCCGGAGCGCGCCCCTCGGCGTATTCCAGCGGGAACACCGCATAATCGCCGGTTTCCACATAAATGCCCCCGGTCGTGCCGTCCGCCAGGACCGCGGGATAACGGCAGGTTACAAAAGCGGCAAACCGTGCTATGTCCGCGTCGTTTTGCACATACCTCCACACCCGCTCAAAACGCGCTGAAACATCCGCCGATTGCCGCAGATCCAAACGGAGGTCGCAGGCCCCAACGCCCATATAGGTGGAAAACGACGGAGAAGTAAAGGTGGTGAACAAATTTACCGGTACAATAATCAAAAACGAAGTGATGATGAAAATAAACACCAGGATGAGGTAGGTCTTTGGGCGTCCGCGGAGGTCTTTCAGCCCAAGATGTATGTTGACGGGCAGACAGCTTTGGGACACCGGGAGCCTTTTCGCGCTGTTTCCCGCGCCGCCCATTTGTCCCGCACGCAGCGCTTCTACCGCCGAAATATGCCGCAGCTTACGGAAAACCAAAGAACAAAACAGCAGGGTTATAAAAAACAACAGTCCCGCCGCCAAAACCGGGAGCAGGCTTAAGGCGGCGCTCCTTTGCCGCGCGCCGGTGTATAACATGATGTTCGCGGTAAAAACAGTTGATACGGGAAAGGAAAAAACACAGCCGGGTATACAACCGGCCGCCGCCAGCGCGGTATACTTGGTCATGTATATTTTGCGAATATCCTTTTCCCCTATGCCTATGGCCTTCATCACGCCGATTTCCCGGTAATCCTCCTCCAGCGCCCCGAGGATAGCGAAACGCAGACAAAGAAACGCGATTCCCACAAGAAGCAGGCTGACGAGAAATACTATCACGGCGGTAATGCCGTCGGTGAGCGCGTTCATCAGCCGAAGCAGGTTGATGTCAATGGCCGGGCCGGTATCGGGCAGTCCGGCGTTTTGGTAGGCCGCGGTAAACTCAGGGAGTCTGCCGGTGTCGGTGAGCAGAAATTCTATGCTGTATTCCGTCTGCCCCGCAAAAGCGCGCAGCGCCGCCAAATCATCTTCGTCCACGACAAAACGTTTGGAACTGATAATGGCGGGGTTCATTTGGGGGTCCCGGACAAAATCCGTAATACGAAAGGAAAGCTCCTCCGCGCTGTTTTTTATGGTGAGGGTGTCCCCGGTTTTAAGGCCCTGCCGTTCCAAATAATAAACCGGCACGGCGATTTCCCCCGGCGACACCGCCACCGGCTCATTATGGAGATCCAGCAGATAATCAAAACCCGCATTCTGGGTCACGAAATAATTCTCCATGACGCTGGCCGTGTCCGATTCGGAAGCGCCGTTCCAGTACAGGAGGGAACCGTCCGTCACCACCGCCGCGGAAATCAGCCAGTCCGACACCAGCGGATTCGTTTCGGCAAAGCGCCGAAGCTCGTCCTCATCAATGTCCCCTGTGTGCATTTGCAAAAAGTGAGGAGGCTTGCCCGCGGCGAACAGATCATCGATAGCGCTGAACAGTGTCCCGACAATATTCACCGCGCTTCCGGTCAACAGCGCCGCCAGCAGCATAAACGCAAACAGCGCGGCGGCGGTGACCCTGCCCCGGCGTAAGTCTTTTTTCAATATTTTCAGTCGCATATAAGTTCCTTTGGGCTCTTTTATGGCAAGTATCATTCAATCGTTTTTTCCCCGGCGGCAAAAAACGCGGCTTTTAGATGATCAAAACTTCCATGTTCAGCGCCCAAGAGCCGTTCACCGTTATGGATAAACGCTTCGACGCGGCGCAAAATATCGTCGTTGGTCCACGAAAAGATACCCCGGTCAAACAAAAACTGGCTGGCCGTAAGCAGAAGTTCTACCGTCTCCAGCGGACAGGGAGTGTCAAACACTCCTTCTGTTATGCCTTGTTTTACCACCTCAGCCAAAATGGGAGACAATGCCAGAATAGTTTTGGTTAAGCTTTTTTGACGAAACGCCGCGTTGCCCTCCTGATGGAGTTCCTTAATCATCGTCTGCCGCCGCGGGACCCCTTCCATGTTTCCTGATACAATGGCGGTGAATTTCTGCCGGGCATTTAAGCCTTCGTTCTTTATAAGAGCCCGCGCCGCTTCGACATAAACAGCAATGGTGCGGTCAATCACCGCGTTCATGACCTCCTCTTTTGACTGAAAATAATGATAAAAGGTCCCCTTCCCTATCTCTCCCCGCTCCAAAATGTCATTAACCGTGGTTTTTTCATATCCCTTCGTAACAAAAAACGTTTCGGCGGCACTCAGGATTTCGTTCCTCCGGACATCATGTTTTTTGCGATCCTTTTCATTTCATCTCCCGCTGTCTCGTACCGACCGCCAGTATAAAGCTATCGCTGCCTTGCTTCAATGTCAATAGGCTTTTGCGTAAAAGCCGTGTTGACGGAGGGGCTCAGGGAACGGCCCGGGGGCGTAGCGCTTATGATAAATGTCAAGCAGCTTTTCCCAAATATCTCCCGTCTTTTTCATGAAATTTGCGGAACTGCGTCATCTTTGTTTCATGGTTATGTGTATCCCTGTCATAATGGTATTCTCCCTTCTTGAGAATTTGATACATCTCCGCAAATACCCGCCGCCGTAATCCCGTCCTTACAAGACCTGCCTGCTTGTATTCCGACAACCGGTCATACCACCTCTTCGGTTTTAAACTGACGTTTAACACATGGTTCAACGATTGGGTTAACAGAGACGGAGAGAGCTTCCGGCCTTTCTTGTTCGTCCCGCTCAATAATGTCCACGATTATCGCTATGGCTATGAAGACGCTTACTCCCTTCATGCTGGTAAGGATGTCTATTTGTCCCATGTAGGGTTCAGCAGGGAGCAGCATTTGTGCTTTCAGCGCTTCCACATCCGCCTCATCCTGTTCAAGCCGGTCCATCAACTGGTTAATCTGGAACTTTAAGACCGGGTCCGATGAAATCTCCCGAATCCGCTTCCTGCTTTTCTGGTCAAATATCTCTTCCTGGGTAAAACCATACAGGCGTTCTTTTACTAGGGGCGGACTAAAAGTCCGATGAATCCAGTTCTTAAGCTGAGTGTTTTGCTTCTGGTACAGCCGACAGGTTGAGAAAAGTCCCCGAAGGTCCTGCGCTTCCTTGGGCGGGATGGTCACCGGCGACACCGGTTGTTCTCCGGCAAGCGTCTGCATCTTGATAATCCGGCACAGTTTGTCCGCGTCGATCTTGTCCGTGTTGCACCGGGCAAGGCGCGGTATTTATGCCGAAATCTGTTTCAACTCATAGGTGTTGGCTATGACGACCGCGGACTGAAAGTCCGTTTTCACCCGGTTTTTGAACAACCGGGCGAAGGAAAAAGTCGTGATGGCAGCCTCGATGAGGACGTAGTGTCCTCTGTCAGCGTCTTGAAAAACCGGGCCAGCCCAAAGTCATTGAGCTCAAGGTTTCAATCCGTTTGTCTTTGGGACTGCCCACCGAAACATACTCGTTCCGGTAACAACAGGTAAACCGGTTGGTGTGCGGATCGATGCCGATAAAGTTCATGCTGAACCTCCTGAGAAAAAATTGATTGTTCGGTCGAACTCCGGTATGAGGAAAGCATCGGTATCGCCGCCTCGATACACACATAGGGTTCCCCGGCCCCAGGCCGTCCCGTCATATTGGAAAAAGGGGATTGAAATCATGCCCAATACGAAACTGGACAGTAGGCGAGGCCCCCACAACAAACTGGCCCGCCGGCCTGCCTGCGCCTCAACCCCGAAAAGGCTGTCGCCTTCCCGGGGCGCGGGGATCCGGTTCAAATCCAGCAAGTAATCGCGGTATGATGGTTTTGTGGACGATACTGGATTTGACTTCCAGGCGCTCACCTCCTGTTCGCGCCCTCCTGCCCGCCTCCGCCCCTTGCGGCGCATCCCTGCGCCTCAACCCCGGAACGGCTGGCGCCTTCCCGGGGTGCGGGGCTCCGGTTCAAATCCAGCCGGTAATCGCGGTATGATGGTTTTGTGGACGATACTGGATTTGAACCAGTGACTTCTACCGTGTGAAGGTAGCACTCTCCCGCTGAGTTAATCGTCCAAAGGGCGTTTTACAGGATATGATAACAAGGCCGCCCGGGTCATGTCAAGGGCTTTTTGGCGCATGGCTATCGCTGAGGGGCTTCAGAGGGGCGACCCGGCGTTTTAGTCCCGGTACGGATTAGGCGACTTCGTAGCCCGCTTCTTCCACGGCGGCTTTCATGGCCGCCAGGGTAACGGCGTCTTCGTGGTCTACCACCGCGCTTTTTTCCTCAAGGCTCACCGCGGCGGATTTGACGCCGCTCAGTTCCTCAAGGGCTTTGGTAACGTGTTTTACACAATGATCACAGGACATTCCTTCAATCTTTAATGTGGTTTTCATTGCGGCCTCCAAAACAAATTCATTACCTTAGTATACCACCAGGTTTGCTTTCCGCGCTACCCTCTGGTACCGCACCTGACAACGGGGTTTCGCGGCGGCGGGGGCCGGGGGATGACCGGCACAGGGGAGGGTTTTCCAGGATTGCGGCGGCGGTTTCCCCGGGGTTTTCCTGGTGGGGCAGGTGGCCCGCGCCGGGGATGAAACGGAAACCGGCGTCGGGGCGGAGTTCCCGGAGACGGGCGGCGGAGTCAGGCGGGAGGATTTGGTCTTTTTCGCCCCAGAGGATGAGTATGCTGCCGGGGAAGGTTTGTATGCCCCGGGCGAAGAACCGCGTCCGGGTCCAATAGGCCCCGATCAGGCTGCGGAGGGAGGCGAAATAGGCCCGTTCCTGGGTTTTGCTTTCCACCCGGGCCGCAACCCGGTCCCGCAAAAAGCGCCGGTCCTCTTCGGACATTCCCGGTAAATCGGCGTAATACCCGAAAAGGGATTGGTAGGCGGCTTCGTGGTTTTTCCGGTAGGCGCGGTACCACCGTTTTCCCACAAAGGGCAGGGCTGAAAAAATGAAGCCGCCGCCCAGTTTGCGGGATGGGGGGAAACAGCCGTCCAGGAGGATGAGGCCCTCCACCAGGTCCGGCCGGGTGATGGCCGCTTCCTGGGCGATAAGGGCCCCCATGGAACTGCCCGCCAGTACCGCGGGGTATGCAGGGCTCGCGCCAACCGCTTCCAGCAGGCGGATCATTACGGCGGCATGACCCCGCAGGTTGATCCGGCCCGGGGCTCGGGAGCGTCCGAAGCCCGGCAGGTCCGGGGCGATAACCCGGTATCCAGCGGCACTCAAAAGGGGGATCAGCCGCCGCCAGGAATCGGCTTCGTCACCCAGGCCATGGATCAGGACCAATAGCGGTTTGCGGGGATCGCCGCTTGCCGCGCCGCCGCCTGCGGGACCGGCTGCCCCGGTGTCGTAAAAAAAGAGGGTTTCCCGGTCTCCCTGGAGCGGTAACACCCAGGCGCGGGACGCCAGGCCGGGCCAGGGGGACATGGGGGAAGCGGAATCTTGAAAGGGACGCGGGTTTGCCATTAGTTGTTTATCCTCACTTCTATAATATGCATAAAATGATGATTAATATGGAAGCTTTTTTTAGAAATGGATAATTCCGTTATCTCGTTGGCGCCGGGGTCATGGCAGAGGTCTCCCCTGGAGAGGGTTCGGGGGAGGTGGGAAATTGCGGCTGATACGGGGTACCGGGTGGATTGGCCCCGCTTAGCCGGGGGAGGGAGGGACGGGGAGGGGGAAGATGGTGAGGAAAGCGGGTTTTTCCGCCCCATCCCCCCTAGGGGGTCTGACCCCCGGGATCGGGGGAGACTCCTTTTGCCCGGCATCCTCCCCCTCCGGTTCCCCCTCCACTATCCGCGACCCATACCGGTCCCCCCACAGGTGCCCTATCCGTCCCGCCGCCTGGTTGTACCGCTGCGCGAAGGTCTGCTTCAGCCACTTCAGTATCCACGGCAACTCCATCCCGTCCGCCGGTTTGATATAAAACCGCAGCCAGTCATCCTCAACCCGCAGCCGGCGGATCTCAAAGGCAAACCGGCGGGCGGTCTCCCGGAACACCCGGCCAAAGAGGGCCAGGGCCCGGTTTCGGCGGAACAGGGGTTCCCGGTTGTTGATACGGGTGTAGATTTCGTACCACACCCCTTGCCGCAAAACACGTAATGATCTCATACAGAATATAATGGGATTGTCCTGCTTTATGCTTTGCTCCCGGGCGAAAAACGGCGCTGCAATCGGCCAATAATTGCCGGCGGCTGCGGACCGCGCAAGGGATAGGAGGGGTGCGGAGCAGCCCCGGCGCGCCGGGGCCGGAGCAACGCGGAGCCCCGGATAGCCCGGTTTTTTGCGGGGACAGACCCTTCAGGGGCTGGCGCCGCAAAAAATGCGCCC
>JAISLX010000044.1 GCA_031277045.1 Treponema sp.
TTCCGCTTTTACAACGGTCATATCAGCCTCCTCATTCACCGGCCATTTGTACTATTTACATAGTACAATATAAATAGACTAGTACAATCTGTCAAGGGAAATATTGCAAAAATTTGAAACAGCGGACTTTAGACGGCTTTTTTCGGAAATTTTTACAAAATCAACCGGGTTTTGGGGAAAACTCACAAGATACAAAGGTGGAAAAGCCGGGTAAAAAAGGAGGATATGATACTTGTGGGTCAGGTTTAGCCTTCAGAACAGAGAGGTTCACTTTTTCAAATATGAGCCCTGTGCGGCAAGGGGCGGGGTATTAGACCCCACTGCGAATAAACGCGGTCAAAACCTCAGTTTTTTACTTGTCGTAGAGGTGGCAGTATACATACTGTTCGCCGGAGATCACCCTGGGCAGGGGCGCTTTGGTTTTGCAGATCTCCGCGCAGTGGGGGCAGCGGGTGTGGAACTTGCAGCCCGGCGGGGGATTAATCGCCGAGGGAATGGTTCCTTCCAAAAGCTGCCTGGGTTTGCGCTTGTGGGGATCCATTACCGGGATGGCCGCCATCAGGGCCTGGGTGTAGGGGTGCAGGGGGTTCCGGTAAAGGGCGTCCTTGGACGCCACTTCCACCATGGAGCCCAGGTACATTACCCCGATGCGGTCGCTGAAAAATTCCACCACCGTAAGGTTGTGGGAGATAAAAATAAAGGTAAGGTCGTACTCCTTTTTGATCTTGTTCAGCAGGTTGAGTACCTGGCTCTGAATGGAAACGTCCAGGGCGGAGACGGGTTCATCGGCGATGATGAGTTTTGGCCGTACCGCCAGAGCCCGGGCGATACCGATGCGCTGCCGCTGGCCGCCTGAGAATTCGTGGGGATAACGGTTGGCGTGGTAAGAGGCGAGTCCCACATCGTTCAAAAGGCTTAAAACTTTCTTTTCCCGGTCCGCGTTGCTTTTCGCCAGCTTATGGACGATGAAAGGTTCCCCCACAATATCGCTCACTGTCATCCGGGGGTTGAGGGAGGAGTAGGGATCCTGAAAGATCATCTGCACCTTCCTGCGAAGCTGGAGCATTTTACGGTCGCTTATCCCGGCCAGGTTGTCCCCGTCAAAATCAATGTCCCCTTCGGTGATGGATTCCAGCCTGCAGATCATCCGCCCCAGGGTGGATTTGCCGCAGCCCGACTCCCCCACGATGCCGAACACTTCCCCCTGCCGCACGTCGAAGCTTACGCCGTCCACGGCCCGAACCTGGTAATGTTTGCCAAAAACGCCCCTGCGGATATTGTAGTGTTTCTTCACATTTTGCAGGCTGACCAAGGTATTGCCGATCATGCTCCGCCTCCCGCAAGAAAATTCCGTCCACCCGCTTTGTCCGGCTGTCCGTCCCCGCCCTGAAGCCAGCATTTGCTGTAGTGGCCGCTCCCCACTTCGCTAAAACCCGGCTCCTCTTGGCCGCAAATTTCCAGGGCGTATTTGCAGCGGGACCGGAACTTGCAGCCTGGGGGCATGAACTTGGGGTTGGGCACATTCCCCGGAATAGACTCAAGTTCCCCGGAGCGGATTCCCAGCTTGGGGATAGAAGCCAGGAGCCCCTGGGTGTAGGGATTCGACGGCCGGTCAAAAATATCGTAGACGCTGCCCTTTTCCACGATCCTGCCGCAGTACATCACCGACACCTGATCGCAGAGTTCCGCCACCACCCCCAGATCGTGGGTGATAAAGATGATCGAAGTGCCGATGTCCCGCCTCAACTGCATCATCAGTTCCAGGATCTGGGCCTGGATGGTTACGTCCAGGGCGGTGGTGGGCTCATCGGCGATAAGGAGGCTGGGGTTGCAGACCAGCCCCATGGCCACCATGACCCGCTGAAGCTGGCCTCCGGAAAGCTGAAAAGGGTACTCGGAGAGGAGGCTTTCCGCCCTGGAAAGCCGTACCTTTTTGAGGACTTCCAGGGTACGCCTGCGGGCCTCCTGGCGGTTTACCCGCTGGTGCAGTTGGATACTTTCGATGATCTGATCCCCGATTTTCATTACCGGGTTCAGGCTGGTCATGGGTTCCTGGAAGATCATGGCAATTTCGTTGCCCCGAATGTTCCGCATCTCCTCCTCCCCCAGTTCCCGCAGATCCCTGCCGTTGAAAATCACCCGGCCCTCGTCGATTCTGCCGGTGGTTCCCGCCAAAAGCCGCATGATCGACATGGCGGTAACACTTTTGCCGCTCCCCGATTCCCCCACGATGCCCAGCACCTCCCCCGGCTTCAGTTCCAGGTCGATGCCTTCCAGCACCCGGACGATTCCCGTGTCGGTGTAGAAACTGGTACGGAGGTTTTCAACTTTCAGCACGTATTTTCCGGCCCCGCCGGGCGCGTCTTCTCTTTCAAACCTGTCAGCCATGTTTTATTCCCCGTTAGCGATCTTCGGGTCCAGCGCGTCCCGCAGTCCGTCCCCCAGCAGGTTGAAACTGAGGACGGTAAAAAAAATGGCAAGCCCCGGAAAAAAGGTGGTGTGCCAGGTAGTAAGCATATAGTTCCTCCCGGTACTCAGCATGAGTCCCCATTCAGGGGTAGGGGGCTGGGCGCCCATCCCCAGAAAACTCAGAGACGAGGCGGTAAGGATCGAGGTGCCGATATTCATGGAAAACTGGATGATGATGTTGGGGATCGCGCTGGGAAGGATGTGTTTGAAAAGGATGCGGATATCCCGGCAGCCGGTACTGCGGGCGGCCTGGACATAGACGCTGTTTTTGATCGCCAGGGTACTGCTCCGTACCAGCCGGGCAAAACTGGGGGTGCCGAACAGGGCCACCGCGATGATCACGTTTCCCAGGCCCGGCCCCATGAGCGCCACGATGGCGATGGCCAAAATGATACCGGGGAAGGCGAAGAGGGTGTCGCAGACCCGCATGATCGCCGAATCCAGCAGCCCCCCGTAATAGCCGGAGACAAGTCCCAGGACGGTTCCGAAGACAGCCCCCAGGGTAACCGAGAACATCCCCACCCCCAGGGAAATCCGGGCCCCGCAGAGAATCCGGGAGAAAATGTCCCTGCCGAATTCATCGGTGCCGAACCAGTGCGCCCCGGAGGGAGGTTCCAGCAGGGCTTCGTAGTTGTATTCGTTGGGGCCGTAGGGTATGACCATCTCGGCGGTAACGGCGATAACCACCAGCAGGGCGATAAAACCCAGGGCCGTCAGGGCGGTCTTCTGTTTTTTGAATTTCCGCAGGAATTCCGCAAGGGGGCTGTTGATGTTTTCCGCCGGCCCCATGCCGGCTTCGTCTATTGCCAGGGCCGCGCCTTCAGTTTCCATGTATTTTCCTCTCTCAACCAAGCCTTATCTCCGGGTTTATCACCGCGTAGAGTACGTCAACGATCAGATTCACCACGATAAAGGTGAAGGCGAAGATCAGCACCAGAGTCTGGATAGCCGGATAATCCCGGTAGGAAACCGATTCTACCAGCAGGGAGCCCAGACCGGGATAGGCGAAAACTATCTCCACAACCACCGATCCCCCAAGGAGGAAGCCGAACTGAAGTCCCAGTACGGTAATCACGGAGATCATGGAATTGCGGAACCCGTGCCGCCAGATTACCAGCCGCTCCGGCACCCCCTTGGCCCGGGCGGTACGGATATAGTCCGCCTTGAGCACCTCCAGCAGGGAAGACCGGGTAAACCGGGCAATTACCGCGAAAATATTGGTTCCCAGGGTGACGGCCGGAAGGATCAGGTTTCTGAAAGAGCCCGCCCCGGTGGTAGGCAGCCATCTGAGCCGCACCGAGAAAATCATGATCAGGATGAAACCTATCCAGAAGTTGGGCATGGAGATGCCGGACACCGCCCAGGTCATCCCCGCGTAGTCCTGCCACTTGGAACGGTGCCGGGCGGACCAGATCCCCACCGTAATACCCAGAAAACTGCTCCAGGCAATGGCCGCCAACGCCAGGGAAAAGGTGTTCCTAAAACGCATACCCAGTTCCGCGGAAACCGGCCGCTTGGTACGCAGGGAAATGCCGAAGTCGCCCTGGAGTACCCCGCCGATGTAGTTAAAAAACTGAACCAGTACCGGCTTGTCCAGCCCCAGGTTGCGGCGGGTGTTTTCCACATCTTCCAGGGTAGCGTCCGGGCCGGCCAGCATACGGGCCGGATCTCCCGGAAGCATCCGCACGAAGAAGAAAACAAAAATGGTGATCAAGCACAGAGTAGGCAGCATACCGATAAGCCGTTTTATAATGTACCTGAGCATAGGCGGAACTCCTGGGAAACTTTGGGCTTAGCATAAAAAACCTGTCCCGCCGGGCTTGCGCTGCCGCGCCTGCCCGGTGAAACAAGGCCCCTATAGCTCTCTATCCCCTTAGGGCGCCATACGGGCGGCCCGCAGGTTGATGGCTCCGTCGGGGAAGTTGCTTACGTTGATGATCTTGCTGGTGGTTACCCACACATAGTTGGCGATGTGCCGGGGTACCACAGGCAGTTCATCCCACAGGAGATCCTGGGCTTCGGAGTAGGCTTTGCGGCGCACCTCGTCATCCGCCGAGGAAAGACCCTGCTTGATAAGAGCGTCGAGCTTGGCGTTGGAGAAGTAGGCCAGGTTGTAGTTCAGGGGCGGGGCGCTTTCGGTGGCAAAGAGGGGCCGGATAGCCCAGTCCGCGTCCCCGGTGGAGGAAGACCAGCCGGAAAGGTACATTTCCACCTCCACTTCCGATCCGGGGCCGGTAGCGTCCTGAACGCGCTCGTTGGTGATGGCGCTTTCCATCAGCTTGTTCTGGATAGTTATGCCCAGAGGGGCGTATTGCTGCTGGAAGAATTCCAGCACCTTGCTATTGTAAGAGGTGTTGGGGCCCATGATCGTGGTGCTGAAACCGTTGGGGTAGCCCGCCTCAGCCAGAAGCTGCTTTGCCTTTGCCACATCGTAGGGGATAAGGGGCATTTCTTTGGCAAACTGGGTGTCCGGGCCCATGATGGCGTTGGCCACGGTACCGATACCGTTTTCCACTACCGCGATCAGGGCGTTCCGGTCCAGGGCGTAGTTCAGGGCCTGGCGAACCCGCTTGTCGCTGAAAGGCTTCTTCTGGGTGTTCATCCAAAGGTAATAAACAGTAAGGCCCCGGCGTATCCCCACGCTGAAGGCTTTATCCGCTTGCAGAACCTTCACGCTTTCCGGAGGCACCGTCCACATAATCTGGGCATCCCCGGACTGGACCATGGCGGTACGAGTAGCGCTCTCCGACACGGGCCTGAAGGTGATGGACTTGAAACCCGCGTCCTTCTCCGCCAAAGGCTTGCCGCCGGTCCGGGCGGAATCGTAACCCCACCAGTCCTTCTTCAGCCTGATGGTCAGGTGATCCCCCCGTACCCATTCCACAAATTCGTACTGCCCCGTACCCACCGCCTTATCGGCGCAGGCGTTAACCCCCGCGTCAATCTGTTTGGGACTCATGATGACGCAGGCCGGGTGGGCCAGGGTGGGGATGAGGGCGCCGAAGGGCCCGGTGAGCTTTACCTTTACCGTGTAGGCGTCGATCTTCTCCCAAGTGTCGATTACGTCCGAAAGCAGGGCGGTCCGCTTAAGCCGCAGGGACTTGTCGTCCCATTTTTTGATGTTGGCAACAAAGGCATCCGCGTCCCAGGGCGTACCGTCGGTAAAGGAGATCCCCTTCCTCAACACGAAGGTGAATTCGGTGGCCTGATCGTTGGCGGTGTAGCTTTCCGCCAGCAGGTTGATCACCTTCATGTCATCGTCAAAGCCGAAAAGCCCGTCCATAATGAGCCGCTGGATACCCCCGGAAAGGGTGTCGCTGGTATCCTGGGGATCCAACGTGGTAAAATCCACCGTCACCGCGGCGGTAATGTCCGTGTTCTGGGAAACCGACTGGCCCGCCGGGATACTCACCGGAGCCGCCGGGGCGGCGCTTGCGGCTTGCCCCTGTTTGCCGCCGCCGGCCCAAACCGGCGCGGAAACCAACAGGGCAAGGGCTGCGAAACTCCAAAAACCAATTCTTTTCATGTCTTTCTCTCCTTTTCCTTCTTTATCCAAAGGCATACTCAGGCTTTTTCAAGCGCCAGGGTATTTGCCTTGGTGTATTGAGCATTTTTATAAGGTATCGGAAAAATAGTCAAGCAAATAGTAACGAATAAGTACAAAAATTATAAAAAAAAGGAAAAATGTTGATAAATCGTGGTATTTGTCTTGTTTTGACAAAATTCCTACATTTTTGTAACTATTCCCTGCGGGCGAAGCGCGGACATGAGGTTTGGCGGGGTATTAAACCAGACCTTCGACCGAGGAGACCCCGCTTCAGGGCGGGGAGATTCATTTCTCTCTGTTTTCTTTCTCCCGCCGCAGTTCGGCCGGCGCCTCAAGCCCGAAGATGTCGTTGGCTTTGAGTTCTTCGGTGATGGAGTTGGGGACCAGCATCGTGGAGTTCCCCGCTTTAAGGCCCTCGTTCAAAATCGTGAGTATCTTGAGCTTCATGGCCGGTTCGTTTTTCGGAACCGGAGGATCTCCCAGCCCCGTTGTTTTGCCGTCCGGGCCAAAAAACGGTCCGGGTTGACCGCCACCGGGTGGCCGCACCATTCCAGCAGGGGCAGGTCCGTGTAGGAATCCGAATAAAACCGGACTTCTTCCGGGGGGATGTTTTGTTCCGCCAGCCGGGCGGCGACAGCGGCTTTTTTGTTTTTCCCAAAGGCGCTGATTCCCGCCAGCCGGCCGGTAGTTTTCCCATCGGCGAATTCCAGGGTACTGGCTATTGAATCGCTGACTCCAAAAAAATCTTCCAGGGGGCGCAGGAGGATATGAAACGAAGAGGAAGCAAAAAGGACGGGTTCCCCCCGGCGCCGGATTTCCCCGATAAGCTGTCTCCCCTCAAGGTAAATATTGGGCTTGAGACGGCGGGTAAAACAGGAAGCCGCCAAATCTTCCAGCCGTCCCCGGTCGATTCCCGCCAGGCGTTTTACCGCGTCTTCGATAAAATCCTGATTGGGAATCCCCGCCCTGTAGCGGAGCCATTCAAACGGAAGGCCCGCGAGCTGGGAAAAGCGGATGATCCCTTCTTTCATGGCTTCTTGCAGAAAATACCATGAGGTGGATTTTCGTATCAGGGTGTAGTCAACGTCGAATATGTGTAGCATAAAAACCGCTTAAATAAATTCCAGATATTTGCTTTCCCGCTGGGCCTGGTCCGCATAGATTCCCCGCATATCCTCGGGGAGGAGCCGGGCGATCTGGCCCATCAGTTCCGCCAGCATCTGTTCCCGGACGGCCTTGTCCGGCCGCCCCTGGTAGTTAAACCGGAAGGGCCGGCCTACCTTGAAATAGAAGGGGGTTCGTTTGAAGCGGCGGAGGTTATCCCAGATTCGCTGGCCGCCGAAATGAACCACCGGGAGTACCGGAGCGCCGGTGTAGAGGGCCAGTTGAACGATTCCCCCCCGTCCTTTTCCCAGGACTCCGTTTTTGCTCCGGGTGCCTTCGGGGGCCACACAGACAAAAAAGCCCTGGTCCAGCGCCTCCCGGGCCTTTCGGAAAGCTTCCCGGTAGGAACCGGTCCGGTCTATGGGAATGGCTTTGTAGGTGTCAAAAAGGAAAGACATGATCGGATTGTTCCAGGTTTCCGATTTTACCAGTCCCGTGAGGAGCAGGGGGTAGCTGTGGGCCACCAGGATAGGTACTTCCAGAAAGTTGATGTGGTTCACCGCTACAATCACCGGGGGAATTCCCGTCAGGGTTTTAACGAATTCCCGGCTGTCGATATTGCAGATAACGTCAAAGACCCCTTTAATGACCCGGTTGACCACCGCCCGCCGCAGTCCCATTCAGGCCCCCAGCAGCCGCAAAGCGCCGGGCAGGCAGCTTATCTCAAGTTCCGTGCCCTCGACGCATACGGTTTCGCCGTCGCAATGGGCAGCCATGCCCCCTTCCAGGGCCGTAAGCCGGTAATGGGCAGCCCGGTCCATGAAGGTTTCCTCAGCTTCACCCTGAGCGCCCTTGAGGTATTTGAGGATAAGTTGGATCAGCCGCCGGCGGGACCGGGGATGCCGGATGGTGCAGATATCCAGGGCGCCGTCATCCAGCAAAGCGTTGGGACCCATAAAAAAAATACCCCCCATCCGCCGGCCGTTCATGATGGAAACAATGACGGCCGGAAGGGTCATTTCTTTTTCGTTGTACCGGATCCGGAGGACCGGCGAGGGTTCGTATTTGATCATGGTGATGAGAGCCCCCAGCGCATAGGAGAGGCTGGAGTGGATTTTTTTCATTTTAACCGCCTCAAAACCCACCTTGGTGTCAAAGCCTATGCCCAGGCCATTGACGAAATACCGGCCTTCGGGGAAAAAGCCCCCTTTGACAAAGCCCGCGTCCAGGGGCCGGGCCTTTTTTTGCAGAATGATGTCCAGAGCCTTTTCCGGTTCCGGGGAAATCCCGGCAGTAAAGGAAAAGTCGTTCCCCCGGCCTATGGGCAGGATGCCGAAAAGCGGCGGCTCCGGCGGCGGATTCTGCCGGGTTAATAGGCCGTTGGCCACCTCGTTGCAGGTGCCGTCCCCCCCGGCGGCGATTACCGCGTCCCCCGGCGGACAATTCCGGGCCAGCTCCAGTGCATGCCCCGGACCGGTGGTGAGGATTATTTCAAAATTTTGCCGGTGTTCTTCCAGGTAATTTTTTATCCCCGGAAGATGGGTAACGGCCTTGCCTTTGCCCGCCACCGGATTCAAAATGATCCATGCTTTTTCAAAAGCCGCCGCTTCCATGTATAAATAATATGCTAAATTCCGAAAAAATACAATTGTATGACGCAATTCTCATTTTAACTGCCGGGTTTTTGCCCGGTCCCCGCGCTCAGACCTTTCAGATCCGGCGGGAATGCGCCCGAATTCCTTATTTCTCCCCGCTTTCTTTCTCCCGCCGCAGTTCGGCCAGCGCCTCAAGCCCGAAGATGTCGTTGGCTTTGAGTTCTTCGGTGATGGAGTTGGGGACCAGCATCATGGAGT
>JAISLX010000053.1 GCA_031277045.1 Treponema sp.
ACCAGGGCGGAATCGATGCCCCCGGAAAGCCCCAGGTGGGCCCTGACAAAGCCGCATTTTTTCATGTAGTCCCGGATTCCCATCACCAGGCCCTCTTCCAGGATGTCGAGTTCGTAGAGGCTTAATCCTACGTTGTAGGGGTCGTCCCCCCGGTCATCGGGGTGTGAGGGCGCGGCGTTTGGAGGCGCGGCGGCGTTTGTGGGCGCGGTGGGGGCAGATGCGGCAACGAAAACGGCGGCGGCCCCTTTGCTGTCCCAGGTCAGCAGGTCCTCCTCAAAGGCCCGGGCCACGGCGGGGAGGGGGTTCAAAGCGGCGGGACCGGGGACGGCAGCGGCGGAAATGGCAGGACCGGAAATGACGGCTCCGGAAGCCGCCGGATTTAGCGCGCCCTGGCCGGCAGGAAGGGTCACAAAGGAACGGCCGTCAAAGAGAATCTGGTCGTTAGCCCCCACCGCGTTGATATAGACCAGGGGTATCCCGCCCCGGGCGGCAATCCGTTCCGCCAGGGCCCGCCGGACCTTGAGTTTCCCCGCCACATAAGGCGAGGCCGAGGGCACGCAGAGGATGGAAACCCCCGCCTTCAGCAGTTCCCGCACCGGGTCCCGCTCGTAGCTGGTGCCGGGAATGTCGGTTTCCCGCCAGACATCCTCGCAGACGGCAAAGCCTATCCGCTCCCCCCGGAACTCAAAGGCGTCCCATGCCCGGCCGGGCTCGAAATTCCGGGCCTCGTCAAAGACATCGTAGGTGGGAAGCAGCGTCTTAACCTGCTCAAAGGCAATCTTGCCGCCCAGGAGGACCGCGTATTCGTTCACCAGGGACTTGCCCCGGGGGTAGGGGCTGCGATTCACAAAACCCAGGCCCACCGCCAGGTTTTGCGGCAGCTCCCGCTGCAGAACATGGACCGTCCCGATGTTAAGTTCCACAAAGCGGTCCTGGTCCAACAGGTCCATGGGGGGGTATCCGCAGACCGCCAGCTCCGGGAAAAGGACAAGTTCCGCCCCCCGCTCCGCCGCCCTCCTGGAAAAGGCCAGTATCTTCTCCCGGTTCCCCGGAAAATCCCCGATGGTTGAATTGATCTGGGCAATAGCGATACGCATCGATTCCTCCTCGTGCTCCGTATACAACAGAACACCAGCAACAGTGTTTGAACTTAGCGCGTTTTGGGGACGCGGCAAGCGCTACAGGCCGCCGTAAAACACCATCTTGTTCAGGGGAATACGGTCCTGGTGCTGTTTGGAAGGAAACGCGTCGGGGGAAGGATAACCGGCGGGAAGAAAAGCCACGGGCGTCAGGTCACCGGGCAGGTTAAACTGGGTCCGGGCCGCCGCGGGATCAAACCACATAACCCAGGTGGTTCCCAGTCCCAGATCCGCGGCTTGTAACATCATGTGGGTGACGGCAATGCTGGCGTCCACCCAGCCTGAATGTTTCTGGTCATAATCCCGAATCCAGGCGGCTTTTTTTTCATAGCAGACAAGGAACACCAGGGGGGCATCGAAACGGCAGGTAGTACACCGGTCCACCCTGGCAAGCTGGTCCGGCCCGTCAAGGACAAGGACGCGCTGGGGCTGGCGGTTCGCCGCGGTGGGGGCCGCGCGGGCGGCTTTTAAAATCAGTTCCACTTTTTCCCGTTCCACGGGTGTATCGCAAAAACTCCGTACAGAATACCTGGCCGCGGCCAACTCGGCGAAATTCATATCATACTCTCCTGCCGTATATAATTCCGGGGCGGCGCTCAGCCGCCGGTCTAATTAGTGTTTGTCCATAATGTATCTACATTATGGACAAACTTCCTTAGAAATTATACAAGATAGCGGCGCAGTTGTCCCGCGAGTTTCCCGTCCGTCCAGGCTTCCACCAGGATACCGTCGTTATCCCAATTTTCCGAATACACCCGGGCGCCCCGGTGGAGCATACCCACCAGATCTCCCCGGTCCGGGGGAAAGCGGAAGCGGATTCGGGCCCCGCTCAAAAGTTCCCGCATTCGTTCCCTGAGTTCTTCCAGACCCCAGCCCCGCCGGACCGAAATGGGGATGGCGCCGGGGATAGCCGCAGGCGCAATGGGAATATCCGGGGCCGCGGGCGGCGCGGAACCATCCGGAACGGGGACCCCGGCAGCCGCGTGATCTTCCGGCGTGGAAAGCGTCAGCCTGTCGATTTTGTTGAGTACGGTGATGGCGGGAATTTCGGCGGCTCCCAGTTCCTCCAGCACTTTGAGGGTGGTTTTGTGGTAGCGTTCCATGTCCGGGTCCGCCGCGTCCACCACGTGAATAAGAAGGTCCGCCAGGGCCGCCTCTTCCAGCGTGGAACGGAAGGCGTTGACAAGGGTGTGGGGCAGGTTCCTGATAAAGCCCACCGTGTCCACAAGGAGTACGGGAAGCCCCCTGGAAAGCTCAAAGCGGCGGGAAGCGGCGTCCAGGGTAACGAAAAGTTTATCCTCCGCCACAAGTTCCGCGCCGCTCAGGGCGTTCATAAGGGAGGACTTTCCCGCGTTGGTATAGCCCACCAGGGCGCAGACGGGAATTCCCTGCCGTTCCCGCTGCCGGCGCTGGACCTGGCGCTGCCGCCGTACCTCCTCCAGTTCCCCTTCCAGACGGCGTATCCGCTGCTCAACCTGCCGCCGGTCCAGTTCCAGCCGGGTTTCCCCGGAACCGCGGGTCCCGTAACGGCCGCCCCGCTGGCGGGACAGGTCAATGTACTTGTGCGTAAGCCGGGGCAGGGAATAGCTTAGTTCGGCCAGGCGCACCTGCAGTTCCGCCTCCCGCGTGGAGGCCCGTTCCGCGAAGATCTTGATGATCAGTTCCTGCCGGTCCACCACGGGGAGACCGCTCAGGGTTTCCCAGTTCCGCTGCTGGGTAGGACTGGGGTCCCAGTCAAAGACCATACAGTCCGCTTCCAGTTCCACGGCTTTTTCCGCGATTTCCCGCGCCTTTCCGCTGCCCATGCCGTATGTGGAGGACCATTCCCGGACCTTTAACACCTCGTGGGCGATAATTTCCAGGCCCAGAGAATGGACCAGCCCTTCAAGCTCCCGCGCAAGGGACGCGGCCTCGTCCCGGGCGCCGTTCTCACCCCGCAAAACAGGCGGAACGCTTACCAGAAAGGCCCGCGCAGGGCTTTTTCGCGCCTCAACCATCTCGTGTGCCATACCTTACTCTCCAAATCCCATCGCTGGTAAAATAGTCTATCATAGGGTACACTCTGTCCAGGAGTTTTCCAATTTTATCAGCATGAATTTTGCCCAAAAAACTATTCTTAGCCTGATTATATCAATAGCATTTTTTGCCGCCTTTAGCCTGATAGCTTTCGGCGGCCTGTTTGATTTTGTGGAAACCCGTTTTTACAGTCCGCAGATCGTTACGTCGCTGGACCGCGAAGTTGAAAAATTTGCCCAAACCATCGACACCCTGCTTGGCGATCTGCGGAGCCGCTTCGCGGATACCCTGGAAAACGGCGCGGTACAACGCAGCTTTCTTCCCGATCAGGAAACGGAGGATATTTTTGAGCGTTCAAGACTCTACGGCCTTTTGATGAATTCCCTGCCGGGGCTTAGATCGGTTCGTTTTGTGGACGCCGGCGGCAGCAGAATTCACTTTTCTACCCTGCCCGGCGACGTGCTGATTCAAACCGGGTCTTCCCTGTCGTACCGGAGTTACCGCGATTGTCCGGGGGTCCTGCCCTACAGAGACGTTGAGACGGAGGCGGGGCAGCCGTCCCGGATTATTTTTGACGGTTCCGGGGAACAGTTAATATTTTCCTACCCTTTTTCCGATTCCCTTGACACGTACCGGGGCAGCGCCCTTTTTAGCTTTTCCGCAAGGGCCGTTGCCGAACATCTAATCCGCCGGGGGCAGATCAAAGCCGGTGAGGATGTCGTGCTTGTCGATTCCCCCGACGGTTTTCTGCTTGGGCTTCCCGCCACGGAAACAGGGAATCTGAAACGCGAGGCCGCCGCCGCCTGGCGGGAGGACATCCTTACCCTTTTTATTCCGGATTACCCGGAGGTAGAACCCCTGGCGCTTATATCGGCAAAGTCCGAAACGGGGTTTTTCGTGGGCCGCCTGGTCCAGGAACGTCTTCTGGTCCTGCCGTTCGCCATGCGGTTCATCCTGCTGGCCTCGTTTTTTCTTACAACGTTCCTGGTGATCCTGCTGATTTTCAATCTAAGGCAGGACAGCATAACGGTGGTTCGGAGCAGGCTTAAACAGCTTCAAATTTCCCTGATGCGCCAGTATTACGACACCAAAGACGATCTGGACTGGAAACTCTGGAGCCGGGAACTGAAACGGCGGCGGGAGGATGTCCGGAACGAGATTAAACGCGGACTGCCCCCGGGCAACGACAAGGGCGTTGACCTCCTTATCGACCGGGCATGGGACAGGTTGACCGCGTTCGCCGGCCCGCCGGCTGAGTTTGACGAGGAAAAGATACGGGCCCTTGTCATGAAGATACTGAGGGAAACCGCGCTGCTGGAACGGAACACGCCGGAGAACCCTGATCCCGGCCTCCCCGCGGCCTTTCAGGAAGAACTTGAGGAACTGGCCCCGGCGGAAGACTCTGCCGGGGAACCGGCGGCGGAAGACCCGGCAATAGAAAAAAGCGGCGCGGAAGACACAGTTCCCCCGGACACAACCCCCGTTACTCCCCGTGTTGTTGAAAACGGCGGCGGAACGGCGGCGGAACAGCCCCCCCCGGAATCCCCGGAGGATCTGGCCGCCATTATCAGCCAGATAGAATTCGGCTCCACCCCTTTCGCGGATATCGACGTACTGTCAATGCCGGACAACACGGAAGTCTCAAAGGAGGACGACGGCGTCCTGAAACTGGACCTGTCCTCACCTTTTGACACCTTTACGTTTGATTCTCCCGGTTTTGATGGGGCAGAGCGGGAAACCGGGGCCCCAAAAAAGCGGCAGACCGGCGCGGCGGAAGAAAACAACGCGGGGGGGCTGGAAGAAATAAGCGGGGAAGGCGGGCTGCCGCTTATCTACCGGCCTTTCCAGTTCCAGGGAAACAGCAAACCAATCCCGCTGCGGCCCCTGCCGGAACCGGCGGAAGAACTTATCCACGAACGGGACGGCCTTCACCTGATAAACAGCGATATTCTGGATCCTACCCTGGAAACCACACGGGAACTGGACCCAAAGTTCCTGCGCCTTGTGGAATCCATCATCGGGCATGAACATTCCCTGTCCCGCGGGAAACTTACTTCATAAGGACCCGTGGATTTACGGTTGCGCCGTTTTTATAGACCGTAAAATGCAGATGGGGGGCGGTGCTGAGCCCGGTACTGCCCACATCCCCCAGCCGCTGGCCGGTACTCACGTACTCGCCGTTTTTTACGCGGATAAGACTCATGTGGCCGTACAGGGTCCGGTACCCCGAATGGTGGCTTACCACAACGTAGTTCCCGTAGGTGTCGCTCCAGCCCGCCACGATAACCCGGCCCGACATGGCGGCCCGGATAGGGGCACCGCTTACGGCGCCAATATCTATTCCCCCGTGGAACTGCCTAATCCCCGTAAAAGGACTGCTGCGGTAACCGTAGAGGGACGTAATAGGTCCCGTTACCGGCCACATAAAGAGGTCCCCGTTGATCTCCTGCAAGTTTATCCAGTCAAGCCGGGCGCCGGGAATAAACAGAACGCTTCCTTCCCGGATAAAACCGGAAAAAAGCTCGTTTGCCGTTTTGATATCGTCAGGCGGTATTTTGTACGTTTCCGCCAGACTGTCCAGAGTATCGCCCCGCCGTACCGTATGGAGAATTCCGTCCTGGTTGGGTATCTTGAGAATTTGGCCTATCTGTAGGAGCCGGGTATTTTTTATGCCGTTGTATGAGATAAGGGTATCCTGATTCAGGCCGAATTTCCGGGCCAGATTACTTATCACGTCCCCTTCTTCCACCCGGTAGGATTCCACAAGGAGGACATGCGGTTTGGAAAAAAGCTCCGGCTCAGGAATACCGTCCAGCGCCGGATCGCCGGCCGGCGCTTCCTCCTCCTCAAAATTTCCGGAATTTCCGCCCTGGGGATACGCCCCGCCGCCAACCCCCGCTTCCACACGGGGCTCGCGGGCGCGGACAGTAAACGGGCCTTGCGCGGGGAAAAAATAGACAACGGCGGCAAGCAGGGCCAGCCGGACAACAAGACGGAAATTCCGCAGCCGGTCTCCGGTACGGAACCCGCGCCGGAGCGGAAGCTTCCCCCAAAACATGGTCAGCCGTAAAGCCCGGCACACCGCACGCGGGATTTTGAGCATCCGGCAAAACCCGCCTGTGTTTCCAGGACGCGGCGTTTTGAGAAAACCTTTTTGTGTTGAACCTTTCGGCTTGGTCAAAGTTTCCGGAACCACTGGCGGCAAAAACATGCTCCTTTGCAGAGATACTCATATACTATCGGCAATGCGCCCGGTGTTTAAGGGGCCTTTCGCCGCTCCTGTTCCAGCTGCCGGTCCAGCAGAATCAAAAGGTCCCGAATCTCCGCCGCCCGCTCGTAAACTTCATCCTCTAGCGCCTGCTCCAGTTCCGCCTGAAGCCGGCGCCGCTTTACGGCCAAGGGACTCCCCGCCTCCGCGGGCCGCCGCTCATTGTCCCCGGGGCTTTTCCGCGCGGACCCATTGCGGGGCTTGACGTGGAACACGCCCTTTTCAACGGCCCCTCGTTCAGCGTCCTTTTCGGCGCCATCATCCGCGGCAAGGCCGCTCCCGCTAAGAGTGGTTTTGCCCGCCTCATCAACGAACATCTCCGAAGAAATTCCCGCCCAACTCAGCACCTGGGACGCCACATAAATGCCGCACTTTGCCCGAATCGCCAGAGCTATGGCATCGGAAGGGCGGCTTTCAACAACCAGGAACCGCGATCCCGAATATTCTCCCCCGGAAAAGAGAAGACGGGCATAAAATATGTCTTCTTTAATTTTGTAGATTTCCACGCGGACCAGGCAAAGCCCCAGACGCTGGGACAGTTCCAGCAGAGTATCGTAGACAAAGGGCCGTTTTGCTTTTATACCCTCCAGACTAAGGAGAATCGCGTGGGATTCGGTTTCTCCGATATAAATAGGCACCACCCTATCCGAATTGAGAGGGCGCAGCAGAACCGCGTCCCCATGATCAATTTGGGTAATACTCCAAATTTCAGCTTCTAGCATATCATCATCATACATATTAGCTGATAAGACCGATAAGCCCCGCCAAGAGCCGGCGGCCTTCTTCCTCAAGACGGAAACCGGCGATAGAGGGAAGCGCGAACGTTTCCGCCGCCTCCCGAATCATGGCGTAACCCTGTTCCAGGGACTGTTCCATAACCCCCTCCGCTTCCAGAGCGGCGATGAGTTCCTCCACCTCCGGCGCGGAAATTCCCCCCGCGCGGGCGGCGCCAAAACAACGGCTTACCAGAGCCCGGCGCGGGCCGGGCACGGTTTCGCCGTGCAGATAAAGAAGTACGGGAAGACTCTTTTTCCCCTCCACCACGTCGTCCCCCCGTTTTTTCCCGGGAAGCCCGGTTCTCAGGTTTTTTACATCGTCCAAAATCTGAAAACCCACCCCCAGCTTTTCCGCCGCGGTTCCCAGTTGTTCCACAGGACCCTGGGCCCCCTGCGCGGGCAGAGCCGCCAGAACCCCCAAAACCGCCGCAAGCCGGGCCAGGCAGCCGGTTTTAAGACCGCACATAGTATAATAGACGTCCAGAGCGGGCAGCGAATCGAAATCCCTGTGCCAGCGGATGTCCATAGCCTGCCCCATGTGGAGCCGCCGCATATACGCCCCCCAGATGTCAAAAATCCGCGCCTTCTGTTCCGCAGGCGCGTCCCGGACACAGGCCAGGGGGAGGAAGTAGAAAAAACTCCCCGAGTTAATGGCCGTGTCGGTTCCGTAGACCAGATGCAGCGCGGGACCGCCCCGGCGCTGATCGGAATTGTCTTCAATATCGTCGTGGATCAAGCTGGCATTATGACAGAATTCCACCAGCGGCGACAGGGGTAAAGCCGCGTCCCCCCCGCCCAGAGTTTCGCAGACCAGCGCCATAAGCAGAGGCCGCCAGCGTTTCCCCCCCCGCGAAAGGAGGTCGCGGCAGGGCAGGACAAGACTTTCAAGGAGTTCCGTCTCAATCCCCAGGCCGGGAAAAATCCGCGCCGCCCAGGCGGAATCAGGACTCGCGGGCAGCCATGCGTTCAACACCGCCTCGATCTTTTCAAGCCTCTGGCCCAGATCCCTGTTCATAGGGCAAGATTACAACAAATGGCGCGTTACGAAAAGCCGGATGCATGGTCCCTGCGGGCTCAAAAAGAGGGATACCCCGCCCGCTCAGTCTATAAACTCAAGGAAATGGACGAAAAATTCCGCCTAATCCCCCCCCGTGGCCGGGAAAGAATACCCGGAAAAACGCCGGCGGGAAACCCGGAGGAAACGTTACAAGGAGCGCCTGAGAGGGCATCCACGGGGCGGGGCTTCCGCGTCCTTGACCTGGGGGCCGCCCCGGGAAGCTGGAGCCTCTACACCCTGCGCAGACTTGCCGGCGCGGGCTTTCTTGCCGCCGCGGACCTTTCCCCCCTTTCCAGACGCTATGACCAGGGCCTTTTTGACGGCGAAAACTTTTTTTTCGTCCGGGGCGACATCACCGCGCCGGAAATCCGTAAAACCCTGCTGGAACAGGGCCCCTACCGGCTTGTGATCTGCGACGCCGCCCCCCCCACCACCGGCAGCCGCCAGGTGGACACCCTGCGCTCCCTGGAACTGGCGGAAACGGCCCTGGGCTACGCGGAAGAAGCCCTGGAAAGCGGAGGCAATCTCGTGGTCAAAATATTCCAGGGCGGAGACGCCGCCGCGCTTCTTACCGCAATCCGGGGCCTTTTTGACTCAGGCCGCGCCTTCAAACCCGCCGCCTGCCGCCGTGAATCGTTTGAAGTCTACTATCTGGGCCTGGGACGGAAGCGGGTCCCCGGCGCCCCGCGGGCGGAGACCAGCTAAACCGAGCCGCGTCCTGCCTCAGCTAAATCGCGTCCTGCCTTGGCTAAATCGCGTTCTGCCTTAGCCAAGCCGCGTCCTGCCTTGGCTAAATCGCGCCCTGCCTTGGCTAATCCGCGTCCTGCCTTGGCTAAATCGCGTTCTGCCTTGGCTAATCCGCGTTCTGCCTTGGCTAAATCGCGTTCTGCCTTGGCTAAATCGCGTTCTGCCTTGGCCAAGCCGCGTCCTGCCTTGGCTAAATCGCGTTCTGCCTTAGCTAAATCGCGCCCTGCCTTAGTTAAGCCGCGCCCTGCCTTGGCTAATCCGCGTCCTGCCTTGGCTAAATCGCGTCCTGCCTTAGCCAAGCCGCGTTCTGCCTTGGCCAAGCCGCGTTCTGCCTTGGCCAAGCCGCGTTCTGCCTTAGCCAAGCCGCGTTCTGCCTTAGCCAAGCCGCGCTCTGCCTTATCAAGCCGCGTTCTGCCTTGGCCAAGCCGCGTTCTGCCTTGGCCAAGCCGCGCTCTGCCTTAGCCAAGCCGCGCTCTGCCTTAACTAAGCCGCGTCCTGCCTTAGCCAAGCCGCGCCCTGCCTTATCAAGTTATATTCCGCCCTGGCTAATCCGCGCTCTGCGCTAATACACCGCGAACGGGATGATTGCCGTAATATCTATCCTGAAATGGGCGGACACGAGCCAGCGGCCGGAATTGATGCCGAAAACCGGAAAGGCCGCCAGGGCGATAAAGCCTTTTACCTCTTTGGGGCGGTTTCGCTCGCCGCCCTGAAGCGCGGAGCGCACGGCGGCCCGCGCGGCGTCTTCCAGGGCCTGCCGCCGGTAATTCAGCCAGACGCGGGATCCCGCCCCGGCGTTATCCGCCGCGTCCTGGGCGCCGGGACCGGTCTCCGGGGCGCCGGCTTCCTGAGGGAGCGGCGTCCCCCAGGGGCCCCTGCCCTGGGCTTTTACGCTGAGCAGTCTGCCGGACCGCCACATGGCTGCCCGGCGCTTTTGATTTTCGTCCAGGCGGTAATCTGCCCACAGGCAGAACTGCTGGTCCCGTATTTCGCCGTCGGTAACGTGGAGATTCTGGTCGCCCCAGGGGATAAGCCCTAAAGGGCTTAAGCTAAAGTTTTCCTCAATGCCCCGGGCCTTTTCCCCGACATCGTACTGGAAGGACCAGCCGTAGATCATGGCGCTAAAGGCCGCGGCCGCTTCCTCAAGCGCCCGCCTGCGCAGGGTCTCCGGTTGAAGGGGGTACTCCGGGTCGATAAAACCGCCGTAGATGGGCTCCGTATCAATCCGCAGTTCTCCCCGCAGTACCTCGATGTCGCGGCCGGGATAAAAATTCTCCGCCCGGACCGGATACCCCGGCAGCGGGATAAGAAGCGCGGCGAATATCAGAGCGGACAGGCCGGGGAAACGGCAGCGGAAGTGGCGGAAAAACCTGCGGCCGCGCGTGTAACGCATAGTCCTAGTATCGGCACAAGCGGGGAGGTCCTGGGCCGTCCGCGCCGTTAACGCCGCCAGGCCTGGACGGGGTTGATCCCCAGGCGGAGGAGGAAGTAGAGCCAGGCAAAGCCAAAGCCCGCCAGGTGGGTAACATGGGCTACGTTGCCTGCCCTGCCTGTGATCATGGAGAACAGTTCCAGGGCGGTAAAACCCAGGACCATGACGGGGGCCCGCAGGGGAAGGAGGCCCCACAGGTAGATAACGGAGCGGGGGTAATACACTGCGTAGGCAAGCTGCACCGCGAAGATGGCCCCGGACGCGCCCATGAGCCTGATATAATACGCGCCGGTAAAAAAATAGACCACGAACGAGAAGAAGCCCGCGAGAACGCCGGACACGAGGTAGAACAGCAGAAATTCCCTGCTGCCCATGTGCCGTTCTACCTGGATTCCGAAGACAAAGAGGGCGAACATGTTAAAAAATATGTGGCTAAAGCCGTCGTGGAGGAACATGTAGGTTAGGAATGTCCACAGCCAGCGCCGGGTTACTATCTGCGCGGGGATCATCGAAAACAGGATGTCGATCCATGTTCCAAAGACTTGCCGTACCAGAAAGATGACGAGGTTGATGCCTACAAGCCAGAGGGCTACGCCATCGTAGCGGTAGCGAAAGGAACGGCGCGGAAGATTCATGCCGCCGCCGCCTGTGGTTTTTTTGATCCTTCCCGCGTCATTTCCCGGTTCCGGGCCGCCGCGTCAACGTATTCGGAGAACCGCATAGTACCTCTTTTACCATAACATCCCGGCTTCTTCCAGGATACGTTTAAAATCCGCGATTGTCTCTCCGCGGACAAGTCTGTTCCGCAGAGCCGCGCCGCCGGGCAGGCCGGCCCCGCCCGGGGCGCCGCAGGCTTTGGTGTAGGCGCAAAAATGCTTGCGCATCTCTACGCAGGCCCGCCGTTCCCCCAGATCCGCCGCCATGCGTTCCAGGTGCCGCAGGGCGGCGGCCATCCGTTCCGGGGGCGCGGGGGGCGTGTAGGCGGTGTCCTGGAGGAGGGCTCGTGTTTCGCCAAAGATAAAGGGGTTCCCCAGGGCCCCCCGGGCGAACATGAGCGCGGCGCAGCCGGTTTCACGGAACATCCGCCGGGCGTCTTCGGCGCGGTAGAGGTCCCCGGAACCTGCGACGGGCACGGGAAGCCGGCTGGCCAGGTCCGCGATGTGGGTCCAGTCGCTGGTCCCGCCGTAGCCCTGGGCCCTGGTCCGGGGGTGCAGGCTTACCATAGCGGCGCCAGCCTCCACGGCGGCGCGGGCGCAGTCGCGGTAATTGACGGACTGGCTGTCCCAGCCTGACCTGAGTTTGACGCTTACCGGGACGCCCCCCAGGTGTTCGCGGCTGGCCCTGACCGCCGCTTCCACAACGCGGCCAAGCAGGGCGCTGTCCCGCGTCAGGGCAGCCCCGGCCCCGGTCCTGACTACTTTGGGTACCGGGCAGCCGGCGTTGATGTCGATGAGCGCCGGGCGCCAGGCGGTGAGCAGGGCCGCCGCCTGTCCCACCCGCTCCGGTTCCGCGCCGAAAAGCTGGACGGCGTAGACTTTCTCGTTTTCCGCCCGGCGCAGCAGAACGCTTGCCGGCCCCGGATCGTCCGCGGGTTTACGGTCCGGGCGGCCGCGGATGATCGATTCCGCGGAGACCAGTTCCGTAAAGCACAGATCCGCCCCTTCTTCGACGCATAGTGACCGAAAAGCCCGGTCCGTATAACCGGCCACCGGGGCGAGGAACAGATTCCCCGGCAGGGAAAGCCCCCCGATGCTCAAAGGCCGGTAGAACCGGGAAGCCGCCTCTATCGCGCGGCTCATTCCCGGTTTTTGTTCGCGCCCACAAGACGCCAGACCTTTCTGACAAGGCCAATCCGCCCGAAAAGAACCCAGAACAACAGTATGAGGATGAACAGCGCCGGTATGCCGTAGATGACGGCACCCAGCAGGATCACCAGCGCGGTTGACGCGACACCGGAAAAGGACTGAAACAGCCCGGCGATTCTGTCCGCGATTGACGGTTTGTAATACGTGGTTTCGGAAACCGGCCCCTGCAGTTCCAGGCTGATGGTCGCGTAGTCTATCAGGTGGGACAGATTTGTCAGTTGGGAGCCGTACCAGTCAATTTCCTGCTGAAGTTCCGCTATCCGTTTTTCAACGGTCATGATGTCTTCGATGGTTTCCGCTTTCCCCAGGTAGGCCTGGAAGGTTTTAAGCAGTTCCAGCCGCGTATTCAGCCTGCCGTCAAGGTTGTAGTAGTTCAGCGTTGCGTCTTCCACGGTTTCCGACTGGTAGAGGATTTTTCCAATGTTCCCAATCTCGCGCAAAACAGTGTCGTAACGGGCGCTGGGTACCTTGAGCGTGTAGTGCCGGGAGGTATCGTTTACCGAGGAATCGCTGGCGTAACCCCGGCAGCGTTCCAGCGCGGCCTCTACAAGGGCGGCGGCTTCTTCCAGGCTGTCTACCTTTGTCCGGATTCTGGCGCTTTTGATAAGTTTCCGGCTTTGTTCCGGCGCGGGAATTTCCCCGGCGGCGGGAACCGCCTGATCCTGAAGCGTTTCGCCGGCCGGGCTGCCCGTGTTTCTAAAAGTCCGGGAAACCTGCGCCCCGGCGGAACTTTCATTGTTAGAAAAGCCCGTGTCCGCCGATTCGGCGCTGTAGGCGGCTTTGGCCGCGAAACCCGGCGATCCGCGGACTGCCGGCGCGGGGGCCGCGGACGGCTTGCCGCCGCAGCCGCAAAGGGCCAGAGCGAGGAACAGCGGGGCGAAAACCGGAATTTTCGGCGGGCCGCCCGCCGCGCGCGGGGCCGGAGGGAGGCTTCCCTCTTTATGAATCGCCATAGGTTCTACTCCACGGGAAGGCCGAAAAACCCGCAGGCGTTGTCCCAGAGCTGGGCGGCCAGCGTTTCCTCGTCAATCTCCAGTATGTCCGCCATAAAACGGGCCGTTATGGGCAGGTATTTGGGCATGTTGCGCTTACCCCGGTGTTCCGAGGGAACCATGAAGGGGCTTTCCGATTCGATAAGGATACGGTCCAGGGGCAGAACTTTTACGGTTTCGTGGAGGTTCCGGGCGTTCCGGTAGGTCAGATTCCCGGCGAAGGAGAAATAGAGGTTCAAGTCCAGGGCCCGCCGGGCATATTCGGCGTCTTCGGAATAGCAGTGGAGTACCCCGCCCCGGGGGGGCAGCCGGTCCCGCAGAATATCCAGCACATCGTGCCCCGCGTCCCGGTTATGGATGATCACCGGCATATTGAGCTTCGTAGCCAGGTCAAGCTGGGTGATAAACAGCTCGATCTGGGAATTTTTATCCCCAAATTTCCGGTAATAATCCAGACCTATCTCCCCTATGGCGACCACCCGGGGCAGGGCGGCCCGCTGTTCTATGGTTTGGGCCCATTCTTTTCCGGGGTTTTGCACCTCCGAGGGGCTGACCCCCACGGCATGATACACGTTGGGCGCGGATTTGAGGTTTTCGTAGATCTTCGCAAAGTCATGAAGGCTGTTGCAAATAGAAACGATCCGGGAAACGGAAGCCTGACGGGCTTCTTGAATAACTATGAGCTGCTCAATAGGGTCATCGCAAATGAGCCCTATATGGGCGTGAGTATCAAAATACTGCATGGCTTATCCAAAAGAAATGATTTAGACGTTTTCCAAACTGGATATTCCTTATTATACCCTATCTTTATATCGCTGTCAATCGAAATTGTACTAACTATTTTTGAAAAATACCGCCTATTGGCGGGGCGGCGTCGCTGTCAGGCGATGACAAATGTCACTGGATTTAAGAAAGTTCTTGTGAAAAACGCGATTTTTTTCGATATTCTACGTAAATCTTTTTGTGGGAGCGTGTATGATGATTCGAATTGTTATCGTAGATGATCAAAAAAATGAACGGGATAACATACAAGCCTTGTTATCTTCCCAAAAGGACTTTGAAGTTGTGGGGGTAGGGAAAGATGGTTATGACGCGCTGCGTCTGACCATGAACCATCAGCCGGACATTGCCTTGTTGAATTACCGGTTGTCCCTGCTGGAAAGTTACGACACGATTGCGACCATAAAATACCGGTCGCCCAAGACAAACGTTATCATCCTTACCCCTTTCCAGGAGGATGATAATATCCTTAAAGCCATTTACAATGGGGCATCCGGGTATCTCCTGAAAACCGCCGATAAAGATGAGATTATCGCGGGGATCTATACGGTGTATAATGGGGGCAGCCTGATGAGTTCGACCACGGTTGCCCGGGCCTTTCGGCTTTTATTGGCGTACCGGCGGGCGGGGTTTTCGGACAAGCTGCCAAGCTGCCTGCCCGCCCCGAATGGGCAGCAGCAAATGGTAGCGATTTCCCGCCTGGACCTGCAGCTGCTTACCCTGGTCGGCCAGGGGCTTGAGAATAAGGAGATTGCGGAGCTGCTTAACCTGAAGGCGGGAACGGTCCGCAATCATATAACCGCGCTTTTGCAAAAAATAGGCCTGAAAAACCGGACCCAGCTTGCGACGTATGCCCAAAGCATAGGTCTGGTTAAAGGCGGTTTGGTGTCCCGGCACCTGCCTCCCCTGCATTTCGAGCGGCCCCTGCCCCAACTGCCATTCCTGAAGGACCTTGCCCGTGGTTCCATTACCCTGCGCCACTTCGCCGCCCAGGGACTGCCGGAGGATCAGCCGGAGCAGCGCCCCGCCGGGGATTCAACGCCTAAGCCCTGAATCCCGGGGGCTCCGGGGCCGCGGCTTGGCGGTTCCGGACTTGTGGGCGATGCGGTTCCTGGCTGGCCCGGCGGCCGCTTCTGGCGGCGGTTAGGGGTCTTTGAACTTGGCAAGGACCCGCACAAGAATAAAATGCCTTGCATTCTATTCTGTGCGGGTCCTAAAGGTACGCCGGTATTCCAGGGGGGACAGGCCGGTGCATTTTTTGAAGATCCGGGAAAAGTGGAAGGGGTTTTCAAAGCCAAAATGGTCCGCCAGGGCGCATATCGTAAGATTGCTATCAACTAAAAATGAGGAGGCGGCTTCGACTTTAAGGCGGGTGAAATACTGAAACGGGGACATCCCAAGCTTTTTATGGAAAAGGCGGATAAAATGTTCCTCCGAAAGGCCCAGCCGGCAGGCCATGTCCGCTATTTTGACCTTCTCCCGCACCGATTTTTCCATCAGCATCAGCGCCCGTTCCACATGCTCGTTGGTATCGTGCCGGGGCGGGTCCGATTCGGCGTTTTCGGGCTTTTCCGCGAACCAGCGGTACATCAAGCTCAGTAATAGATATTCCGCCGCCTGCTTTCCCCGGGGCGATTTTTCCCCCAAAAGATGATATAATTCTTCAATTAAAAAGTGTTCCCGGGATTCAATCGCCACGACCTGGTTGTTTTGGTTGTTCCCCCCGTTCAACAGGGTGATAATGTCCCGGTCCTTGCCCGCGCTCAGCTCCGGCTCAAACAAAATGGCGTAATAACTGACCGGCCGTCTCAGGGCGTTGGGCAAAATCGAATGAAATTCCCGGGGTTTGATCAAAAAAAGCCGGTTTCCCTCGATGGTATATTTGGATTTGTTCAGCAAAAAAACGCCGCTTCCTTCAATAAAAAAGTGAACCTCGTAATCCCCCGGACCGTGGGTATGGTAGCGCCCATGCCAGGATAATTTATCGCCCCCCACCAGTTTATAGACATGGACGGCATCTTTAATAAGCATAGCTTAAAATATCAATAATAGATATGATTCGTCAATATTTCCTATTGCGGCCCCGCCGGTTTCACCCGTATACTACTGATAACCAAGTTGGAGGGTAGCATGAAAACCGTATGTGGAATTGATTTAGGGACCCAGAGTTGTAAGGTGGTGTTATACGATTACGAAAAAAAAGGTGTTGTTGCCCGGGCCCAATCGCCGGTGGAGATGATTGCTGAAAATGACGGTACCCGGGAGCAAAAAGCCGAGTGGTACGAAGCGGCGCTGCTGGCCTGTTTTAACGATATTGCCGGGGATTTGAAAAGCGGTATCGCCGCCATCGGCGTCTCCGGGCATCAGCACAGCCTGGTTCCCCTGGATGGGGACGGGAAGCCCCTCTACAACGTCAAAATGTGGTGCGATACCGCCACCGCGTCTGAGTGCGACCAGATAAGCGCCGCCGCCGGGGGGGAGGACAAGCTTATCGCGGAAACGGGACTGCCCATGCGGCCCGGTTATACCGCCCCCAAGGTGCAGTGGCTTAAAAACCACCGGCCCGAGCTTTTTGGCCGGCTCCGGCATATTTTGCTTTCCCACGATTATATCAATTTCCTTTTTACCGGGGAATATGTGGCCGAATACGGCGACGCCTCGGGGACCGCCCTCTTTGATATCCGCAAGCGGGAATGGTCGGCCAAGGTCTGCGGCCTCATCGACCCCGCAGTGCTGGGTTGTCTGCCCCGGCTTATCAGCTCCGATCAGGTTGCGGGGAGGGTTTCCGCGGCGGCGGCCCGAAAATACGGCATCCCCGAAGGCGCTTTGGTCGCCGCCGGCGGGGGGGATAACATGATGGGGGCCATCGGCACCGGCACGGTCCGGGACGGCTCCCTCACCATGAGCCTGGGGACCTCCGGCACCCTCTACGGTTTTTCCAACACCCCGGTGGTGGACCCCACGGGAAACCTCGCGGCCTTTTGTTCCTCCACCAATGGCTGGCTGCCCCTGCTTTGTACGATGAACTGCACCGTGGCCAGCGAGGAATTCCGGGGCCTCTTGGGGCTGGACGTAAAGGCCTTTGACGCCGAAGCCGCCAAGGCTCCCATAGGCGCGGATGGGCTGGTGGTACTGCCCTTCTTTAACGGCGAGCGGACCCCGAACCTGCCCAACGGCCGGGCCAGCCTGAACGGCGCGACCAGCGCTAATTTTAAGCGGGAAAACCTGGCCCGGGCGGCCCTGGAGGCGGCCATATTCGGTATGCGGATAGGCCTTGAGGGCTTTAACGATCTGGGCTACCGGGCCAAAGAAATCCGGTTGACCGGGGGTGGCGCGAAAAGTCCCATCTGGCAGTCCATCGCGGCCAATGTGATGAATCTGCCCGTCCGGGTTCCCGCCGGGGACGAATCGGCGGCCCTGGGAGGGGCTATCCAGGCGCTGTGGTGTCTGGAAGGGCAGACCGGCAAAAAGACCACCATCGAAGCCCTGGTGGATGAACACGTTGTTTTGGAGGGGGGCGCCACGGTGAACCCCGACCCCGCGTCGGTGGCGGCCTATGATAGGGCCTACGCGGATTATTCCCGGTATCTTGGGGCATTAAGCCCTCTATATAAGTAAGGATCAGTAAGGAGCGATTATGGCAAATTATTTTGTAGGAAGTAAGGAATACTTCCCCGGTATTGGCAAGGTTAAATTCGAGGGGCCGAAAAGCGACAATCCCCTGGCTTTTAAGTATTACGACGCTGAAAAAGTGGTGGGAAACAAAAAAATGAAGGATCATCTGCGCTTTGCTGTGGCCTACTGGCATAGCTTTTGCGCCGATGGTATGGACCCCTTTGGTTCCGCCACCTTGCGCCATCCCTGGACAGGCGACGCGAAGACCCCCATGGAAGCGGCGGAGCATAAACTGGATGCGGCCTTTGAGTTTTTCACCAAACTGGGCGCCGAATATTACGCCTTCCACGACCGGGACATGGCCCCCGAAGGGGCGACCCCGGCGGAGAGTGAAAAAAACTTGCAAGCCCTGGTGGCGAAGGCCAAGGAGCGGCAAAATGCCACCGGGGTTAAGTTGCTTTGGGGTACCGCCAATTTGTTCAATCATCCCCGGTTTATGAACGGCGCCGCCACCAACCCCGAATTTGGGGTGGTGGCCCTGGCGGCGAATCAGGTTAAAGCCGCAATCGATGCTACCATCGCCTTGGGCGGCCAGGGTTACACCTTTTGGGGCGGCCGGGAAGGCTATATGAGCCTCCTCAACACCGATTTGAAGCGGGAAAAGGATCACCTGGCGGCCTTCCTCACCGCCGCCCGGGATTATGGCCGGGCCCAGGGCTTTACGGGCGCGTTTTACATCGAGCCCAAACCCATGGAGCCCACCAAGCATCAGTACGATTATGATGTGGAAACCGTTATCGGCTTCCTCCGCCACTACGGCCTGGACAAGGACTTCCGGCTAAACATCGAAGCCAACCACGCCGAGCTTGCGGGCCACGACTTTTACCACGAGCTTGAAACCGCCGCTTCCGCAGGCCTTTTCGGCTCCGTGGATGCCAATCGCGGCGAACCCCGGAACGGCTGGGACACCGACCAGTTCCCCTCAAGCTACTACGAGACCGCCCTGGCCATGTACGCCATTTTACGGGCCGGCGGCTTTACCACCGGGGGGCTGAACTTTGACGCCAAGATCCGCCGGAATTCGGTGGACCCCGCGGACCTCTTTGAGTCCCACATCGGCGGCATGGATACCTTCGCCGTGGGGCTGGAAATCGCCCACCGGATTATCAGCGACGGCAAGCTGCCGGGCTTTGTGAAAAACCGCTACGCCTCCTTTGATTCCGGGGACGGCGCCCGGTTTGAAAAGGGGCAGCTCAAGCTGGAGGACCTTGCCCGGCTGGGCAGCGACTACGGCAAGACCGGCATCACCAGCGGCAAACAGGAACGGCTGGAAAACATTTTGAACCAGTACCTGCTGGGTCTGTAGCCTAGACCCGGTTATACCCGCCGGTTCCGCTGAGGAATTGAAGCGGATAGCCCGGTCAGACCCGGAGGGTCTGATGCGCCCAAACCCGCGGGTTTAATCATGTCGGGATCTAGCCGACATCATTTTTATTTCTTCATTCTTAATTTTTCATTCCTCCCCTTGACCTTATGGGGGCGTTTCGCTATACTGGGTTCTATTAATTTGAATCTATGAACCTTTATATATGAATGGTATAGAATATATGAATGTAAGTGAAATGAAAAATGCCGTGGGGACGGCTAAGGAGATACTCCCATGAAACGGACTTATCAACCCAGTAAGGTAAAACGAAACCGGAAATTCGGCTTCCGGGCCCGGATGAAGACCCGGGGAGGACGGCTCGTATTAAAGCGCCGCCGGGCCAAGGGCCGGATTAAGCTCAGCATTTCCGACGAAAAGAAGCCCTATTAGGGCCGTGCAGAGCCCCGGGAGGCCGCTTCCGGCGCTTCCCTCCTTCCGGTTTCCCCGGGAGGAACGGCTCAAGGGCCGGGGGGATATCCGGGGGGTTTTTAACCGGGGAAGGCGGGTTTCCTGTTCCGGGGCGGCGTTGTTCTTCCGGGGGAACGGTCTGGCCCATAACCGGATTGCCTTTACCTTTGCCCGTAAATACGGGAACGCCGTGGAACGGAACCGGGCCCGCCGCCTTGGCCGGGAAGCCTACCGGTATATGCGGAACCGGCTGAAGGGGGGCTTCGATCTGGTTTTGCTGGTTTATCCCGGCAAGGATACCCTGACCGGGCGGCAGGAACAGCTCAAGGTGCTGTTCTCCAAGGCCGGTTTATGTATGGGATCGGGTAGATGAAAATGGTGCGGAACGGGGTCTTGTTTCTGATCCGGTTCTATCAAAATGCGGTGTCCCCTCATTTTCCGGCCAGTTGTAGGTATGTCCCCAGCTGTTCCGCCTATGCCTATGAGGCGGTCCGGAAATACGGGGCATTCCGGGGGATGGTCTTATCCATAAAGCGGATCCTGCGCTGCCATCCCTTCCATGCCGGAGGTTACGATCCGGTACCTTAATTTACAGGGGATGACCCGGCGATAGCGGGTCTCCCTTTGAGGAGTCGCATGGAAAAGCGAACATTGTTGGCCATTGTACTCTCGGTGGCCGTTATGATGGGTTTCTACTATATACAGAACACCTTGTACCGGCCGCCGGCCCCTGCCGGCGGGAGCGAAGCCGCCCAGGAGGAGGCCCCCCCGACGGCGGCGCCCCTGGTCCTGGAGCAGGGGGAAGCCTCTGTCCCGGCAGGGGACGCGGTCCTGGACGAAGGGCCCGAGGCGGAGCAGCGGATCACCATCGATACCCCTCTGGTTAGCGCGGTCCTGACCAATGCCGGGGGAGACCTGGTTTCCTACAAGCTGAAGGAACACCGGGACCAGGAGGGCCTGGTGGAGATGATCCTCTCCGGAAAGACCGAAAGCCACGCCTTCACCGTGGCCTTCGGGGGCCTTGAGGCTAAGCCCGTCAGCGAACTTTTCTATGTGAACAGGATAGACGATTATTCGGTGGAATTTTACCGGGATTTTGCGGTCCAGGCTGCGGGGGAAACGGGCCGGTTCCGCCTGACCAAGCGCTACGATTTCAGGCCCGAAGAGTATATGTTTGAACTCACCGTTACCCTGGACGGCGGCTATTCGGTCTCCTCCATCAATTTTTCCGGGGCCGCCTATACCCTGGGTTTCGGCCCCCAGATCGGCCCCAAGTTTGAACGGCTGGATCAGCGCTACGATTACCGCAACTATTACACCTTTACCAACGGCAAGCGGAAGCAGGAAAAGGTTACCGAGCGGGGCCCCACCCTCGTCAGTTCCCGGATTTCCTGGGCGGCCATCGCGGGCAAATACTTCACCTTTATCGCCATCCCCGACGCCACCCAGTACGAAACGGCCTTTTCCGCCGTCCCCGGTGCGGATTTTTCCCAGCCCTCCCGGTTTTATATGATCCGTCCGGCATTGAAGGGTTCCAGAACCGTGGACACCTTCCGCTTCTACCTGGGGCCCAAGACCCAAAAAGACTTAGGGATCTACGATAACGGGAACAACAGTTTTAAGCTCCGGGAAATGCAGCTCATCAAGGTCCTCACTACCAGCGGTATCCTCGGCCCGGTGGAGTCGATCTTTAAGTGGCTCCTGATGCTCTTCTACCGTGTTATTCCGAATTACGGCGTGGCGATCATGCTCCTGACCCTGCTGGTGAAGATCCTGCTGTTCCCCCTCACCAAGAAAGGTTCCGAGGCGACCCTCAGGATGCAGGCCCTGTCCCCGAAGATCAAGGATCTGCAGGACAAATACAAGGATAACCCCGCCAAGTTGAATGCGGAAATGGCGGAACTCTACAAGAAGGAGGGCTACAATCCCCTTTCCGGGTGCCTGCCCATGCTCCTGCAGCTTCCCCTCTTCATCGCCATGTACAACCTCTTTAACAACCATTTTGACCTGCGGGGGGCGATGTTTATTCCCGGGTGGATCCCTGACCTTTCCCTGCCCGAGACGATATGGAATTTTGCGCCCTTTCAGATACCCCTGCTCGGCTGGAGCGATCTGCGGCTGCTACCCTTCATCTACCTGGGCTCCCAGCTTCTCTACGGCAGGGTAACCCAGACGCCGGATCAGCAGGGGAATGCCCAGATGAAGATGATGCTCTATGCCATGCCGGCGGTGTTTTTCTTTGTCCTGTACAATGTACCTTCCGGATTGCTTATCTACTGGATCATGTCCAATCTCTTGACCATGGTTCAACAGGTGGGGATCAACAAATATCTGGCCAAGCGCAGGGCCCATGCGCAGGCGGCGGCTCCTGAACCGGTTATTGCGCCCAGGAAGAGAAAGAAGCGGTAGAAACAGGGGCGGGCGGCAGGAGCGGAGCCCGGGAGCCCCGGAGAATTACTCAATTTTTTCGCGAGGAGCGGATTATGGTATATGAATTTGAAGGCCGTACCGAAAAAGAGGCTATCGATCGGGCGGCGGCAGCGTTAGGTCTTAAAAAAGACGGCTTTGATGTGGAGATCCTGGAGGCCCAGCGTTCGGGTTTGTTTAGGAAGGGGTATGTTAAAATTCAGGTCCACACCGACGGACCGCCTTCCCCGGAGCGGCGGCAGAACGATGAGGAGGATGGGATCACCGGCGCATTGACGGCGGATGATTCCGGCCAGGCGGTGTTTGGGGAACCCGATGCCAAGGATGAATTTGAGCAAAAGCTCTTGGATTTCGTGGAGGGCCTCATAACACACATGGGCTACGAGGGGAAGGTTTCGGTGCTGTTCCGGGAGGAACGCAAGATCGGTCTCAAGATCGAATCGGACTATTCTTCTATTTTAATCGGGAAAAAGGGAAAGAACCTGGACGCCCTCCAGTTTCTCACCAATATCTATGCGGGCCGGCAGGGACGGGAGGATATACGGATCATCCTGGACAGTGAAAACTACCGGATTCGCCGGGAAGAATCCCTGGTCCGCCTGGCCTATACCGTGGCCGACCGGGTCCGGGAGAACCGGGGCTCCGTCCTGCTGGAACCCATGAA
>JAISLX010000076.1 GCA_031277045.1 Treponema sp.
GCCCTGCTCCACGATACGGCCCTGCTCCATGATGTAGACGGTGTCGGAAATATAGTAGGCCAGCCCTATATCGTGGGTGATAAACACGATGGTCATATCCACCTCGTCCCGCAGCTTAAGGAGCATATCCAATATGGTTGCCCGGGAACAGGCGTCTATCATGGAGGTGGGTTCGTCGGCGATAAGCAGCTTGGGCTTCAACATAAAAATCCGGGCTATCATCAGCCGCTGCATCTGCCCCCCGGACAACTCAAAGGGGTACTTGTTGGAAAGCTCCTCAAACTTCAGATTGACAAAGGTGCAGGCGTCCTTCATCCGTTCAATCTTTGCTTCCTTCGATAAGTTCCCTCCGCCCTGAAGGCGTATACAGTCCATCAAAACCTCGTCCACCTTGTTAAAAATATTGTAGGTGGAAAAGGGGTCCTGGAATATGGCCTGGATATTCTGCCAGTAGAGGCGCCGTTTGCTTTGGCTGGATATGTCCCGGGGCTTCCCCTCAAAAACAATCTCCCCCGCCGTGGGATTCAGGAGCCCCAGCACCATCTTCGCCAGGGTGGTTTTGCCGCTCCCGCTTTCCCCCACAATGGAGATGATCTCCCCCCGGCGGAAAGCGAAGTCCACCTGGTTCACCGCCAGGGTTTTGTTTTTCCCCGCCCCAAACACCCGGGTCAGACCCCGGGCGCTTAAAAACACTTCGCCGATTTTCCGTTCCCGGTTCATCGCCCCGTCGCTCATGGGTTTTCCTCCCTTCCGGTTTCCGCCCCGGTATTCACCGAGGCCAGTTCCTCACTCACAAAGGTATGGGAGATGAGGGGGAACTTCTTGGCATTTTCGTCCTGCTCCCGGTACAAGTCCCGGAGCTTCCCCTCGGACAGCCGGCAGCGGTAAATCCGCCCCGGCCCCGCGTCCTTATCCGCCAGGGTTCCCTCGCAAACCGGCAGGTATTGGCAGCGCTCGGCGAAACGGCAGCCCTCGGGGCGGACCTTCAAATTCGGCGGCGCCCCGGGTATGGCCTGGAGGACATGGCCCCGGGTACCCTCCTCGGGCACGATAATCGAATTCATCAAACCCTTGGAATAGGGCATCAGGGGATCAAAAACCATCTCCCTGGCGGCGCCCCGTTCCACGATTTCCCCGGCGTACATCACCATGATGTCATCGGTAACGTTAAACAACAGGGGCAGTTCGTGGGTGATAAACAACATGGACCGGACTATGCCCTTTTCCATCAAATCATGGAGCAGCTTGATGACGATCTTCTGGGACGATACGTCCAGGGCCGACGAGGGTTCGTCCGCAATCAGCACCTTGGGGCTCAATATCGTGGATATGGCGATGACCGTCCGCTGCTTCATCCCCCCGGACAACTCCACCGGGTATTGATCCAGCACCTTGGACGGCAGGTTGAGGATCCGGAACCGTTCCTCCGCCAGGTCCCGGATTTCCTTTCTGGACAGGGCGGAATTATGCACCCGCAGCACGTCCTCCACAAACCGGATGATCTTCCGGGTGGGGTTCAGGGCGTTCATGGCCGCCTGGGGAATATAGGCAATCTCGGGGCCCAGCACGGTTTGCCGTATGGTATCGGGGCTGAGGGTGGTAATATCCTTCCCGTCAATGACGATGCTCCCCGATTCGTAATACAGGGGCGGAAAATAGTAACCCATGACGCTCATGGCCAGGGTGGATTTTCCGCAGCCCGACTCCCCGGCGATCCCTAAGGACTTCCCGTCTTCCAGGGCAAAGGACACGTTATCTACGGAGCAGATCTTCTCGTTCATCCGGGTCTTGTAATAGGTGGTGAGGTTCTGTACCTCCAGCATAACCGCCATACCTAGCTCCTTATCTGGGGGTTGAAGATCTGATCCAGCCCGGAGTTAATCAGATTGAGGGAGAAACTGATGAGGGCTATCATCAATACCACCGGGAGGAAGGCCCACCAGGCCCCCACCGGCAGGGCGCTAAAGGTCATGGCCCAGTTCATCATCAGCCCCAGGCTTGCCACGTTTTGGGGGCCCAGGCCCAGCATGGAAAGGCTGGCCTCCGCGAGGATCCCCGAAGCCACCTGGAGGATAAAGGCCATCATCACGTAGGAACCCAGGTAGGGCAGAATATCCCGGATAATGATCCGGGGCATGGAATGGCCTGAAAGCTTGGAAAGGTTCACATGGTCCCGGTTGCGGAGGCTCGTCGTCTGGGCCCGGACGGAACGGGCGGTCCAGGGCCAGGAAGTGATACCGATGACCAGGGCAGTAGTTAAAAAATTCCGGGAATTGATGCTTACCGACACGAGGACCAGGATAACAAACGAGGGAATGACGATAAAAATATTGGTTACGGTGGAAAGGATGTTGTCCAGCATACCCCCGGAATAACCGGCCACAAGGCCAACCGTAAGGCCGATAACCGTGGCGATGATCCCGGCGATAAGGCCGATAAGCAGGCTGGTCCGGGTTGCGGCCACCAGTTCCGTCAGGGTGTCCCGGCCAAAGTTATCGGTCCCCAGGATATGCAGAACCTTCGGCGTCTCCTTTTGCACCGCTGAGAGGCCGAATTGGGCCATAATATCATCGGCCACGGCCTGTTCCTCCGCGGTGGGCCCCGCTTCTTCCCGCGATATTCCCCCCATATATTCCAGGAGGTTGGGCCGCTCGAAAAGGCCCCCTTCCATGGACAGGGGATCGGTATGGTTAAAGATAGGGAAAAAAACCACCAAAAGAAGAACCAGGGAAAGAACGATAAAACCAAAACGAAATTTGCCCGACTTAAACGCGGTGCTCAACAGGTTTCCCATGTTAACTCTCCTCCTGCTGGGTAAGCCTGATCCGGGGATCGATGATCCCGCAGATAACATCTACCAGGAAGTTGGCCGCCAGAACCGTGATGGTTACGATTAACGTACAACCCGATATGAGGGGAAAATCCTGGGAGCTTATCCCAAGAAGCATCGTGGTCCCGATGCCCGGATAACTAAAGACGATCTCCGCGATAAGGTTCCCGCCGATCATGGTTCCCAGGGAAAGGGCCAAACCGGTTATCTGCGGAAGCATGGCGTTGCGGAACACATACCACACAATTTTATTGTCTTTTATCCCTAAAAGCCGGCTGTACTTCACATAGTCGGCGTTGAGTTCGTAAATCGACATTTCCCGCATACCCAGGGACTGGCCCCCTATTGCCACCAGCACCATGGTAAGGAACGGCAGGCGGTAATGGTTCAGCACCGAAAGGAGAAAGGCGGGGCTCTTCCAGTTGATGAGCATGTCGAAGGCGTAACCCAGCCGGCCGGGAAACAGGTGGAGGGTATTGGCCAGAAAATGGACCAGCACGATCCCCAGTCCGAATGCGGGGATAGCGGCGATAAAAAGAAAGAATGGAAAGAAGACCTTGTCAAAAACACCCTTGCGGTAAGCCGCCAGGGCTCCCAGGGCATTACCCAGGAACCAGCCGGTAATAATGGCGGGAATTTGGAGCCGCAGGGTCCAGGGCACGGCGGTGGAAATAATTTCCGAAACTTCCCGGGGATACTGGTTAAAAGACTTTCCCATGTCCCCCCGGAGCAGCTTGCCGGTGTAAATAAAGAATTGCTGCCAGATTGGTTTATCCAGGCCGAATTCCGCCATATAGGCGTCGTAGATCTGCTTAATCGCCGAAGCGTCGGTCATACCCGTGGTAGCGTTGGCAACCAGGGCAGCCACCGGGTTACCGGGGATAAGACGGGGGAGCAGGAAATTAAGCAGTACCGCCACAAAAAGGGTAACCATGTACCAGCCGAATTTCTTTCCCAGATATTTCCAATATCCGTTCATGGGGGGCCTCTCTTATGAATGACGTGGGGCAAGAGCGGCCCCCGAAGGAGCCGCCCTTGCTAGTGTTACTTGTTTTTGAGGTTGTAAAGCCCCTTGATCCCGTAGCCGTCAGAACAGAGGGTCGGCGGAATGCCCGAACCGTCGTTCATCTTGGGATACCCGGTCCATACGGTTTCGTTCACCGTGTGGAACACGCCGGGGCGGTACATCAACCCCGCGCAGGGCATTTCCTGCAGGTAAATAATGTTGAGCCTGGTCCAGAGCTGCTTCAGCTTGGCGGCGTCGGTCTCAACAGCAATCTGGGTGATAATGTCGGTGGCTTCCTTGTTGGTCCAGCGGCCAAAGTTCCCGATGGCGTTGGGGGTCCCCTCCGGGGGGAGGTCGGCGCTGCTCATGGCCGCGTAGGCCCGGCTCCAGGGGCTGGCGATCCCTATGCCGCCGTAACTGAACATAACCATGTCAAACGTGCCGTTCAAATAGTCCTGAGTCCATACAGTGGCGATGGGAAAGTAGGTCTGAATATCAATACCGATAAGTTTACCCGTCTGGGCCACCACTTCCAGCGTGGCGTTCCAGTCGGACCAGCCCTGGGGACATTCAGCCCGGAGGCCGGCAAGCTTTACACCGCCTTTGGCGCGGATACCGTCGGCGCCCTTGACCCAGCCGGCATCGTCCAGCAGTTTGTTGGCCGCCGCCACCGCTTCCTGCAGATTCTGGCTCCACTGGTAGGGCTTAAGGGCGTTGGCGTCGATCAGGGCCTGTTCCGCCGGGATAGGAAGCATAAGGGAAGCGCTCAGAGGGGCCGTATACCCGGACATGGCGTTCTTCCCGATGGTGTCGTAGTCCAGGGCCATAGCGATAGCTTTGCGAACCGCCGGATCGGCAAGCCGGGGATCCTTGGTGTTGTATACCAGCACGGGGATAACCCCGGGGAAGTAATACGGGGCCTGGGGAATGAAGGTGGAGATGTTTTGGTTAAACATGGTCCACACCGAAGAGATAAACTGCTGGGAAATATCAACCTCCGCCGCGCGGAACGCCGCGTCCCCGGCGGCGTTATCCTTGTAGATGGAGTGGGCGATATACCGGGGGGCGGGGAGTTTGCCGTAACGGGCTACGCCCCAATACGTGTCCACCCGCCGCAGAACCGCTTTGGTTTCATCCCAGATATAGGGCTTGTAGGGGCCCGTTCCGGACTGGGTTTCGATCTGGTCCCCGGCGATATTGGCCCACTGGCCCAGGGCCGTCTGGGCGTTCCCGATCTTCGCCACCACCTTGTCCATCTCCGCCTTTTGGGTGATGTACAGACGGCTGATGGAAGTTTCGATGTGCTTGGGGTTGAAATTCGAGGGATTCCCCTTGATCACCACCGTGTAGTCCCCCTGGGCGGCGACAGAATCGATGTAGGGCCACCACGCGGAGTTCCCGGTAACGTACTTTTTCTGCAAATCGTAGGAATTGACCACATCGGCGCTGGTCATGGGCTTGCCGTCCCAGAACTTAACGTTTTTGTTAAGCTGGATCGTCAGGGTCTGACCGTTCCAAGCGTAGGAATCCGCAAGCTGGGGCTTGAGCGTACCGGTGAGAAGGTCGTGGACAAACAGTGTTTCGTAGACAAATTGACGGGCAGCAGTGCCGTCAATGCCAAACGGGTTGCCGCCCACGTTATAGGGATTCCAGCTATTCACCTTGTCCCAGAGAATCCCGTTATAGTACAGGGTTTCTTTCCGGGGGAGGCTTCCCAATTCCGCGGGTGTGGCATTACCCCCCCCCCCCTGCTGGCTCTGCCCGCCGGCGTTGTTCTGTCCCTGCCCGCTGGCAAAGACCATCCCGGCGCCCATCGCAAGAATCAGGGCCGCCAACGCAACGTTCTTTTTCGTCATATCACAATCCTCCCAACAAAATTATACGGCCCGCCATCAGGGCGGTCCGCTAGGTAGTAGAATTGTCCCACGGTATTAACGTGCCGTCAAGCTTTTTTTTAGAAAAGCAGCAGGCCCGCGCCGGCATGGGAGGCCGTCTCACCCATAGGTGAGAGACCGTCTCACCCGTAGGTTAGAGACTCTCTAACGCATAGGTTAGAGAGTCTCTAACGCATGGGTTAGGGAGTCTCTAACGCGGCGGGCCGGCGGTTTGGGCGCGGGCACCCTGCCGTTTTGCCAGAATGGTACCGGCAATCTCCGCGAAACCGTCCCCGCAGTCCAGGGAGGAAACAAAAGCGGGGAGGCGCTTCATGATCGCCGCGTATTTTTTCACGTTCGCTACGCCGCAGCTTAGGGGGAAGCGGGCGAACATGGGCTCGTCGTTGGGGGAATCCCCGGCAAAGATCAGTTCCCGGTCCCCCGCGCCGCTTTGCCAGCCGAAGCGGCGGGAAAGAAAGCGTTCCACCATGGAAAGTTTGTCGTAGTCCCCCATCCAGATGTTCACATGAATAGAAGAAACCTTGGCGCGGGCGCCTTCTTCCAGCGCGATGTCCCGGATCCGGGCGGCGGCGCTGAGGGGGAGGACGGGTTCTTCTTCCGCAAAGTCCAGGGCCAGATCGTAGAGCCGGGCGAACTGATCCTTGGCGGCCCGCAGCGGGGGGAATTCCGCCAGGGCCCGCTCTTTTATCTTTGCCAGGACGGGGTGGGTGTTCCTGACGGCGGCGGGGTGGTAATCGGTCCTGAGGGAGGGAAGCCGGGGGGTATCGCCGAGTACGGCGTCGCCGAGTACGGCGTCGCCGGGTACGGCGTTGCCGGGTACGGCGTTGCCGGGTACGGCGTCGCCAATGATGGCGTCGCCGGGTACGGCGGGCTCCTCCCACATGGCCAGGGCGCCGTTCTCCCCTATCACCCCGTCAACGGGCCACTCCCTGGCGATGCAATCGCACCAGCCGGCGGGCCGGCCGGTTACGGGGATCACCTTGAGTCCCGCATCTTTAAGCTTCCACAGGCCGGCGTAGGCGGAGGCAAGGAGTTTTCCCCCCCTGGTGAGGGTATCGTCAATATCCATAAGAATGTAGCGCAGCCCCTGGGCTTCGGCGGCGGTCATGTCCACGATAGGTTTCATGGGACTACCTTGGCATAAAACGTCCGCGCGGGGAAGCCGGAGGCGGTCTTTTAGGGTATACTGCCTCTCACATAGAACTACCATGGAGGTATTATGTTTAAAGTAGGGGGAAAGTGGGTTAGTCCGGCAGTGGTGTTGCTGGCCCTGGCGGGGATTGTGGTTGTGATTCTGCTGGGCACCACTGTCTACATTGTGGACCAGACCGAAGAGGCGGTGATAACCCGTTTTGGGCGTTACCATGCCACCCAGGGGCCGGGGCTTCAGTTCAAGCTGCCTTTTGGGATTGACAAGATGTACAAGGTGAATGTGAAAACCGTACAGACTGAACAGTTTGGTTTCCGTACCGTAACAAGCGGGATTAATTCGACCTATACCAATCAGACAGGCGAATCGACCATGCTTACCGGGGACCTGAACATTGTGGAGGTGGAGTGGATTATCCAGTACCGGGTGGTGGACCCCAAGGCCTGGGTTTTCAACGTGATGGAACGGAGCCGTACTATCCAGGACGTGTCCCGGTCGGCCATTAATATGCTGGTGGGGGACAGGACCATTATGGACATTATGGGGCCGGAACGGAGTTTTATAGAATCCGCCGGGGCGGAGTTTATGAATGAGACCTTCCGGGGCTACGGTCTGGGAATCGATGTGATTGCCGTAAAGCTTCAGAACATCGATCCTCCCGCGGGGGTTCAGGAGGCGTTTGACGACGTGAACAAAGCGGAACAGGACATGAACCGCCTGATCAACGAGGGCCAGCAGGTTTACAACGCGGAAATCCCCAAAGCACGGGGGGAGCGGGAGCGGATTATCCAGGAAGCCCAGGGTTACAAAACCGAGCGGATCAACAAGGCTAACGGGGATATAGCCCGGTTTAACGCGGTGTACGAGGAATACCGCCAGGCTCCGGAAGTTACCCGGCGGCGGCTCTACTACGAGATGGTGGAGGAGGTTTTCTCGGGGAATGAAACAACGGTGCTGCTGGACCGTAACTTTGACAATTTCCTGCCTCTGCGGAACCTGGGTGCGCGGAACGGCGCGGCGGAGGCACGGTAATGAAAAAAATTATTGTAACCCTTGCGGTAATTGCGGTGATATTTATAGGTATAATGGCTGCCGGCCCCTTTTATGTGGTTGACGAGGGGGAACAGGCGGTAATTGTTCAGATGGGGAAGCTGGTGAACGTGGTTACCGATGCGGGCTTTCATTTCAAGGTTCCCTTTATTGACGAGGTGGTCCGGTATCCTAAGCGTATCATGGCTATGGACGGGGAACAGCGGAGTATGCCCACCAGGGAAAAGCAGTACATTTGGGTGGATGTAACCGCCCGCTGGCGTATCTCCGATCCGGCGAAATTCTACGAATCGATCCAGACTATTGACGCGGCCTACGCGAAACTTTCGGAAGTTGTCGATTCGGAAGTGCGGACTGTGGTGGCGGAAAACTACCTGTGGGAGTCCGTGCGGAATTCCAACATCATCATGGAAAGGTCAGGCAATCTGGAAGCCCTGGGGCTGGGGGACAACATTGACCCGGAACTGCTCCAGGCTTCTATCCAGCCGGAGACCAACTATGAACCTATCGTAAAGGGCCGCCGCCAACTGGCGGAAGAGATTCTGGCCCGGGCCCGGCGCATGGTTCCGGAGTACGGCATTGAGTTGATCGACGTGGTGATCCGGCAGATCCGCTATTCCGATGAGCTTACCCAGAGCGTTTACGCCCGGATGATCAAGGAACGGAACCAGATCGCCCAGGCGTTCAGGTCGGAGGGGGAAGGTAAAAAGGCGGACTGGCAGGGCCGCATGGACCGGGAACGGCGTTCCATTCTTTCGGAAGCCTACGAAAAGGCGGAGACGGTCCGGGGCGAGGGCGACGCGGAGGCGGCCCGGATCTACGCGGAAGCCTACGGCCGGGACCGGGACTTCTTTGATTTCTGGCGGGCGGTGGAATCTTACCGGAATACCATGCCGGGATTCGATAAAACCCTTTCCACGGACATGGAGTATTTTAAGTACCTCTATTCGCCTACCGCGCGCTAAAAGCCTGCCGCGTTTGCGGAATATCCGCGCGGCGGGCCGCCCGGCGAATCTATGGAGTTGAAGCTATGGCCAGAGGGATCTTTTACATTGAAATTGACGGCGCAAGGCGGCTGGGCTTTGATACGGGTCTGAATGCCCAGGCGTTTGCCCAGGCAAAGCTTACCCAGTTTATTACCCAGGAGGGGCACATTGTCCTGCCGGACGCCGCGGTCAGTCCCTGGCAGCCCGGCGGCGTCATTGAGAGCGAGGGGACGATGGTGGTCTGGGGGCCGGATTTTGAGGGGGAACGCCTTGATCTGCTCCTGGCGCCGGGCAGAGAGGACCTGGCCCTGGATGCCCTGCGCTATTGGCTGGCCGCCTGGCCCCTTGTGCCGCAAACCGGTTCGTGGCCGGCGGGGGTGTTTGTCGTTATCCGCGCCGGCGGGCCTTACCCCGCGGGGACTATACTGTTTCCCCCGGAGCGGCTGCGCTGCCGCTGTATCCAGGCGGAAGCCGGGGATCGCTGGCTGGATGGCGGAGAATCCCTGGTCTTTCCGGATTTCACGGGGAAGGCGGCGGCCTCTTTTACCGCCGGCGCTATGCTCTACCGGATTTTCGCCAATGCCGCCGGTTCCGCGGGGGCCATTCCCGCCGGGGACGCGGTCCGGTCCGGTGTTCTGCCTTTTTCCAGCCGGGACCCGGAGCGGCTGCACCAGGACATGAGGGAGGGTGTCTTCCTTCCCCTGAACCTCGCGGCGCCGGGTTTGGATCCCCAGGCCGCGGAATTAGTGGACCGGGCTATCGCCGGTCTCAAGGGCCAGGCCGCGCCCAGACCCTCCCTGGAGGAAGTGGCCGAACTGTTGGGGCCCCCCGCCGGGGCAGGTCCGGGGGGCGCGGAATCCGGCGGGCCGGGCCGGGAGGCAGCCTCTTTTTTCCGGGAGTTGGACACGCGGGAACAGGACAGGCTGCGGGAAGAACGGGAACGCTGCGAAAAAAAGCGAAACCTTACCGTGGGAACCCGGCGTTTCCTGGTGCGGAATACCGCGATTATCACCGGTATCGCCGCGGCGCTGGCTGTTGTAATCATGTTCGTAGGCAGCATGATCTCTTCCCGCCGGGGCCTTCCCACAACCGGGGGCATGAATTCCCTTGAGGTGGTGGAAACCTACTACGGCGCCTTTGCCACGCTGGACCATACGCTGATGGAAGCCTGCGTCATCGACAAAGCCGGCAAGGGGGACATCGACATGGTTACCCGCTTTTTTGTAACAAGCCGGGTCCGCCAGGCTTACGAGTTTAGTTCCGTAACGGTTTCGGCTGAAGACTGGTTTGCCGCCGGCGCCCCGCCTACAACCGCCCAGATTCTGGGAGTTACCAATCTGAACATTACGCGGCTGGCGGGGGATGAGGACGGTGATGAGGCGCGCTACCGGGCGGAGTACATTATCTGGCTTCCCGGCGCTAACGAGGATTCGGAAGGCATTGTGGCCATTCCGGGCCCCGCGCCGGAACTTCCGCCGGACACCGGAGCCCCGGAGAGTTTTCTTTCCACGGAAGACTTTGTCCCCCCCCGCGGGTATCCGTTGATCGATGAACTTACCCTTATCCGCCACAAGGGAAACTGGCGCATATCGCGTATTGACCGGAACGCTAGCGATCCTCCAGACGGGCCTTGGCGATAAGTTCATAAGGCAGGGTGCGCTGTTCACCGTCTTTTTCCAGCGCGATTCCGTTCTCGTCCGATGAGCGGAGGACGCCGGAAAACCAGCCGCTTGTATCGGTCCGGTAACAGCGGACCCGGCGGCCCAGGAAATGACGGAATTCGGCGCCGTCCTTGATAAGCCGGTCTGTGCCGGGGCTGGATACCTCCACGTAAAGATTCTGCCCGGAAAAGGCAAGTTCCAGCCGGGGCAGGGCGGCCCGGTGAAAGGCCGAACAATCGTCCAGGCTAATATCCCCGTCCTTGTACACCACGATACGAACCTGCACGGAACCCCGGTGGCGGGAAACGGTAATCTCCACCAAGGAAAGTTTAAGGCCCCGCGCGATGGGCTCCAGGGCGTCGATAAGGGGATCCGGCTGCGGGGGGGTATAACGCATGTTTTCTCCTGGTTAGTCCGAAGGATCGCTAGTATCCGCGGGATTGGCGCCTGCGGAACTCGTATTCACGGGACCCGTGAATACGGGATGGACCGGGCGGCCAAAACCGGGTTTTCCCGTCAAAACGCCGTCTTTCATGATAAAACAGCCCCGCAGCAGGGCCGCCGCGGGGGATCCGGTGGTTTCAAACCCGTCGTAGGGGGATATTTGATGTTTGGAGTGGAGTTCCGCGTTCCTGATAACCCCGGTCTTGTTCATGTCCACAATCGTGAAATCCGCGTCGCCGCCAAGCGTAAAACCGCCCTTGCGGGGGTAAAGCCCCCACAGGCGGGCCGGGGCCAGGGAGGCGATCCGGGCGTAGTCGTTCAAGCTTAAACGGCCCTGGTTCACCGCCGTAAGCATAAGGGCCGCCGATGTCTCCACCCCGGCGATGCCGGAGGGGGCCTCCCAGAGGGACCGGCCTTTCTCTTCCGCCGTGTGGGGGGCGTGGTCCGAGGCGATCATGTCGATGGTTCCCTCCGCGATACCCTGCCACAGGGCTTCCCGGTCTTCGCTGTCCCGAACGGGGGGGTTAACCTTCATTCTGGTTCCCAGGCGCGGGTAATCGCCTGAATCGAGGAACAGGTACTGGGGACAGGTTTCCGCGCTGAGCGGCAGTCCCCGCCGTTTGGCCTCCCGGATAAGGGCAAGACTAAGCCGGGCGCTGACGTGGCAGATGTGGACGGCCGCCCCGGTGTATTCGGCAAGGCGTATGGTCCTGGCCACGGCCTCCGCCTCGGAAATGCCGGGCCGGGAGCGGGGCAAAAGGGCCGGGCCGGCGCCGGACTCCCGGCAAAGCCGGGTAAAATGCTCGTTCAACTCGTTGTCCTCCGCGTGGAAGGCGATCCGCCGGCCGGCGGTCCGCGTCATCTGTTCGTACAGGGTCCCCAGAGGGGGGGCGGCGATATTCCCCACGGAAGTCCCCAGGAAAACTTTGAAGCCCAGGGCCCCTTCGCGGACAAGGCCCTCCACCTCCCCCAGGTTGTTCCGCGTCAAAAGGGCGAACAGTCCAAAGTCCGTATAGGATTTTTCCCCGGCGGCGCGGAATTTGTCTCGTAATTCGGCCGTCCCCGCCGTGGGGGGGAGGGTGTTGGGCATATCCGCCACTACCGTAATTCCCCCGTGGGCCGCCGCGGCGGAACCGCTGGCAAAATCCTCTTTGTAGGTAAGGCCGGGGTCCCGGAAATGAACGTGGGCGTCGATAAGGCCGGGAAGGACAAAGAGTCCTCCGGCATCGTACACATCCTCCGCGCGGGAAGAATCGATCTCGTCCGCGACGGCGGCCAGTTTGCCGTCCCTGATTCCCAGGTCCGCCCTCACGTTATCCCGGGCGGTTCCCCGTGGATCCACCAGGGTTCCCCCTTTAAGGACCAGATCGTACTTCATCGCGGATAGCTTCCCCCTATGCGGCAAGCCGGAGCCCGGCGCCCTGACGCGCCGGTAAACAGCGTGGAAAATTAAACCGAGTATAATGTAGTATGGTCCAACGTATGAAGAGAGGAAAACCGCTGTTTCCTGGTTTTTTTGACCTGGACGGCATGCGGCCCCGGCTGCTCGAAATCCTGCCCTGCAGCGGCAAAACGCCCTACGGGCTTCCTGCCTTTGGCAGGGACCTTGTGGCGGGGCTTATCGTGGGAATTGTGGCGCTGCCGCTGTCAATGGCCTTCAGCATCTCCGCGGGGGGAAGC
>JAISLX010000136.1 GCA_031277045.1 Treponema sp.
GATCCGGAAAAACTGGCGCGGATTTCCTCGCCCTGTCAAAATACCGAAATTGTTGATTGTCATACTATAAAGCCCTTTTCTATTCGTGAATTATGCGCCTTCCCGCACACAATAGTTAAGCAAATAAATAAAACTTCCCTTTTCTACTCCCCCTATTTCAATATTCCCGCCGGCATTACGATTCCTGTTTACACCACCATTCACGATATTATATTTCCCGATATGCCGGAACTCACCTCCCCGCACGGTCTTGCGGCCAGGATGTGGTTTTACCGGCGGGCCTTCCGGCGTTCAAAAAAGATTTTTACCGTTTCGGAATTTTCAAAATCCAGAATTCGGTATTACCTGGGTTCCGGTAAACCGGTTGTTGTTACCTACAACGCGGCCCAGTCATACTTGTTGGAGCCGTTTTCATATCCTCCTGAAAAAAAAGACATCATCCTTTTTATCGGAAATATCAAAAAACACAAGGGGCTTTCCTGTCTCCTTGATGCTTTTCTTAAAGCAAGAAACGAGGGCCTTAACTCCAGGCTGGTTATTGCAGGCGGCATGGAAAATTTCAGATCCAGGGATTCAGACGTTCTGAGGCGCGTAGACAGCCTTGACAAGGAAGTGGTGGAATTTACCGGATTCATTCCCAATGAAAAGCTCAAAAGCCTCCTTGCGGAAGCGGCGCTCCTCGTGCAGCCATCGCTGTATGAGGGTTTCGGTTATCCTCCCCTGGAAGCCATGATGGTGGGAACAAGTGCCCTGATTTCGGATATTCCCGTGTTCAGGGAGGTATATGGGTCTTTTCCGGTTACCTTCTTTAAGGCCGGGGACAGCGGGGATTTAAAAGAAAAACTTCTTTTCCTTCTTCGGGATCAAAAATATCAGGGGCTGACCCTGCCGCAGGAGTTGGTGGAAAAGTACAGCTTTAAAAAAACTGCCGGAATAATTCTTAAGGAACTGGAAAAATCATGAAAGTCGCCATTGTCCATTACTGGCTTGTCAATATGCGGGGAGGCGAGAAGATGCTTGAAGCACTGCTCGAACTCTACCCCGAGGCGGATATATATACCCATGTGTACGATCCCAAGGCTGTTTCTCCCCTCATCAACTCCCACAGAATTATTACGTCATCTATCAATAAACTGCCCTTTGCGAAAAAACTGTATCAGAAATATATGCCCCTTATGCCAAATGCCTTAAACGGCTTTGATCTGCAAAAATACGATTTGATTATTTCAAGCGAGGCAGGTCCTGCCAAGGGAATAGTTCCCAATCCCGACGCGTACCATATCTGTTACTGCCACAGCCCCATGCGCTATATCTGGGATATGTACCACGAATACTTTCGGGATGCCGGGTTGTTTACCCGCTTCTTTATGAAGCGCCTTGTCCCCTCCCTGCGTCTTTGGGATATTAGTTCCGCTAACATGGTAGACCGTTTTATTACCAATTCGCGTTATTCGGCGGAACGGATCAGGCGTTATTATAACCGCGACGCGGAAGTGGTGTACGGTCCGGCGTCTATTGAAAAATTTCTGTCCGTTGAGCGTAAACCCGGAGATTTTTACCTTTTCTTCGGGCAGCTTACAGGCTATAAACGCGCCGATATTGCCATAGAAGCCTGTATCGCCAAAGGCAGGAAACTTGTAATTGCCGGCGCGGGCGCGGGAGCAAGGGAAATAAAAAAATACCGGAAAACAGGACTCATCACCTTTACCGGAAGAATTTCCGACGCGGAAGCGGCGGATCTGTTTTCCCGCGCCCGCGCCCTGCTCTTTCCGGGCATTGAAGACCTGGGGCTGGTTCCCATTGAGGCCAATGCCGCGGGCTGTCCTGTAATCGCCTACCGCAAGGGCGGCGTCCTGGATACGGTCAAGGAAAGCGTAACCGGCGTTTTTTTTGACGAGCAGACTCCCGCCTCGCTGATAAAAGCCATGGACACGTTTGAGAAGAACGAAGCCGATTTTTCCGGACAGGCCGCCTTTACGGAGCATGTCAGGCAATTTTCCCGTGAAGCGTTCAAGGGGCGGATCATGTGTATCATTAATGAAAGAAAACGGTTATAATAAAAGAATGGATATTCGGGAATTTGCGGACTGGTATCATGCCCGTTATAAGCGGACCAGTTCGGCTCTTACTTCCACGGCCTTTGCGGTTTCCGATCTGATTGGGGTTATGCTTTCCTTTGGGGCGGGGTTCTTCGTTGTCAATATGTACGACATTACGGCTATCAATTTCAAGTCTTTTGTTACCTATTGGCCCTATCTTCCGGTTTTCATTCTTTTCTTTCAAATAAACGGACTTTATCCGGGAATTTCCCTTGCGCCGTCGGAAGAGCTTCGCCATTTTACCGTAAGCTCCGTCCTGGCCCACGGGGGGATCATTTTATCCCGCTATATTGAAGACCAGGAATTTGACGCCATATCTGTCGCTTTTATCATCAGTTTTCTTTTATCGCCGGTTGTCCTTATGCTGATGCGCAATATAACGCATGCCGTTCTAAGCGGATCCGGCCTTGGGGGGATACCCGCCGTGGTTTACGGCAGCGGGCCGACGGGCCGTCTTGTTATCGACAGGCTTTTGCACAGCAAACGAGCCGGCTATATACCTGTTCTAATTCTTGATAACACAGCGGAATCCGGGGAAAGTTACCGGGGTATCCCCATTTTGCACGACACATCTATTGGCCCGGAAATAGTTAGGCGGTTCAGGATACGGATGGCTATCGTGGCTATGCCGGAGCTTTTCCGGACAGATTTGACCCATCTGCTTAACTACTCGGTTGCGGCGTTCCGGTATTCCGTGCTGATTCCCGATTCTTTTAATATTACCAATATTTGGACATCCGTCAGGGACTTCGACGGTATTCTTGGTTTTGTAACAAACCACAAACTTAAAATGCCCTGGAATCTTGCCATTAAACGGCTGTTGGATTTGACATTTGTGATTACCGGCGGGTTAGTTGTTTTTCCCCTGCTGCTTATTATTGCCCTTTTGGTGAAGCTGAGTTCCCCGGGTCCGGTACTGTACAGCCACCAGCGGCTGGGCAAAAACGGCAGGCATTTTAACGCCTATAAATTCAGATCTATGGTCAGGGATTCGCAGGATGCTCTGGACAAACTGCTTTCGCAGTCCCCTCAGCTGCGTGCCGAATGGGAGGCGAATCACAAACTAAAAGACGACCCCAGAATAACGCTTATCGGAAAATTTTTACGGCGTACCAGCCTTGACGAATTTCCCCAGCTTATTAATATTATTAAGGGTGAAATGAGTCTGGTAGGCCCCAGGCCGATAGTTGACGGGGAAGTGGAAAAATACGGCAGGAATTTTGATCGTGTTTTTTCAGTCAAACCCGGACTTACGGGCCTGTGGCAGGTTTCGGGCCGGTCGGATACCGATTACGCCGAAAGGGTCGCTTTTGACACGTATTACCTTCAAAGCTGGTCGGTCTGGCTGGACCTGTGGGTGTTGCTCAAAACTTTGGGTGTTGTTATCAAGGGGAAAGGGGCGTATTGATGCGGAAAAAAGTGTATTCCCTCATTATTTTTTTCTTTTGTTCCGGTTTTCTTTTGTCCGCCCAGAGCGGCCCTGAGGATTTTTTGCCGCCTTCCCCGCGCTCTATCGGCGAGATATTTCCTTCCCTGGACGGGAAAATACGGGAACAGGCTTTCTCCCCGGACGGTTATTTTGCTTCCTACGGCCAAAACTACCGGACCCTGGATACCCCGGGCCTCGATCCCCGCGCCCGTGCGGAAATTGACAGCCTTAAGCCTTCGGTGGTCATCGAGTGCCTGATGGTTATCCCGTATTCGTCCGGACCGATGGAAGCCGTTGATATCTACAACGCTATCCGCCGTATCCGCGCCCTAAAGGGGCGCCTGTACCATTCGGACACCCGCAAATCGGATATTCCGCTTTTTGAAGACGCCACCCGCATCGCGGGCACCAGGCGGACTTCAAGCCTGGACGATCCGCCCCCCCGGGACAGCCTGCCCGATTCGGAAACAATTCATATCCGGTTAAAAGACGCCAACTTCGGCAATTCTTACTATCAGGCCGATATTCAACAAAATCTGCGGGGGTTCAGTTACAATCTTTCAAACAGCCGGGATTTGAGCTACCTTATTTTCCCGGTTATCAAACCGGGAAAATTCATTGCCCAGTTTTATTTTGAACCCCTGGCCGAGGGGGTCCTGGTCTACTGCCTGAGCGGCGCCAAAGTTTCTGATTTTATCGCGTCGCAGGTTGACATGCCTTCCGCCATTCAAAAGCGGCTGGAAGTCATTCTAGGCTGGGTCATTGATTGCGTGAGCGGCCGTTTATAAACGGCCCGCCCGCGATTGACTATCCATATTCCCGCCATTGACCCCGGTCAGTTGAGTTCACGGTCCACGCCGGCGGCCTTTTCATTGGCTATTGAGTCTTTCCCAAGGGCTTTTTCCAAAACCAGCCGGCTTTTGGGAAAAAATTCCATTGACAGGCTGTGGTCCCGGTACGTGATTGGACATTTCAAAAGGTAACCCAGCTTAGTTGGGTTGGGTATTGACAGGATTCCGTTTTTTTACTATTCTTGCCGCGTACTGTTCAGCGCCGCCCCTGGCGGCGCGCTGGAATCTTTAACGGCGGCGTAGCTCAGTTGGCAGAGCATGCGGCTCATATCCGCAGTGTCATAGGTTCAATCCCTATCGCCGCTAAAAACAGAGAGGCAAAGGTCTCCGCGGACACGGAGATCCTCGAATTATCAGAGCTAAAACCGGGAGTAAACCCAGCCATGCCGGATAGTTTTAACTTAGACGACTATATCAGAAAAGTCCCGGACTTTCCCAAAAAAGGCATCCTTTTTTATGATATCACCAGTGTCCTGACTATGCCGGACGCGTTTCGTTACTGCGTCAAAAACATGACGGAGCGTTACAAGGACCTGAATATCGACGCGGTGGCCGCGATTGAGGCCCGGGGCTTCCTCTTTGCCGCCCCTTTCGCCGAACGTCTGGGAATTCCCCTTATCCTAATCCGGAAAAAGGGCAAATTACCAGGACAAACTCTATCGAAGCAGTATCAGCTTGAATACGGCACGGCGGAGATTGAAGTCCACACCAAGGACGTAAAGCCCGGCGACAGGATTCTCTTAACCGATGACTTGGTGGCCACCGGCGGTACCCTGCGGGCCGCGCGGGACCTTCTTATTGAATGTGGCGCCGCCGTCCCCGAAATCTTCGGCGTTATTGGTCTTCCGTTCCTCAACTACGAGGCGGTCCTTGCCCCCACGCCGGTTTATACTCTCATCCAATACCACGGTGAATGAAAAAGGTTTTGTGAAAGCTGCAATGGAGGCGCGTGGACGCGCCGCGCGTCTTGTTTTACAATAGGTTCCATGTACGATATTGCCACACGGGGGACTTGTTCCACGCGGATCCGTTTCGATATCAGGGACCGCAGGGTCCACGATGTTTCTTTTGAAAACGGTTGCAACGGAAATCTCAAAGCTCTGTCCATACTGCTGGAAGGCATGGACGGCGGGGAGCTTGTCGAAAAGCTTAAAGGCATTCAATGCGGCGGCCGGGGAACTTCCTGCGCGGATCAACTTGCCCGGGCGGTTGAGGAACGAATTGGCGATGCCGGGAAAACCGGTTGATCGCGCTAAACTTGGCCTATCTCCGTCCGGGCTATTCCGGGCAAGAACAAAAACCAATGTATAAATTCAAGGCGGCTTTCCCAAAACTTCAGTTTTTGGGAAAGTCTCATGTATGAAACTGCTGCTTCACACCTGCTGCGGCCCCTGCCTGGTCGGTTGTCTTGGAAATCTTGAGGATGAGGGTATAAAACCCGTCCTGTTCTGGTACAATCCCAACATCCATCCCTGGACGGAGTACCGCTCACGCCGGGACTGCCTGGAGGATGTCGCAAACAGAAAGAGCCTTGAACTGCTGAAAACCGACGAGTACGGGCTCCGCCTGTTCCTGAGGGGAGTCCGCATGATTGAGACCGGCAGGGAGGCGGAGAAAAATTCCGGCGGCGACGCAAAAGCCGGCCGCTGCGATTATTGTTACCGGTTACGGCTGGAAAAGACCGCGGAGACCGCCCGGCTGGAAGGTTACGATTTTTTCAGCACTACCCTCCTGATAAGTCCCTACCAGCGGCACGACGCCATCAAAAAAACCGGGGAAGAACTGGCCGCCGGCTACGGCATACCGTTTTTCTACCGCGACTTCCGTCCCTTTTTTCGCGCGGGCCAAAAGACCGCCCGGGGGATGGGGCTGTACACACAGAAATACTGTGGATGCGTTTTCAGCGAGGAGGAACGCTACGCCCTATGACCGATCCCCGTTTTCAGCGTCTGGGTCTCCTTGCCGGCCCGGATACCATGAAAGTCCTCGCCCGGTGCAAGGTTATTATTTTCGGCATCGGCGGGGTGGGAAGCTGGTGCGCCGAGGGTTTGGTCCGCTCAGGACTTGGGGCGCTGGACATCGTAGATTCCGACGCGGTGTGTATTACCAATATCAACCGCCAAATTCAGGCCACGGAGACTACCGTGGGCCTGCTCAAGACTGACGCGCTGCGGGAACGGCTGCTGACGATTAATTCCGGCTGCGCAGTCAGGGCGCTGGGAAAAGTTTTCTCCCGGAAAAACGCGGGGGACTTTGACATTCCGGGGGCGGATTACGTGATTGACGCCATCGACAGCCTTACCCACAAGCTGGACCTTATCGAAACGGCCTGTAAAGCGGGCGTACCCGTCTTTTCCTCGATGGGTATGGCCCAAAAACTTGATCCGGCCCGGCTTAGAACCGCGGATATCTGGGAAACATCCGGCTGCCCTCTGGCCCGGCTTGTGCGGCAGGGCCTGCGGAAACGAGGCTTTACCGGTCATTTTACCGTGGTCTACAGCAATGAGCGAACCCTTCCGCGCCGGGAGGCCGGGGCGGTCTGCGGCGCCGGCCGTTGTCTTTGTCCGGCCCGGAACGCGGATGATCCCGCTGCCCCGGTGGAATGGTGCAGTTCCAAAAAGGTAATCAACGGTTCCGCCGTTACCGTTACCGCCGCCGCGGGAATGGTCCTCGCGAGCCTTGTACTTCGGGACCTGTACCGGCGTTATGGCGGGGATAATGGGACAGCGCCCCGGCCGGAGACTGCCGGATGAGCGGCCGTTTCTTCCGCCGGGCCGAACCGGGCGAGATCGTCAGAAAACTCTGCGCCAAGGCTATTCTGGAACGGGATATGATCGCTGAAGGAGATCGTATCCTTATCGCCGCCTCCGGGGGCAAAGATTCCACCATTATGGCCTGGGCGCTTTCAAGCCTGAAACCGGCAATCAAAAAAAACTACGAGCTGGCGGCTCTCCATATTTCCAGTGATTTCTGTTCCTGCTGCAAGAATTCCGTCCTGTCCGGCCGCCTGGCCGAATGGGGAATCCCCTTTGACGATCTTTTCGTACCGGTTATCGGGCGGCTTAAAGAAGGGAGAAAAATGAACTGCTACTGGTGTTCCACCCAGCGGCGCACGGAATTACTGGCATACGCCATACAACACGGCTTTAACAAGATCGCGCTGGGGCATCACCTTGACGATATCATCGAAACGTTTTTTATGAACCTCTGCGACAAGGGGGAGCTTTCCACCATGCCTGTCCGCCTTTCGTACCGGAAATATCCGGTGGAACTGATCCGGCCCCTGGCTTATTTGGAGGAACGGCAGATCATCGCCTGCGCCGCGGAACGGAACATCCTTAAAACCGCTTGTACCTGCCCTTTCGGAATGAACTCAAGACGCCGGGAGACGCGCCGGCGCATTGCCGAGTTAACCGGCGCCTCCGGCGCAGTTAAGCGGCGAATACTGCGGGCCCTGTCCTGTCCGGGGTCTCCATTGGCAACGTAGATGCCGGTCTATCTGGCGTGTTCCATCAGGGTAGAAACGGGAACGGTGGTGTAGCCTGAGCGGATTAAGGCGTCCAAAAGGACATCGATACGCAGAAAGAGGTAATCCGATCGGCCGCCTGAGAGTGTCCCCAGCCTTACGGGGATAATGGAGCCAGGACGTTTGGTCTCCACAATCCGGTCAATCATGTCGGCGGCGGAGTACTGGGAAATACCCAGGCGGTGGGCGTCTTCCCGGTTTACCCAGTCCATGGGGTCCACGTCCCGGCCGGAGGTACGATAACCCACACGGGAGGCGGCTTCGGCGATTTCGGAGGAACTGGCGTAATAGGGAGGATGCCACAACAGGGCAAGTTCCTGCCCGCTGGCCTGGTAAAATTCGTCCTCGTTCCGCGCCAGTCCCCGGGAGATAAAATCGGCGCCGATGCGGAAGCGGGAATCGGAAAGGTCGATGGGGGCGAAGAACATGGAGGCGGTTTCATGCCCCGCTCCGGCGATGGTCCTGACGGCTTCGGGGTAACGGCGGATAAATTCGCCGTTAAGGAAAAAGGTGGCCCGGCAGCCGAAACGGCGCAGGCTGTCCAGTACCTGCGGAAGGCCGGTAATATCGTCGTACAGATCAAAGCACAGGGATACTTCCCGCAGACCCATCCGCAGGCCGTGGGAAAAGACCCCTTTGGCGGCCTCCGGTATGTCGGCGGCGGGGGCTTCCCGCTGGTACTGAATGCCCGGAATCAGAGCCACGGTCCCTACCCCCACGGTGTTGCGGATCATGGGGAGGTTTTCATAGGGGCCAAAACTCTGGGGCTCCAGGTAGACACGGTAACGGCCGGAAAACAGGGAAGAATTCCGGCGCTGGAAGTTGGGGGGGGCCTCTACCCAGGGGGAGACGCAATCGGTAACAAACCAGATCCCGCCGGTCTGGGCCAGCACGCGGGGTACGGCGGAATTTTTGTCCTCAAAGCCGTATTCCGAAACTCCCGCCAGGCATATCAGACTGCGGGCCCCGGAAACCTGCACCCGCTCTATCCGCCGGTCATCGCCGGTAACAAATTCCTCGTTGCCGATCCAAAAACAGGAAAAGGCCGGACGGGAACTAACGGTCTTTTGAATCCGCCAGTTGACGTAATCGTACAGGGCAATCCCCTGTTCACCCCAGAACAGGGCCTTGGTACCGTCCGGGGACAGGATCCCGTTCAGGCCCGGCGGAGGATCCAGCGAAACAAAGGCCATACGTTCCCTGGTTCCGCCGTTATTGGTCAGCAGGCTGTCCGTCTGGGGGATAAGCCGGTAAACAACGGGAACGGGGTTTCCCTCCCGCATCACGCTGGCGATTACCGTCAGGGTCCCCGACGGCGCCCACAGGACGTTGATGTCGTAGCTGCACTGGGGGATTACGAGGTAAGGCAGGCTTGCTTCGGCGGTGTTAAAGTCATCTATCTCCAGGGGATAGTAAAAGATGTTCCGCCCCCCCTTGGAAAAGAGGATGGAGCGGGAATCGGGGGCAATCCAGAAGCGGTCGAAATTTCCGTCAAAATCGAAGGGTATCTTCCCGGCTACGGCGCCCATCTCCAGAAAATCCGCGTAAAGGGTCCGGGCGAAGATCTCCGAACCCCGGACTTTGAACACGGTGGCTCCCTTGAGGTAGAAAAAATCCCCGGCGCGGTTCCAGGACACGGAGTTAATAGTTCCCTCCCCGATAAACCGGTAGCGTTCGTCCACTACGGCGGCCTGGGCGGGATTCACGGTGTAGTAGTAAAGTTTACCCCGGTGGGCATAAACAAAGACCCGGGAATCAGGACTCCAGCAGGCGGGGAACTGGGCCGCCGGCCGCTCAATATCCGAAACCACGGTTTTCTTTTCCCCCGATTGGCTGTCCACGAGGACCAGGTTTCCGTAAGCGGAACTTACCGGTTCCACGTAGAGGAGCCAGCGGCCGTCCTGGGAGGCCGCCATGTCCTCCACCCGGCCGCCGGTAATGGCTTTTCCCGACACAAACGAGGGGCTCCCGGTTACCGGCTGGGGCAGCCCCCCTGTCAGCGGAACACGCAGGACGCCAAAGGCGTTCCGTACCTGGATAATCCGGCCGTTGGAGAGAAGCTCCATCCGTTCGGGAAAGGCGGTAAGCTGGGTAAGGGCCATGTCCGTAAGCCGGGACATAAACAGGGTGTTCTGGGGGAAAAAACCGTTCTGAACGGAATTTGCCCGGAAGATCAGCCGGTTGTCATCGGAAAGATCCAGGCCGCTAAAACTGAGCAGCGCGGCAAGGGGCCGCGCAACCGCGAACAACACGACCAGAACGCAGAGGCGGATTTTCATGAATTACTTCGGAAGAACGGGAGAGCCGGAACCGGGCCTGCCTTCCCACAGGAGAATTTCATCAAGTTCCCGCTCCGTTTTTTCTAAAATCTCATCCAGTTCCCGAATACGCCGGAGTGAATAACGAACTTTTCGATCCATAAGCCGGGAACAGGCGTCGTCCAGCATGGATTCAAAAGAATCCGAAGCGCTTCGTGAAACGTCTTCTTGTTCTTCGGCGCTCATAGAATTGTTACACATTTTCGTTACTGGTCAATGCTAAACCCGCCGGTAACCTGGGACCCGCCGCTTTTTATTCCAGCCCCGTAGTCTTCAAAGGCCCTGATAAAAGTAACCACCGCGATAAAAACAATAAGTATCAACACCAGATTTCGCATGCGACCTCCCGGGGCCAAAAGACCGGGTCTTTTTTCCTTTGTACCCCAATCGTAATATTACCGTTGAAGAACTTCAAGGGGATTGATTGGCTTGTCGTTCCTGAACACCGCAAAGTGCAGATGGGGACCGGTGCTGTAACCGGTGCTGCCCACCTCGCCGATTTTGGAATTCCGGGTAACCGAAGCCCCCTGCTTCACGGAAACCGCGCTTAAATGCGCGTACATAGTCTGGTACGCGCCCGGATGGGTAATGATGATGTAGTTACCGTAGACCGAATTCACCGCTATCCTGGAAACCTTGCCGTCCATCGCGGCTTTGACCGGGGTACCCAGTGGGGCGGCCAGATCAATGGCTGAATGGAAACGTTCCACATTGGCGATAGGATCGACGCGCCACCCGTAAGGACTGCTAAGTACGCCCCGAACGGGGTAGACAAAGGCTTCTCCCAGGGCCAGGCGAATATCCTCCTGGGGCATCCGGGCGCCGGGGAGGAAGAGGTTCATCCCCGCGTTTATCACATCGCTTTCCAGATCGTTAACATCAAGGATCACCTGCAGGGGCACGGAACTGGCGGTGGAAATACCGGAAAGGCTGTCCCCGGCTTTTACCGTGTAGGGAATCCCGTCCATATTGGGTATCCGCAGTACTTCCCCTTCCCGCAGACGCCGGGCGTTGGTGATGCCGTTGGAGGCAATCAGGGTACCCATATCAAGCCCTTGGGCCTTGGCGATTTCCGAAAGAGTGTCCCCTTTTTTGATTTTGTAATCCTTCCAGCTAAAGGTCTCCACCAGGTCCAGGGGAATTTCCCCTTCCGCCGGGATGCTCCGCTGCGCGGACTGATCCACGCCGGCGTAAAAGGCCATGTTCCGTCCCGCTTCCTCTCCCCGGCCGGCGGCCCCCAGATTATTCTCCGCCGTGATGGAAATTATGGCGGGCATTTTCCAGTTGATGGCCGCCACGGAAATAATGATGGTCAGGATCGCCGCGATAAAGGGCGACAGGGGAAAGCCGGAGACGCGCCGGTTCTTGGTCCCAAAACGGGCTGTTCCCGCCGTTCCGGACGAAGCCTCGTTGACGCCGGTCCCGGTCTCGCGGTCCGGGCCAAACGCCGGCAGGGGAAACAAACCCTCGCCGCCAAAAAGAAAGCGCCGAATCGACAGCGGGGTTTTTCCCTTCCCCGCGCTCCCGGAACGCGGGGAAGGCCGCCCGGAACAGGGTTTTTTTTCCGCCGGTTTCAGCCGGCGGCTTTTCAAAGATCGCTTGAACAGACGTTTTGAATAATCATGATTGACAACCTGATGAAAAGAAGGGGGAGGATTTTTGGCCTTTACCCGGCGTTTAACATGCTGTGTTATTGCGATACTTGACATAGTTGTTTATCGACACAAGGAAACTCATTCATTATACTCCCCCTGTGATGGGGGAAATTCCGCCGGAAAAAAAAACGAATACGCGAAAAGAACTGCCGGGGCTTGCGGCGGCGTTCATCGTGGCCCTGGGTATGAAGTTGTTTGTTTTTGATTTTATGGTGGCCGAAGGCGGTTCCATGATTCCCGCCGTACGGCCGGGAAGCGTATTGTTGATAAGCCGTCTGCGTTACGGGTTCCGTCTTCCCGGATTCCAATCCTACCTTGTGCGCTGGGGTATGCCCGCGCCGGGAGAAGTAGTAGTTTTTTACACCCCCGCCGGCTCTATCGCGGTTAAGCGCTGCGCCGGATTGGCGGAAGGGGAAAAATTTATCGCCCTGGGGGATAACGGGGCGCAATCCTTCGACTCCCGATCCTACGGGCCGGTGCCGGTGGACAACATTATTGGAAAGGTGCTGGGTATTAAATGACACCCTATGGGCAGGTCCCGCGAAAAACATTCCGGCGTTTTATAGTTCTTGCCGTCTTTATGATCTTCGCCGCGCTGACTTTTCTGGGACGCTACGGATATTTGATGCTAAGCGGCAGGGAAAGCGGAACGGACCAAAACCGGGGGCACCCCGCCGAGCGGGGACCTATTCTGGACCGGAACGGCCGGGTTTTGGCCCTCTACACCCGGCTTGCCAATGTAACGGCCTGGCGTTCCAGCGTTCAAAATCTGGAAGCCGCGGCGGAGGAACTGGCCCCCCTTCTGGAACAGGACGCCGCATCCATTCAGGACCGGATATCCCACTCTCCCACCGATTTTGTGTACCTCAAAAAACAAATCGACGAATCGACCACCAAGCTTATTGAGGAAGCCCAGGCCGCGGGCAGGCTGCAGGGCATCGGCCTTGAATACATTCCCGGACGGATCTACCCGGAACGGAATTTGGCTTCCCAGATCGTCGGGTTTGTGGGGGACGAGAACAAGGGGCTTGAGGGAATTGAGTACGCTTTTGAGAAAGAGCTGACCGGCGCCGGGGAAAAGGGCAACCAGGTTATACTGACGATTGATACCAACATACAGTACATTCTGGAGCGGATTGCCGGGGAAACCCTGCGGGAAACCGGCGCCGAATCGATTATGTTTTTGGCGATGGATCCCCGTACCGGCGATATTCTTGGTTCCGCGTCCCTTCCCAATTACGACCTCAACAGTATCCGGTCTTCCACCGAAACCCAGCGGATGAACCGGCCCGCGGTATGGGCCTACGAACCAGGTTCGGTGTTTAAGATTTTTTCCCTGGCGACATTGCTGGACAGGGGGGCTATTGCCGCCGATACGACATTCCTGTGCAACGGGTACTACGAACACGTTACCGGCGGGGGGGAGCGGATCAGGATCAACTGCCTGGGTGCCCACGGCAGGGTAACGGCGCGGGACATCATCGTTGTTTCCTGCAACGCGGGCTCCGCTTACGCGTCGGACCAATTGGGACAGGACAGTTTCCACGAGGGGCTTAGAAATTTTGGCTTTGGTTCCCGTACCCTGAGCGGGGCCCCCGGCGAGACCGCGGGTTTCCTAAGTCCCGTGGACCGCTGGTCCGGCCGCTCCAAACCGACCATCGCCATGGGGCAGGAAATATCGGTCTCCGCGTTCCAGGTTCTTCAGGCGGCCAGCGCCATTGCCAACGACGGCATCATGGTGCCCCCCCGCGTGGTTTCCCGGATAACTTCCCCGGAGGGAAACGAAATCCGGCGCTGGGACGCCGGCCCGGCCCGGCAGGTAATCAGCGCGGAAACGGCGCGGATTATCCGTTCCGCTATGGTAGACGTAACCAGCAGCATCGGCACGGGCGGGCGGGCAAACGTGGAGGATCTTTCCCTGGCGGTAAAAACCGGTACCGCGCAAATTGTCGATCCGGAAACCCTCTCCTATTCGAACACGGATTTTATTGCCAGTTGTATCGCCCTGATTCCCGCGGAATCCCCCTCCCTGATCCTCTACCTGGTCATCGTCAAGCCCCGGGGGGAAATTTTAGGAGGCCGCATCGCCGCCCCCGCCATCCGCCAGGCCGCCGAATCCCTGGTGGAGTACCTGGGGATCCCGCGCGGCCTGAACCCCCTGGTACTCCACTCCCCCCAGGTAACCCTGTCCGGGGATCAGCCGCCGGTAATTACCGATGTTATTCCGGATTTCACGGGTTTCTCAAAACGCGCTCTTGTCCCCCTGCTCCTGCGGGATAACCTTCACATCGAGATACACGGCGAAGGCTGGGTCCGCCGTCAAACCCCGCCCCCCAACACCCCCCTTGGCCCGGACACGGTCATCTACCTGGAATTGGAATAGGGTATGGACCCGAAGCTGCTGGCCGCCCTGTACCCCGGCCTTGTGGAAGAACTTGAAAAGGACCTGCCGGGACCCCCGGACGAGACCGGCGGGGAACCGCGTGTGGAAGCCACCCCCTCAGGGCACCCTACCCTGCTTGTGGCCGGCCGTCATGTCCACTCCCCCCGGGACCCGGTACGGGAGGCCGGGCGGCTTGTCGAATCCCTCCATGCCTCCGCCCGCAGCCCGTCCGGCGAGGCCGGGACCGCGCCCATCGTAATCCTCGGCTTTGGCCTGGGTTACAGCGCCGAAGCCGCCGCCAGGGCCGCTCCGGGACGGCCCCTCATCATCGTGGAAAAACGGAAAGAAACGCTGCGTCTGGCCCTGAAGGTCCGGGACCTGGAATCCCTTCTTGCAAAAAACCGGCTGGTCTTTGTGCTGGGGGGAAACGGAAACGCCGCCATCCAGAACGCTCTGGACCTGTTCAAAGCCGCGCCCGAAATTATCCGCAACCGCGCCCTCATGGCCGCCGACGAGGAGTGGTACGCCGTCGTGGAACAGGGCATTAACGCCTGGCTGAACCGGGACAAGGTGAACCAGGCCACGCTGCGCCGCTTCGGCAGGCGCTGGGTCCGCAATCTGGCCCGGAACATGGAGGCCATTCGGGACCTGCCGGGGATATCTCGCCTGCGGGGGATTCTGGCTGTGGAATCCGCCGGGAACCCGGAATCCGGGTCCGGCATTCCTGTTTTTCTCGCCGCCGCCGGGCCTTCCCTGGACGGGGCAGGGCCCCTGCTGGGCGAGATACGAAAACGCTGCGTTGTCGTGGCGGTGGACACAAGTCTGCGCTTCATGCTGGACCGCGGCCTGGACCCGGATTTTGCCGTGGTAGTGGACCCGCAGTACTGGAATTTCCGCCACCTGGACCGCTGTAAAGCCGCGCGGACCTGGCTTATCGCCGAATCGGCGGTTTACCCCGCGGTACTGCGCCGCCAGTTCCGGGGGACTTTCCTCTGCCGGTCCCAGTTCCCCCTGGGCTGCTTTATCGAGGACCGGGTTGACCCCAAAGGGGCCCTGGGCGCGGGGGGGTCTGTGGCCACCAGCGCCTGGGATTTTGCCCGGGTCCTGGGGGCTCCCGCCGTCTGGATCGCCGGTCTGGACCTGGCCTTTCCCGGTCTAAAAACCCACTTTAGGGGCGCCCTGTTTGAAACCCGTTCCCACGCCGAATCGGATCGCTTTGTCCCCGCGGAAACATGGTCCCTCCGGGCCCTGCGGGACGGCCGGCCTTTCCTCGCGGCGTCGGCGGACGGCGGACAGGTTCTTACGGATCAGCGGCTCTCCCTCTACGCATCCTGGTTCGCCGCGAATTTCAGGAAGTACCCTGCCTTTCGCAGCTACCGCCTTGTCTCCACACGGCACAGCTCTGAGCTTTGCTCAGAGCATAGCTCAGGAATCGCCATCCCCGGACTGGAAAGCGCCGGACCTGAAGCCCTGCTGGAACTTCCCGAACGCCGGGAAGAGATCGACGGCCTTCTGGAGGGAATCTACGCGCGGATCGCGGAGGATTTTCGCCTGACCGCCGGTGAGCGGGAACAATCCTACCGGGCGGCGCGGCTGCGGCTTATGGACGGGTTAAGGACTGTCGCCGGGGAGGCGGCGGAAGCGGCAGCCCTGGCCCGGAACAGCCTGCGGCGCTTTGAACAGGGCGCGGACCAGGCGGCGCGGAAAGAATTCATTCTGCGAAAACTGGACAGGACCCTCCGGTCCATTACAACCAGCGACGTAAAAGAGGTGGCGGGCTTTCTCTTTCCCTCCCAGGAGGAATTCACGGCGGAAGACGAGGGGCGGAGCGGGGAGCCTTTTATCCGTTACCTGGAAAGTTCCGGGCGAATTTACCAGGCATTGGCGGAGGCGGCCTCCTACCAGTTGGAAGTCCTGGCGGCCCGCCGGTTAAGCGCATGAAACACAGCTTCCCCCGTCCGGTTAGATTTTTCCCCCTCCCCTGCGCGCTGTTCCTCGCGGCCTGCGTAAGCCAAACCGTAGTCCAAAACCCTGAAGCCCCCCCCGGCCCCATAATCCGCGCGGAGCCCCCGGTTTCCGGCCCCGCCGAGACTATGCCGCCTGAAACCACGCGGCCCATCGACCTGTTTGTCCGCCGGATAAAAGACAACGATCCGGCGCTGATCCGGTATTTCACGCAGGACGAGGAACGGCGTATCTCCGTCCGCGCCGTGTCGGACGGCTTCGAGGCGGACTACGATCTTCAAAACGCCCGGCCCTTCCCCGACGGTTCCCGCTGGGAACTTGATTTTACTGTGCGGGAAACGGGAAGCGCGGAAACGCTACGGGACACCCTGTGGTGGAACATCGGCGAGGACGATTCGGGGATACTGCTGTCCCTGGACGACAATTACCAGGATCAGTGGCGGCGGTACTTCGATCTGTTTGACCGCTACGGGGCGAAGATCACGTTTTTTATCATCGGCGGCTTTTCCTCCTTCTGTACGGAAGCCCTGAACCGGGGACACGACATAGGCTACCACACGATGAACCACCTTAACCTGCCGCAGGTTTCACGGGAGGTTTTCTACGAGCAGACCCTGCGGGAAGTGGAAAGTTACCGTAAGGCGGGGATCCCCCTGCGTTCCTTCGCCTATCCCTACGGATTTTCGGAACCCTGGATGCGGGAAGCCCTGGCCGGTACTTTCAGCGTCCAGCGCGGTTTCGGGGTACGTTACTGCCTTTATGACAAAGAAACCGTTAAGACGGGCTATATTGTCTCCGTATCCATCGACAACATCATCTACAAAAGCGACACGGAATTCGAAAACGCCGTAACCATGATGCTCAGAACCGTCAAGTTTATCGGTAAGGGCTCCGTCGTACCCCTTACCACCCACACCATCGCCGGCGACGCCGAATGGGGAATAACAGCCCGCCGGCTTGAGTACCTGCTCCAAACCGCGAGGGACCTGAAACTGCGCTTCTACCGCTACGGGGATCTGTAAGGCCGAATGAGATTTCCCCAAACCTTTTTTTAAGGGGAAGCCCAATGACGCCGGTTCCCGGCTCCCGCGCGGAAACAAAAAAAAGACGGTGCGCCTGGACGTTCGGATACAAGACCCGCCGCGCACCGTCTATATATTGTCAGGAGGTTTTTACCCTACCCTATGCCTTTTGTATCGGCCTTAGCCCGCGGAACTTTACAGGAAAGCCCCTCTAATTTAGAGTAGATGGCGGGAAGGGATTCCCCGTCCGGAATTCACGGCAAAAATCAAACAGTGAGGAGGTAAAGATGATCGAGGCCAGTACGGAATACAAAGTTACCGGAAAACTTACCTACGGCATGGTAGGCGGCGGACCGGGATCGTTTATCGGCGATGTCCACCGCCGGGCCCTGCGGTCGGAAGGCATGGCGGATATCGCCGCGGGCTGCTTTTCACGTTCCCCGGAGGGCACCCTGGCGACAGGCGCCGCCCTGGGTATACCCGCCGCCAGACTCTACAAAACCTTCGAGGAAATGGCGGAGGAAGAGTCAAAACGCCCCGGCAAGATCGATTTTGCCGTCATCGTCTCCCCCAATACGTCCCATTACGCGGCAGTCAAGGCATTTTTAAGCCGGGGCATCCCCGTAGTCTGCGAAAAACCCTTCACCGTGGAAGAGGCCGAGGCCCTGGAACTGGCGAAGCTGGCGGAAGATAAAAAACTCCTCTGCGCCGTTACCTACACCTACACGGGGAACGTTACCGTCAAACACGCGCGGGAACTGGTGCGCCGGGGCGAGATTGGGGACATCATCTTTGTCAACGGCGAATACCCCCAGGAATGGCTCCTGCCCCCGGCGGAAAAACAGGGCAGCAAGCAGGCCGTAACCCGGACCAGCCCGGCCCTGGCGGGAAAATCCAACAGCGTGGGGGACCTGGGCACCCATATCGAAAGCCTCGTCTCGTACATAACCGGCCTTAGGATCAAGGCCGTCTGCGCCCGGCTGGACGCCATTGGGAAAGACCGGGTTCTGGATACCAACGCCGCGATTATGCTGGAATACGAAGGCGGGGCCCGCGGACTGTACTGGACCAGCCAGGTAGCCTCCGGTTACGACAACGCCCTCAGGGTCCGCATCTTCGGCACCAAAGGCTCCCTGGACTGGAACGAGGAAACATCAAACTATCTCTGGCTTTCCCGTTTCGGCCAGCCCAACGTTACCCTGTCACGGGCCAGGGATTCCTTTTACCCCCAGGCCCAGTCCTACTCGCGGCTCCCCTCAGGCCACCCGGAAGGCTACTTCGAGGCCCTGGCAAACATCTACCGGACCTATATCGGCGCCCTGGTCAAACAGAAAAAGGGCCAGACCCTGACGGCGGAGGATCTGGACTTTCCGGACCTGCAGATGGGCATAGACGGCGTTAAATTCACGGGAAAATGCGTGGAAAGTTCCCAAAAAGGGACCGTTTGGGTGTCCTTGTAGTCCCGAACCGTAGGTTCGATGCGCCTTTGCGGTTCCTAACTCTTCATTAATAGAGTTGTTCAGAAACTTCAGTTTCTGAACAACAACCGCTTAAAAACAACAAAGAACACGGGTTCTTGGCAAAATCCGTATTTTGGCCGTGGTAACCACCCTTTTCACCGTCCGGGCAGAATTTTTTCCGGTTTCTTGGTTTTTTTTAAGTAACGTGTTATAATTTAGTATATGAAATATTCCGATACTACAATTTGAATAATGAGGAGTCTAACGTGAAACCAGCAGCCACCCATATTCACACCGCGGTTTTCGCCTCATTCTTGCTGTCGCTTCTGGTGGCCGCCGGAATAACCGGGTGTCTTAATCCCGTATCTTCTGAACTTCTTGAAAAAAGTTCATCGGGGGACTCTTCAACAGGTGGCTCGTCAACTGGTAATCCGCCGGGAACGGGGGGGATGGGCATTCCGGTTGCTTTTTTTATGAACGAATCCTATGGCCTTGATGTCTATATCGGTGACAGAACGGCAGCCCCCGCCGGTGGGGGTGGAACGGCAGCCCGCAGCGTAGTAGGCCCTGACGACGCCCGGATCAAAGGCTTTGAACTGGGGACGCGGAACTACGCCCAGGTTGTCGTGATTGAAAACAACAGCACCAAGCGCCTTGTTGCCATCGACGACTGCCGGGACGACGGTCCCGGCGAGGGGACTATTCAGATACCACAACTGGACCCCGCGACGGAGTACCGTTTCCTGGTGCTGATGGGCCACTGGGAACGGGATGAGGCGTCGGGCGAGTACCTGGACATAGAGGATTACCCCCCGACCCTGTTGGCGGCCGGATACAGAATAGGGACATT
>JAISLX010000181.1 GCA_031277045.1 Treponema sp.
CCCAGGGCAACAATGTCTACTTCCTCCCTGTCGCGGTTTTCTTTGAGCCACAGTTCCCTGAACCTGGTAATAAGCTGTACGCCGACGCCCCCGCCCATGCCGTCAATAATCACGATGGTGGTCTTCAAAAATTCCTCCGGTCACGGGAATTATACTCTCATTCTATTTCTTAAATCCATGCCGGCACAGGGCTGCTTATGAAAGGGAATAGTATTTCAGCGACTCCTCGTAGTGGTTTTTATCGAGTTCCGCAAAACCTTCCTCCGACAGGAAGGCGCGGATATGAAAACAGAGATTACAGAGGGAGGGGTAGTTTTTTTCCGGGACAAAGCCCCGGTCCCCGGCGAAATCGAGGAGGGCGGCGGGGCCCCCTTCGTAGAGGGTCTCAAAGACAGGGTACTTCCCCGCCGGGATTCCGTCCACCGCCTCCGCCAGGGGGAACCGCAGGCCCGTACAGCCGGGGGGAATAAAATAGGCGTCCTGGTCCACGTGAAAATGGCCGGTGCTAAGCAGATCCCCGCAGGGGGAATGTTTCGCGGCCCCGCCAAGGAGTTCCGCCAGGCTGTGGGAGGGGCCGTACTCTTCTTCTATGTTCACGGCCCGGCCCCCAAGCCTGACGCCGTAGGACCGGGCGGTATCGCCGATGTAACCGGGCCGCAGCCGGGCCTCCAGTTCCTCCCGGGAATGGGCCGACGAATCCGTGAGCCGGGAAAGGGGGCGGAGGAACTGCTGCTTCCAGAGAAAATAACCCATCCCCTCCTCGTCGCAGAGTTCCGCAAGCCGGAGGGGAAGGCCGTAGGGAACATACTCCGCGTGAAAGGGGTCCAGGGAAACGCAGAGGCTATGAACCCCTTCGCCGGCCAGGGCGCGGAGGGTCTCCCTGGCTTCTTTTACGTCGGCGGCCCAAAACCCGTTGGTCTCCACATAGTCAAGGCTGATACCGGCGGCGGCCAACTCCCGGACCGCCATGAGGAGTCCCTCAATATTCAGGAAAGGCTCGCCGCCCCCGACATGGACCGACCCGATACCGCCCCGGCGGAGGACGGCGCAGATTTCCCGCATAGTTTTCCTGCCGGCATAACCGGCGCCCCTGGTGGGGGAACAGGCGTAGAGGCAGTGCCGGCAGGCGGCGTTACAGCGGTAGTTCACCATGATCCCGCCGTGGTATAGATACCCTGTTTTTAGCATGACTCCTCCCTGAGCTTCAATTTTTTATTCGCCGCCGGTGAAGCGGCCGCGTTTCAGGAAGAGGCCCCGGCCGGCTTCGGCGGAAAATATGCCGTCCCGCAGTAATACTGTTCCCCTGGAAAGCACCGTGTCCACGGCGCCCTGAACCTCCATCCCCTCGTAGGGGGAGTAGTCCACGCGGGCGTGGATTCCCTCCCGGCGGATCGTCCATTTTTTTGCCGGATCGATAAGAACCAGATCCGCCTCCGAACCTTCGCGGATGACCCCTTTGCGGGGATAAAGGCCGAAGAGCTTCGCCGGGTTAGCGGAGCAGAGTTCCGTAAAACGGCGCAGACTGATTCTCCCTTTGGCCACCCCCTCGGAAAAGAGGAGGGGGATCCGTTCCTCAACGCCCGGCGCGCCTCCGGGGCATTTGGTAAAATCGTCCTTCCCAAGAATCTTCTGGGTTTCAAAAAAGAAGGGGCAGTGATCGGTGGCCACCGTATCAACATCGGCGGCCAGGGCCCCCCAGAGGGCCTCGTTATCGGCTTTTTTCCGCAGGGGGGGAGACATGACGTACTTAAGCCCCTGGAGCCCCGGCAGATCGTAGCGGCTGTCGTCCAGCAGCAGGTACTGGGGGCAGGTTTCGGCGTAGAGGTTCCGCTGCCCCCGGCTCCGGGCGGCCCTGACAAAGTCCAGGGCCAGGCCGCTGGAAAGGTGGACGATATAGAGGGGCGCGTCCGAGGCCATGCGGGCCAGGAGGATCATCCGGTTCACCGCCTCGGCCTCACATTCGGCGGGCCGGGACAGGGGGTGGTAACGGGGGGATACATTCCCTCCGGCGATGAACCGTTCCCGAAGAACGCCGATTGCCCCGTCGTTTTCCGGGTGGACGGCCACCAGGACCCCCGCGTCCCGGGCCCTTTCCAAAATCCGCAAGCCTTCCCCGTCGCCTATTTTATAGCCATAGGTTAAATATATTTTACAGCTTGTGATCCCCTCTCCGGCAAGATCGTCCAGCGCCGCAAGGATACTGTCGTCCACATGCTGGACCACGGCGTGGAAACCGTAATCGATCACCGCCTTTCCCCCGGCCAAATCGTGGTACTTCCTGATCTGGTGATCCAGGGCGCAGCCGGGGGGCCCGAAGCCCGGATGATCGATGATGCTGGTGGTCCCCCCCCAGACGGCGGCCCTGGTTCCGGTATAAAAATCATCGCTGACCACGGCGGCGCCGGTGTCCAGGCAGAGGTGGGTGTGAACATCAATGCCGCCGGGGATAAGGATCTTCCCCGCGCCGTCAATAATCTCCCAAACTCCCCGGCGGGGAATTGGGTCCCCGGAACCGGGGGAAGCGCCGGCGCGCCGGGGGGGACCGATGCGGCTTATCAGCTCCCCCTCCACCAGGACGTCCCGTACCGCCTCCGCCTCCGGCGTCACCACCGTGGCGCCGGTGATTAATACTCGATTTTCCATGGTTTCCCCGTCCCTATTTTGTAACGCAGAACCGGTAGAGGGTAAAGCGGTGGACTCCCAGCATGCGGGCTATTTTCGCCTGTGAAAATCCCCGGGCCTGTAATTCCCGGATTTTATTTTCCTTGCCGGATAATTTAAGGGTTTTATTTTTGCTGCCCTTGGGGCGGCCGATGTGCACCCCCTCGGCGGAGGCCCGGGCCAGGGCCTCTTTTGTCCGCTGGCTTATCAGGTTGCGTTCTATTTCCGCGGAAAGCCCGAAGGCAAAGGCCAATACCTTGCTGCTTATGTCGGCGCCCAGGCGGTAGTTGTCTTTAATTGTCCACAGCTGTATTTCCCGTTTCATACATTGATTCAGAACGTCCATGATCATAAATAAACTCCGGCCCAGCCGTGACAATTCCGAGCAGATTAAAATGTCGCCTTTTTTAAGACGTTTTAATAATCCTCCCAGGGCCCGGTCGCCCACTTCTTTAGTACCACTGATTGTTTCCTCAACCCAGCTGCCGATAGAAATATTATTTTTCTTACAGAACCGGTCAATTTCAAACCGCTGGTTTTCTACGGTTTGTTTTCCTGTGCTTACACGGATATATCCGTAAATCATAATACGCCCCCGCACTTAATATGTTTGTTTTTAATATGCACAAAATAATCCGGGGCATATTTTGTTCTTCTGCCCGCGTATGTAACATTTTCGGCTTTTATTCGACAATCGAAAAACCTGGGGGGATTTTATAATTAACAGCCTTCGGCTGCTCTTACTGCGCGAGGGATAGAGCGGAAATACCGGAAGGCCCCGAAGGGCCTGAGGAATTGAAGCGATAGCCCGGTTTTTTTGCCTGGAGGGCAAAAAAATGCGCCCGAATTATAAAGAAAATCTAAGGGTACAACCGCGGCGGCTAGGCTTCTTCCCTGAAATACGGAAGTCCCAGGGCGGCGGGGCTCTGGTTCTTTTTTTTGCGGGTGATAAAAACAAGAACGAGAATCGTTGCCAGGTAGGGCAGCATGTCGAGGATCCGGGGGGAGGCGACGACGCTGAAACCGGGGAGCCGGAATTCCACGCCCTGGAACTTGAAGCCGACGCCCTTGAGGGCGCCGAAGAGGTAGGCGGCGAAGACGGCCCGCAGGGGGTTCCAGGTGCTGAAGATGATCAGGGCCACGGCGATCCAGCCCGCCCCGGCGGTGATGTTTTCCTGCCAGCGGGGGACAAAAACCAGGGAGAGGTAGGCGCCGCCGACGCCGCAGAGGAAGCCCCCCAGGACGACGTGGACGTACTTGTAGAGGTTTACGGGGATCCCCGAGGCGTCTGCCACGGCGGGGCTTTCACCCACGGCCCGGGCGTTAAGGCCGAAGCGGGTAAAGCGGAAGTAGGCGTACATGAGGGCCGCCAGGACCATGCCGGCCAAAACATAGGGGCTCTGATTAAAGAAGATCTCCCCCAGCGCGGGAATCCGGGAAAGGAGGGGGACGCGGAGGGGGACGAAGGCCCTGGCCACGGTTTCCGGCAGGGCCTGGCCGGAGAGTTCCTTCCCCAGAAAGCCGGAAACCCCGGTGCCGAAAATGGTGAGGATGAGGCCGGTGACCACGTGGTTCCCCCGGAGGCTGACGGTGATGATCCCGTAGATGAGGGCCCCTGTGGCGCCGGCGGCGCCGGCGGCCATGATTGCGGTCAGGGGGTTGGCGCTGGAGAGGGCGGCGGAAAAGCCCACCGAGGCCCCCAGGAGCATCATTCCCTCGATGCCGAGGTTCATGTTGCCGACTTTTTCGCAGAGGATTCCCCCCAGGACGGCAAAGAGGATGTGGGTCCCCATCTGCACGGAGGTATGGAGAAAGGCGATCATGGGTTCCCTCCCCGGACTACCCGGTAACGGATAAAGAATTCGCTGCCCAGCACAAAGAAAATGATAACCCCCTGGAGGACCTGGGAAATGGAGGCGGGGATCTGGAGGGAACTCTGGAGGAAACTACCCCCCTGGATCAGCATGGAAAAGAGGAAGGACACGGCCAGGACCGCCGGGGGGCTGAGGCGGGAAAGCCAGGTGGTGATCACCGCGGTAAAGCCCAGGCCCCCGGAAAGCTGCTCCGAGAGGCTCCGCTCCACCGCCGAGGCCTGCATCATCCCCGCGGCGCCGCAGAGGCCGCCGGAGATCACGATGGCGATGATCATGATCCGGAGGACGTGCATGCCGGCGTATCGGGCGGTGGCTTCGCTTTCCCCCAGGACGTCGATTTCATAACCCAGGCGGGTCTTTTTAAGGACAAACCAGAGGAACAGGGCAAGGAACAGGGCGATGACCCAGCCGGCGTGGATCCCCAGGACGCCGGGGAGCACGGCGTTGGGGCTAAAGGAGGCGATCTTGGGGAAGCCGGAGCCCTCGGGGTCCCGCCAGGGCCCGTACTGGAGGTAGCTGACCCACTTGGCGGCCACGTAGTTGAGCATCAGGGTGACCAGGGTCTCGCTGACGGAAAAGCGGGCCTTGAGGAGGGCCGGGATCATGGCCCAGGCCGCGCCGAAGGCCATGCCGCAGAGGAACATACACGGGAGCAGCAGGGGCGCCGGCAGTTCGGGGAAGGCGAAGGCAACGAGGGAGGCGCCGTAGGCCCCCATGTAGAACTGGCCCTCCTGGCCGATGTTCCAAAATTTCATCCTGAAGGCGATCAGGGTTCCCAGGGACAGGACGGAAAGGGGGATGGCCTTTTGGATGGTATTCCGCAGCCGGTAGGCGGTGCCCAGGGAGCCGGCGATGATCCGGCCGTAGACGTCCAGGGGATTGTAGCCCAGGGCCAGCATGATGAGACCCGACGCCGCCAGGGCGGCCAGGACCCCCGCCAGACGCATGGCGTTTTCCCGCAGCGGGGAATTTTCCTCCCGGAGGACGATGCGCAGCATCAGCGGGCCCCCCGGGGAATCTGTTCCGCTTCCGGCCGGTGGCCCAGCATCAAAAGGCCGATTTCCTCTTTTGTGGTCTCCCGGGGGTCCACAATGGCCATCAGCGTCCCGGCGTGGATCACCATGATCCGGTCGCAGAGTTCCCGGAGCACGTCCAGGTCCTCCCCGATGTAGAGGATCCCCGCCCCCCGCTCTTTCTGTTCGTTGAGGAGCCCGTAGACGGCCATGGAGGCGCCGATGTCCAGGCCCCGGACCGGATAGGCGGTGATGAGGAGCCGGGGCCTTGTCTCGATTTCCCGGCCCAGGAGGACCTTTTGGATGTTCCCGCCGGACAGTTTTTTTACCAGGTGCCGTACCGAGGGGGTAACCACCCCGTACCGGTCAACGATCCTCTCCGCCTTTTCCCGGCCTCCGGCGCGATCCACCAGGATGCCCCGGCCGGAATCGTAGGATTTTAGGAGGATGTTGTCGGTGATGCTCATGCCCCCCACCATGCCCATGCCCAGCCGGTCTTCGGGGACGAAGCTCAGGCTGATCCCGCGCGCCCGGATGATCCGGGGGGAAAGGCCCAGAATCTCCTCGCCCATAAAGCGGACGGAGCCGGAGTCCGCCCTGGCAAGGCCGGTGATGATTTCACACAGTTCCTTTTGGCCGCTTCCGGCGATCCCGGCAAGCCCCAGAATTTCGCCGCCGTACACATCAAAGCTGAGGTTGTCGATAATCGCCGGCCCGGCGGCCCCCCGCAGCGCGAGGTCCCGGACCCGCAGCATGGGTTCCGCGCTGCGTTCCGCGTCCGCCCGCCGGATCTCCAGGGCCGTACCGGACCAGGAAACCGCGTCCCCCACCATAAGCTCCGCAAGCTCCCGGGGGTTCGTCTCCGCCGTTGTTACCGTACCGGCATTTTTGCCTTTCCGCAGCACCATGACGCGGTCGCTGATCTCCATAACTTCCTGCAGCTTGTGGGTAATGATGATGACGGCCTTCCCCTCCGCCTTCATGCGCCTGATCATGGCAAAGAGGCCCGCCGTTTCCTGGGGCGTAAGGACCGCGGTGGGTTCGTCGAGAATCAGAACCCGGGCCCCCCGGTAAAGAACTTTGACAATTTCCACGGTCTGCTTTTCGCTCACCGGCATGTCATAAATTTTTTTACCGGGATCAACGGCGAAACCGAAGCGTTCCTGAATACAGGCGATTTTGCGTTTTATCCTTTTCGCGTCCAGGAACGGGCCGGTCCCCCTTTCCCCCAGACTGATGTTTTCCCAGGCGCTCATTACCGGGATAAGTTTGAAGTGCTGGTGTACCATGCCGATACCGGCGGCGATGGCGTCACGGGGGGAGCGGAAGACCTTCCGCTCCCCTTCCACAACGATGGAACCCCCGTCAGGGATGTAGATCCCCGCGAGGATGTTCATAAGGGTACTCTTGCCCGAACCGTTTTCCCCCAGCAGCGCAAGTATTTCCCCCGGAGCCGCCAGAAGGCTTACGTCGTCGTTGGCCTTGACGGACCCGAAGGATTTTGAGATATGCCGCATCTCTACCGGGGGCGGCGGGCCGGCCGTCCTTGAAACGGGTTCGGTCATACCTTAACGCGGAATCGTCCCGGTAACGCCCTGTACAAACCAGTCCATGTTCCAAATTTCGTCATCGGTCATCCGGGTCCCGGCGGGAACCTTAACGGCGCCGGATTGATCGGCAAGGGGCCCGGTAAAGGGGTCGAAACTGCCGTCCCTGATCTTCGCCTCCGCCTGGGCGATGGCGCCGGCGGCGCGGGGATCGTTATTGGCGGTAAGCGTATCCAGCGACACGTGGCCGTTGCCAAAACCTTCCCAGTAGGCCCGGCTCCGCCAGTCCCCCGCCAAGACGTGTTTTATATCGTCCACGTAGAACACCTCCCAGTGGAACAGCGGGGCGGTAAGGTAGGCCGAAGGCGCGGCGCTGGGGGTGGACACGTTGTACCCGACGGCGGCGGCCCCCCGTTCCTGGGCGGCGATCTGCGGCGCGGTGGTATCCTGATGCTGGGCAATCACGTCAACCCCGCGGTTGAGCAGCTCGATTGCGGCCTGCTTTTCCAGGGCCGGATCGTACCAGGTGTTGGTCCACACCACTTCCACCGTGGCGCCGGGATTCACCGACCGGACCCCCAGCGCGAAGGCGTTGATCCCCCGGATAACCTCGGGGATGGGCATGGCGGCCACATAGCCGATGCGGTTTACCGTGGTCTTGTAACCCGCGGCAATTCCCGAAAGGTAACGGGCCTGGTAAATTTTGCCGAAGAACGTGGAAACGTTGTCCGCCCGCTTGTAGCCGGAGCAGTGGGCGAATTTAACGTCCGGATAATCCTGGGCCACTTTGATAGTCGGGTCCATAAAACCAAAGCTGGTGGTGTAGATCACGTTACAGCCCTGGTCGATCAGGTTACGGATCGCCGCTTCGCAGTCCGCGTTTTCCGGCACGTTTTCGATGTAGAGGGTTTCCACCCCCAAAGCCTGTACCGCCAGGCGGCCCTTGTCGTGGGCCTGGGTGTAGCCTTCGTCGTGGATGGACCCGATGTACACAAAGCCCGCTTTGACCGCCGGGGCCTGGGAACCGGGATCCGCCCTCCCCCCGGCAAAAAGGGAAACCGCGCAGAACATAACCAGCGCCGCCGTCACAATGCGTTTCATGTCCAACTCCTTTAAGATAAAATGGTTGCGCCGCGGGGACTCCCCAAAGGCAAAACCCAGGCCGGAAGCACGATTCCCGGCCAAAACAAACGTTCACCCATGCTAGGTAAAGCGGGGGCAAAAATCAAGAAGCCCTGCCCGGACGGGAACGGCGCAGCCGCGTTATAAAAGCCCTCAAACGAGGCTTTCTCAAAACTAACCGGGTTTTGGGAAAAGCTCCGGCCTCATTCGCAAATTCTGGTTTAATACCCCGCGGCTTGCCGCGCGGAGGCTCATATTTTTGGAAATTGTGCGGTAAACTGGATGGTATGCGGGAAATTTGGATACCGGAACTGCTGAGTTCCCTGTTTGTGCTCGTTTTCCTTGTCCGGCCCCTGTTCAAGAAGCTGTGGCCCCTGGACGGTATCGCGTGGTTTCCCGTTCTGGCCCTGGGGGTCGCGCTTAGCATATTTCCCGCCTACGGTTTCAGGCCCGAATGTATTCCGCTGGCGCTCAACCACCTGGTTATTGTCTTAACCAACCTTAACCCCCTCTTTATGGGGGTCCGCCGTAACGCCTGGTTCCGCGAGCGGGGGGCTTTGTTCATTGTCCCCGCCTTTGGCTTTCTGGTCCTGGTCAGCGCCGCGGCCCTGTATTTTGCCCCCGTTCCCCGGCCCGCCGTAAACTCGCGGACTTTTACGCTGCGGGATACCGGCGGCCCCGTTTACACCCTGCATGTTTTTGAGGGCCGGGAGTCCGGGATGGATTCCGGTGAAGCCCGGCCCCTCATCTTCCTGGTCCCCCCCGGTTTTGGCCGCCTGGACGCGGTGGACGGGATCTGCGCCGCCCTGGGGGAGCGGGGCTTTACCGTGATAAGTTATGTCCGCCGGAATTCCATGCCGCCGGGGGCGCTGTTCAGGTTCTGGCGGGTCTTCCGCGACGGGACCGTGCTTAAAAAGGCGAACGGCAAAGGCCGGGAGCTGGAGGCGGAGAAACAAGCCGAGATAGAATTTCTTCTGCCCTATGTAAAAGAAAACCTGGCCTCCCTGGCTCCCGCCGCCGATGGGGACGCTCTTTTCCTCGCGGGTTGGGGGGCGGGCGGTTCCGCGCTGGCCTATCTTGTTTCCGCGTCCGGCCCCGCCGGAAAGGGAGATGCCGGAAGTTTCACGGGGCCTGCCGTGGCGCCTTCGCCATCCGGCCCTTATGGCGCCCGGGGGCTTGTGGTGGTGGAAGGCCGCTTATGGTCCTCATGGGTTGCGGCCCCGTCCCCGGAACACAACGCCGTTTCGTCCAACGTTTTCGCCGCGGTTTTGACAAAGATCCGGGACTGGTTTCGCCGGTTACGGCCTGAACGGGTCGAGGGGTTTGACGCGATCCCCCAGCCGCCGGTTCCCGCGCTGTACCTGGTTTCCGGCCAGGCCCCGGTTGAAGACGAGGGGACTTACGCCGCCGTTTTCGCGGCCCTGCGAAATTCCCCCGGCCCGGCCGCGCTGGCCTGCGTGGAGGGGGCGGGACCCCTGGATTATTCTGATATTCCGGTAGAGTATCCGGTCTACAACGCCCTGCTGTCCGGTTATCCCGGGGGCCGCGCGGATGCCGCCGCCGCCCTTATCGCCCGCTTCTGCGAACTGGTTAACGCGGGGCCCCTTGAAACGCGGGCCCCCGCGGCCCTTACCGGCCGCTTCCGGCTGCCGGGAGGGCTTTACCTGGAAACCCGGTATTGGAATTTTGGGGATCTCCGGCTACACTAAATCCGTGAGCGCGTATTTTACCACCCGAAAGCTGGACGGCTATTTTAGATCGCTGTTGGACATTGAGGGGTTCGCCGGCATTGACGATTCCCAAAACGGCCTGCAGGTGGACAACGACGGGTCGGAAACCGGCAAAATCGCCTTCGCGGTGGACGCGAATTTGGAAACCTTTAAGCGCGCCGCCTCCTGCGGCGCGGGACTACTCTTTGTGCATCACGGCCTTTTCTGGGGCGGGTCCGCGCGGCTGACGGGAAACCACCGGGGGCGGGTCAAATTCCTGCTCGATCACAACATCGCCCTCTACGCCGTCCACCTTCCGCTGGACGAACATCCGCGGGTGGGGAACAACGCGGTTCTGGCGGAATTGCTGGGACTTAAAGACATTCAGCCCTTTGGCCTGTACCACGGCCGTAAAATAGGGTATAAGGGGGTTCTTGATCCTCCCGTCCCCGTGGAAGAAGCGGTAAAGCGAATAAGTTTTTTAGGCCGTCCGCCGCTGGGGGTATTTCCGTTTGGCGCGGATTTGAACAGAACCTGCGCGGTGGTTTCCGGCGGGGCCCCCAGGGAAGCGCTGCAGGCGATTGAGGAGGGGCTCGATCTTTACATCACCGGGGAAGCGGGGCACTCGGTTTACCACGAACTTCAGGAGGCCCGGTTGAACATGATCGCGGGCGGCCACCATTCCACCGAAGTATGGGGGGTTCGCCGGGTAATGGAACGCTGCGCCGCGGAACTGTCCGTGGAAGGCGAATTTATTGATGTCCCCACCGGTTTGTAGGTAATTTCCGCGAATAATCGAGGCTTTCCCAAGCCTTCGGTTTTTGGGAAGACAAGCGAAGCGTGTCAAGCTACCCTGAATTTCTATGGAGTTGAAATGAGCGAAACGTTTAAGAGTAAACTGCCGCCCCTTGGTCTTACGGCGCTGATCCTCCTTGTCGACCAGGGGATAAAGGCGTTTATTGTCAAAAACTGGCCCCTGGAGGGGAGTTTTATTAAAGATGTTTTTGACAACGGTTTCCTGTATATCATCCACGTGCGCAACAAGGCGATTGCCTTTAGTCTGGGGCAGAATCTGCCCGCTACGGCGAAGTTCGTGCTGTTTGTTATAGCCCCCGTTCTGGTACTGGCTTTCTTGTTCTGGTACTACCTGAGTTCCCGGGACTTTACCGGTCCGCAGCGTTGGGCGGTGGCGGGGATTCTGGGCGGCGGCCTGGGGAACCTGGCCGACCGGATCTTCCGGCCCGCCGGGGTAGTGGACTTTATCAGCGTAAGGTTTTATGGCATTCTGGGTATGGATCGCTTTCCCACGTTTAATGTTGCCGATTCCAGTATCGTGATCTGTTGTATTCTGTTTTTTATTAGTATCATGACAGCGCCGGGAAATTCAGAACAGCAGCCGGGGTCCAGGCCGGTTTGAAAAATTTCAACGATAACGGAGTAACGCCATGAGTAAACGGACAAACACCCTGCTTTTTATTTTGGGGGCCACCCTGTTCAACATCCTGCTATACGCCGTCTGTTTTTTGCTGCTGTTGTTGATCTACTCGCGGATCATCGAACTGCTGCCTGAATCCGCCAGGGCGTGGGGGCTTATGGTTATCCTAATCCTCCCCATCGTCATAAGTTTTGTACTGTACCGCCTGATCCTCAAAGTGGTCGTTAAAAAGGTGGACATTGAAAAATACTTTGCCCCCCTTTTCGGCGCCCGCCGGCCCCCCAAAAAGACCTCCTAGCGCCGGCGCTGTTCCGTAATAATCCCGTGGGAAAAAAATTACGGCCGGTAGAATTGGCCGCGGCGCTGAACAGCCGTCTGGAACGGTTAATGCCGGTCCTGACTCCCGCGGGAGTGGTGATGGGGTTTTTACTGCCCCGTTTTTTCATCGGTTTCCGTCCTTTCATCCCCTGGATTTTCGCCGTTATTACCCTTTCGGGGGCCCTTAAACTGCGGATTCGGGAACTCGGCCTTGCCCTGCGGCATCCGCTTCCCATGATTTTTACCTTCGTTAGTTCCCATGTGCTTATACCCCTGATGGTGTTCTTTTTCTCCAGCCTTGTTTTCCCGGGGGACGGGGACACTGTTTCGGGTTTCGTTTTGCTGTACGCCGCGCCTACGGCGGTATCAAGTTTTATCTGGGTCAACATGTACCGGGGGGATAACGCCCTGGCCCTGGCTATGATCCTTGTGGCAACTGTCGCGGCGCCGGTGGTGGTGCCTTTTACCCTGTCGACGCTGATGGGCACCCGGGTGGCCCTGGACATGCGCGGTATTGTCGTATCCCTGGTACTGATGGTGGTGGTTCCGACTATCGCCGGCGTGGGGGCTAACGAGTTAAGCCGGGGCCGCGCCCCCCGGCTCCTTCTTCCCTGGTTTAATCCCCTCGCCAAATTTTGCCTGATCCTGGTAATCGCCGCCAACACCTCGGCGATTGTTCCCCAGATCCGTTTTAATGACAGGCGGCTGTGGATCGTCGCCGCCGTTTGTATCGTGTTCGCCGTGCTGGGACACTGCGTCTCGTGGTTTGCCGGAATCCTCTGCCGCCTGTCCAGGGAAAAACAAATTACGGTGTTTTTTTCCTCCTCCCTCCGCAATATCAGCGCCGCCGCCACCCTTGCCATCGAATTTCTCCCCGAATCCGCGGCCCTGCCCGCGCTGCTGGGAATTGTGTTTCAGCAGACTATGGCCGCCCTGATGGGCCGGCTGTTCCTGGGGCCAAGCCCGGCCGGCGGCGGTGGAAAGCGGCGGCCGGCGGCATAGCAGAGCCCGTTTCACCGGCGTTGCCGCATGTGTGGACTTCCGTATTCTAAATGATTTATTATAACGCAGTTGGAGGCTGACACATGAAAGCGTTTATGGACAGGGATTTTCTTCTTACATCCGGAACGGCGCGGCGGCTTTACCACGAGGCTGCCGCGGAGGAGCCGATTTTTGATTACCACTGCCATCTTAACCCCAGGGAAATCGCCGAAGATCGCCGTTTCCCCGATCTGGCCTATATATGGCTGGGGGAGAATCACTACGGGGATCATTACAAATGGCGGATGCTGCGGGCCAACGGCGTAAGCGAGCGGCTGATAACCGGGGATGCGGAGCCCTGGGATAAATTCCTTGCCTGGGCGGAGACCATGCCGGCCCTGGTGGGGAATCCCCTCTACCACTGGACCCATCTGGAATTGCAGCGTTATTTCGATATTCACGAAGTTTTGAACGGGAAAAGCGCCCGGGCCATCTGGGACGCGGCGAATGAAAAACTGCGGAAAGACCCGGAACTGTCGGCGCTGGGTATTCTTAAAAAATTCAAAGTCTACGCCGTGGGGACCACCGATGATCCCGCGGATTCCCTTGAATGGCATCAGATTATCCGGCGGGACGGAAAAACCGCCGCCAAAGTCCTGCCCTCGTTCCGGCCGGACCGGGCCCTCAACATAGACAATCCCGGTTTTGCCGGGTACATCGCGAGCCTGGGCAAGGCGGCAGGGCGGAATATCACTACACCGCGGGATCTTCTGGCGGCCCTGGAAAGCAGGATCGCCTACTTCGATACCCTGGGCTGCCGCGCGTCGGATCACGGGCTGGACGGTATCCCCTTTAGAACCGCTGCGGCGGGGGGAACCGGCGAGGGAGCCTGGGAACGGGAACTTGAAAATACCTTTACCGGGGCCCTGGAAGGCAAAATTCCCGGCGCGGAACAGGTAGAATCGTGGAAGACCTTTATGCTGACCCGCCTGGCGGCGGCTTATTATGACCGGGGCTGGGCAATGCAGATACACGTTGCCGCCCTGCGGAACATCAATTCCCGGGCCCTTGGGACGCTGGGGGCCGACACCGGTTATGACGCGGTTCACGATCTTCCGGCGGCCGCCGCTCTTGCCCGGCTGCTGGATTACCTCGCGTCCGCGGGGAAACTCCCCAAAACGATTCTCTACAGCCTAAACCCCAAGGATTTTTATTCCCTGGCCACGATTATGGGGGGCTTCCAGGGAGACCCGGCGGGCTCCGTCCCGGGCAGGATGCAGTTAGGCTCCGCGTGGTGGTTCCTGGACCACCGGGACGGCATGGAAGCCCAGATGCGGCTCCTGGGAAACGTGGGGCTTTTGTCCCGCTTTGTCGGAATGCTCACCGATTCCCGCAGCTTCCTTTCCTATCCCCGGCACGAATACTTTCGCCGTATCCTCTGCAATCTATTGGGAAACTGGGCGGAAGAAGGGGAAGCGCCCAACGACGCCGGACTTTTGGACGGCATAGTCCGGGATATTTCGTTCAGAAACGCTCAACGGTACTTTGAGACCGCGTAAAAACCAAGTAAACTCGCTTCAATGAGAATTTGGATAAAGCTGTTCCTGGGCGCCTTTGCGGGTATAATTATAGCGCGGGTTTTGCCCCAGGACAGCGGGCAAATTGCCTCGATCATGGATTGGCTGGAACAACTGGCCCTGCGGATTGGCCGCTACGCGGTAATTCCCCTGCTGGTGTTTTCCTTCAGCATCGCTGTGTACAATCTCCGCCAGGACGGGCGTTTCTGGCCGCTGGTATTCCGCTCGTTTTTGTTTATCGCCGGTGTCGCGGCCTTTGTTATCACGGCGGGGGTGGTTGTTGTCCTGTTTTTTTCCCCCCATCAAATACCCATCCATTTTGAGGAAGAACTTGGGGGCGTCTCGCTGGATACAGCCGGTAACATCCTTGCCCTGTTCCCCCCGAATATGCTGCAGGCCCTGACCGGCGATACCCTTTACCTGTTTCCTGTCTGTGTATTCGCTTTCTTTTTGGGCGTGGGGCTTTCGTATGACCGCGGTTTTGCTAAACCGGTTATCTCCCTTATCGATTCCCTTTCCCGTATTTTTTATTATATCAATGTATTTTTTTCTGAAATCATGTGGCTTTTGATGATTGTTCTCGCGGCGTATTGGGCGCAGCGGTTCCGTACTGTTCTTAGAATGGAAGTTTACAACGATTTTATCATTTTTTTGACGGTTTTTAGCATGGTTTTGGGATTTGTCATTCTGCCGCTGTTTCTCCTTCTTTTACGGCCCAAGGTAAACCCCTGGATCCTGCTTTACGGAAACTTTGCCGCCGCCATCGCGGCCTGGTTTTCAGGCGACATTAACTTTACCCTGCCGGTACTGCTGCGCTGCGGAAAAGAGAATTTCGGCGTCCGCAGGCGCGCCAATACTGTTACCCATGCCCTTTTTAACACGTTTGGCAGGGCCGGCAGCGCCATGACGGCGGCCGCGGCTTTTGTTCTTATCATCAAATCATATTCCGGCCTGGATATAACGCTGACAAATTTGTTTTTTATCGGGCTGCGGGCCTTTATTATTTCCTTTTTTCTTGCAGGCCATCCCGGAAACGGAGCCTATACGGCCCTGGCGCTGATCTGCGCGGGCTACGGACAAAGTTACGAGTCAGGATATTTGCTCCTTAAACCTCTGGCCTTTTATCTTATTACTATTGGGACTTTTCTTGACACGGTAATCGCTTCTTTTTCGTCGTTTGTTATCGCCCGGTTGAGCGGCCTTCAGGAAGACAGGATCTCCCGGCATTTTATTTAGCCGCCATACCGGGCGACTGATCCCCGTGTTGACACAGTTCATCCGCTTGTTTCTCAAAACACGCCATATTTGGGCCGATTCCGCCGTAATTTTCGTGTTACCGCCTTGTCATACTAAAAACTTTGTGTTACTTTTAAGTATAAAATAATTACTAAGGAGTAATTCATGGCAAAAGAACAGAGTCCCAGCGCGGTGTTTAAGTCTTATCTGGATCAGTACGATCTTACGGCGGCCAAAATCGCCGGGGATATCAGCCTGAGTCAGTCCAGCATCCGCCTTCTGGCCTGCGGAAAGCTCAAGATTTCCGTACCCATCGCCCTGCGGCTTTCCAAGTATTTTGGGACCAAACCGGAATACTGGATTAACCTGCAGATCGCGAACGAGTTGGCCGATGCGGCCAAGAACCCGGATCTCGCCGCCATTCTCAGGGCCATTCCCAGAGCCAAAAAAGCGGGGCCCAGGAAGACCAGGGCCTCCGCCAAACCGGCCGGCAGAACAGCGGCTAAAAAGCCGGCCGGCAGGAAACCGGCGGGTAGAACTTCTAAACCCAGGTCCGCGAAGTAGGCGCCTGCCGCGCTGGCGGCTTGTAACGTTTTGGCTGTTTACGAAACGGGGCGGCACGGATGCCGCCCCGCGCTTTTTTTCTTTTACGGAATAACCACTTCCCGCACATCAGACCAGTGGCTCGCGCCTTCCTTTGTAAGATAACGCAGAGAGTAATACATCTTTTTAGCCCGCTCGCCCGCCGGAAACGTCCGCTCCCAGGGGTTGCGGGAAAACGTCTCGTGGTTCGCCAGTTGGTCGGGACTGTCAATCACCGTTTCCGAAACCGAAAAGGCAATCTCAACCCGGTCAACGCCGTAAGGCTTCGCGCTCAAATACCGTACTTTAACTACCCCCGGCTCGCGGGCGCTGATAACCGCCTCGCTGTCCGGCCCCGCGTCAGGCACCGGCACGGGGGACGGTTCTTTGTCCTGCACGGTAACGCCCATCTCCTGCTTCTGCCCGTCATTCATTTTGCCGTTGTTGCGAATCCGCTCACGGGCAAATTTCCTCATCGCGTCCACCGCCGCCTTTTTCAGCTCGTCCTTTTCGGTGCGGTTCGCCTTGGTGGGCGCGGCCTGATACGCCGTCCTTGAGTCCGTGAAGGCCGTAAGGGCAGTTTTTACCGCGGTACACTCGTCCGCGGGCCAGCCATACGCGCCCTGAAGGGCCGGGTCCGCCAGTTTTACCTGCCAAACCGCCGTAAGGTCAACCAGTTTTTCCTCCTGTGCCGGAATCCAGTCCATACGATTAGCCATCTCTGCTCCTTTCCGCGCCGTATTTGCGCGGTTTTCATTGTTATGTGCGCCTATATCATAAATATAGACGCATTTTACATTGACAAATGCGTGTTTTGGCTTCTATCGGCGCATTTCTTAATAAAACATGCGCCTGTTTTTCGCAAAAACGCGCACATATCACCTAAATTAACGCATTGTATCATTGGATTGAAGCATTTGTCAAGGGGATGAAGAACCCCGCCGCAGAGCTTGAACCAAAGGTTCAGCGGAGTATCTTCGTTCGAGAAGAAAAAGTCCCGCGGACTTTTCTCATTTTGCACAGGGGAGGTCTCTACCCCGCCATCATTTGAGGTAGAAATTGAACCGCCCCAAGGGGCGGGGTATTCGACCCCCCTTCGAATAAATATAGTGTAAAAAATGGGAATAATAAAACCAATAGAAAAAAAGAAAAATTATTGTATAATTTCAAGGATAAAAGGGTAGTTGGGTGGTGTGGTTTGGTACTGCGCATAACAGGGCTGTATGTGTTCCGGGCCTTACGGCCCTCCAGGGTTCCATTCGCCCAGGTCGGCTGCGTCTCCCACGACTCATGCCACCCACATTTTTGCAGCCCTGGTCTTTGCTGCGCAAAGCCCTTATTCGGGCTGGCAAAACCCCTTGATGCTGCGTAAGCAGCTTCGATACAGCCGGAACGGCAGGCGCATATGGTGCCTGGCACTGCAAGCGCAGGGGCGCCTTTGTGGTAAAATTCTTAAAAATACTTTTTGGTAAAATCAATCTACCAGCCTTGCCCGGTTTCAGGCTTTCCACTACATTGGGCCCATGGCCCTTTCGCCCAAACAGTACCTGGCCTGTTCCCTCCTCGCCAAAACCAGCGTAGACGCCGCCGTCTTCCGGCTGGATTTTGAATGGCCCGGCCCGGCCCCCGGCGCGGGGCAGTTCTTCATGGTCAGGGCCCTCCGGGGCGGCTCCTTCCTGGGCCGGCCCCTCAGCGTTTACCGCCGGGACCACGGCCTCAGCTTCCTGATACAGAAAAAGGGCCGGGGCACGACGGAACTGAGCCAACTGGAACCCGGTGAACAGGCCGCCCTGACCGGCCCCCTGGGCAACAAATGGAAGGACTTTATCCCCGGCGCGGAAACCCCGGCCCCGGCGGACAAGGCCGGAACTCCGGGCAAGATAGCCCTGGTGGGGGGCGGCGTCGGCATAGCCCCCCTGGCGGCCCTGGCGGCCGAACTAGGCGGCGGTTTTGATTTTTACGCGGGCTTCCGATCCCGCCCCTTCGGCCTTGAGTCCCTGGAAGAAAAGGCGGACCTGCTGCTTATCGCCAGCGAAGACGGAATCGGGGGCCGCCGGGGCCGGATCCCCGATTTTTTTACCGCCGAAAATTACCGGGCGGTCTGCGCCTGCGGCCCGGAACCCATGCTCCGGGCCCTGGCGGACCAATGCGGCAAAGCGGGGGTCCCCTGCTACATCAGCATGGAGCGGCGCATGGCCTGCGGGGCGGGGGCCTGCCTGGGCTGCGCGGTAACGACGGCGGCGGGGAACCGCCGTTGCTGCGCCGACGGCCCCATTTTCCCTGCGGGGGATGTTTTTTTTGAAGCGCCGCCTAATTCCGGCCTCCCCAGCGAAGAACGCCGGGCCGGCCCCGCATTCAAAAAGGAAGAAAAAGCCCCATGAAAACCGCCAGCCCCGGACGGGGGGGGCCGGATCTTTCCGTCAACATCGCCGGGGTTGTATTCAAAAACCCGGTGATCGCCGCATCGGGGACCTTCGGCTACGGCAGGGAATACGCGGGGCTGCTGGAGATCCCCCGGCTCGGCGGCGTCTGCACCAAGGGCCTTACCCTCCGGCCCCGGCCCGGCAATTCCGGCCTCCGGCTCCACGAAACCCCCTCGGGGATGATGAATTCCATCGGCCTGGAAAACCCCGGCATCCCCGCCTTTATCGA
>JAISLX010000097.1 GCA_031277045.1 Treponema sp.
AACTTCGGGAACAAGCCGGTTACGGAGGCCAACGGGAACGGGGCGCTGCGCTTTGCGGTTGCCGAACCCAGTTCCGCGGCCTCAGGTGAACTGCTTGTCTCAAAAGGCTCCCTGGCGGCTTCGTCCCTTACCTTTACAACGGCGGGCTACACCGGAACGGCGCAGGCCTGGTACGCCGCGGTTCCCTCAGGCGCCGCCGAGCCCGGCTATGCCGCATATACCCCGCTGGGGGATATAGCCCCCGGGACCCACACAAATGAGGTAACCCTCCCCGGAACGAACGGCTACGACGTGTACGTGGTATTGCTCAAGGACGGAAAGGCGGGCGCGCCGCACAAGGTAGTCTTCTCCGGAAGTGTTTTGAGGCAAGAGTCCGGTACCGGGGACGATGAACCGGACCTTGATCCCAATCCCGGTGAAGGAGACCCGGGCGGTGAGGAACCGCTTGATCCCACTCCCGGTAAAGGAGACCCGGACGAGTTCCCGTTTACCAGCATAGAGGCCGTCCGGAAATATATAGACAACCTGATCGGATCAGGCGACTTCCGCGGCAACAGCGTCAATAATCCCATACTCCTGCCGCTGGCGGTGAATTTGGACGAGAACAACACGGAAAAGATCCTGACGCTGATAGCGGGAAAGGGAAATACGTTGACCTGGACCTGTCCCTCTGTGCCACTCCCCAAGACGAGTTTAGCTTCGTATCTGTTTCTAACAATGACCGGGTGGTCTCCCTGACTATGCCCGATAAGGTAAAAGCCCTGGGTGAGTACACGATCAAGCAGTTTAAGACCCTTAAAATTATCAGGGCGGTGGGTTTATTAGACATCAGGCAGGGTACCTTCGCTGACAGAACAAACCTGGTCGTGGTGGACTTCCCGGCGGTAGAAACTATCGGCAATAATGCATTCTCAGGCTGTACCAGCCTTGTCAACGTGAACCTGCCGAAGGCGACAAACCTTGACTACAACGCCTTTTCAGGCTGTACCGCCCTGGTCTCGCTGAACCTGCCGGCGGTAAAAACTATCCGCGATGGGGTATTCTCAGGCTGTACCAGGCTTGTGAGTCTGAACGTTCCGGAACTAACGGGCATCGGCAATAAGACATTCTCAGGCTGTACCGGCCTTGTCGACCTGAACTTTCCGAAGGCGGCAAGCATCGGCCAGTACGCCTTCAACAAGTGCACCGCCCTGGGCTCGCTGAACCTGCCGGCGGCGGCAAACATCGGCGACAACGTCTTCTTTGAAACCGGCGCAAAGCCGCTCACCCTTAACCTGCCCGCAAAAGCCCCAGCGTTTGGCTCAAACTCCTCGGCATCGGCCGGCTATGCCAAGAATGTTTTGATCAACCGGCCCGTGAACAATACCGGGTACGATGGCGCGTGGATAACCGCGTTCAAGAAGTTGTTCGGCGCCGGCGCCGATATCGCCTTAATCGGGAACCCGGCGTTCTTTACCCTGAAACCCCCGTTCACCAGCATGCAGTCCGCCGAAGAATACATGGAACACATGACCATACTCGGAGACCCCCGCGGCCGCAGCCCCGACAATCCCCTGCCCCTGCAGATGCAGATACATCTGTCGGGCGCGAGCAGCTTTGGAAATCTCCTTGTGGCGATTGCGTCGAAGAAGAAATACGTTGCCCTGGACCTTTCCCTCTGTTCCATGAACGGAACCGAGTTTGATTTACGCACTCCAAGCAGTACCGGCAGAACCTACTTGGCAGGCCTGATTCTGCCCAATGCGGCGGAAAGCATCAAGGATATAGATTTCGATTATGTGCACACGTGGGCAAATTGGTTACGTTCCCTCAAGACTGTCAGCGGCAGCAATGTAAAAACCATCGGCAGAAGCGCCTTCAACACCTGTATGGCCCTAACCACGGTGGACTTCCCGAAGGCGCAAACCATTAAACACGACGCCTTCTCGATGTGTACAGCCCTAACCACGGTGAAATTACCGCAGGTGGTATTCCTCGCCTATGACAACAATCCTGAGGACCCGGGAGCGGGCGCCTTCGAATCGTGTAGCGCCTTGACCACGTTGGATCTTCCGAATGCAGAATACATCGGCGCAACCGCCTTCGCTTCCTGTTTCTCCTTGACCACGTTGAACCTCCCGAAGGTAAAATACATTGATTGGCATGCCTTTGATGGTCTCGGCTACCGGTCCCACCAGTACCTTACCATCACGATGCCCCAGAACGCCCCGGGGCTTTTCCCCGCCGTCGAATTTGATAGCGAAGGGAAGGCTTACCCCGTAACCGTTACCATCAAACGGCCCCGCAACAGTACCGGCTACGATGCCAAATGGTGGTACAACTTCAAGAAGTTGTTTAGCTATAGAAACACGGCCGATATCACCCTGAGATTTCAGGATTTGTAACGGGCGCTGTTACTAATGAGGAATGACGGGAGGCTCAGGCGGCAAAGCGCCGCCTGAGCCTCCCGTTTTCCTGTACTCACCACTTCAATGGACTTGTTCGATAACCCGGTTGGTTATTTGCCAACCAAAGGTTGGTTCCAAGTCTCCCCAAAAACACGGATTTTGCCGGGAATCCGTGTTTTTTGTTGTTTTTAAGCGGTTGTTGTCGAACCTTTGGTTCGCCAGAAACTGAAGTTTCTGAACAACTCTATTGTTTTATGCAGTTCTCCCTCGCCCTCGCCCCGGCGCGAGGCCTCACACGCGGGCCTGCGCTTTCATGAGGGATTCCTCATTATCTTGTGGCTTTTACCCCAAATCACCTGTACATTAAAAGGAGGAGGCGCATCATGGCGGACATACAGGAACGAGCCCCCCTCAACTTCGAGTCGGTCTGGGCCATGTTCCAGGAAACAGACAAGAAGTTCCGGGAAACGGACAAGAAGTTCCAGGAAACGGAAAAGCTGATCAAGGAAATCTCCCTGGAGATGAAAGAGAGCGGCCGCAGGATGGAACAGAGCAAGCGGGAACTGGACAAGAAAATGGGAGACCTGGGCAACCGGTTCGGCGAACTGGCCGAACACCTGGTGGCCCCCAGCATCAACGAAAAGTTCAACGCCCTGGGCTATCATTTTAACGCCATATTGCCCGGCGGGATACGCATCGAAGAGCCAGGCGGACGGACGCTGGCGGAAGTCGACTTGCTGCTGGAAAATACGGAAACTATGATAGCGGTGGAGGTAAAAGTGAAGCCGCACCACGAGGATGTTGACGAACACCTTAAGCGGCTGGAGGCGCTGCGCGCCTGGGCGGACAAATACAGGCCCGGGCGGAAGATACTGGGGGCGCTGGCGGGGGCTATTATGCCTCAGGGGGTGCGGCAGTATGCGCTTAAGGCCGGGCTGTACGTGATAGTGCAGTCCGGTGACACGATGAAGATTGATGTGCCTGAGGGCTTTGTGCCCCGGCAGTGGTAGGCGTCCCCCTCTCCTCCAGCGTCCAGACGCTCAAAGAACCCCGCGCCATTACCTGTGAGTTCCCGCTGCTTGTTCCCGCTCCCGAAACGCCGCCCGCCGGGGCGTAACCGTCCTTCCCAGTCCAGGAAAGCCCCTCCCTATTTCCCATATCAGGGAATAGCCTGTTCCCTGGGAAGGGAAGAGCCTGTTCCCCGGTAAGGGAATAGCCTGTTCCCCGGTAAGGGAATAGCCTATTCCCTGGGCAGGGAATAGCCTCACACGCGCCCGTGCACCTGTCAGGCGCAGGCCCGTGCACCCGGCAGGTATCCCGCGCCATCGCCGTAAAATGCGTAAAAATGCTTTCAGGGCTGCCGGCGGGCTTCCAGAAAGTCCAGCAGGGGCTTTTCCCAACCCTTCGTTTCGTCCCTTTCGCCAAGAAAGCGCCGGTAAAGATTCAGAATATGCCCCCGGACCGCCTCCGCCGTCTCCTCGTCAATCCGGGGCAGTGTCCGGACGCCTTCCGCGCCGAAAAGCCGGGACACGAAGTCCTCCGCCTCCGCCGGGGGAAACGCGGCTGTGTCGAAGCAGGTCATGGCGTACATTGCCGCGGCCACGCAGTTCACGCTGTGCTGTTTGACGTAGAGGATCGCCTCCGTAATGTCCAGCGCCCCCTGGCGGCACTCCTGCGCCTGCCGGGAACAATCCTCCCCGGCGCCAAGGTCCGCCAGGGCCCGCGCGAAGCGGGTATAGGTAAAGATCATCACCATGACGTGAAGGCTGGGGATACACATCAAATGGGGATCGAACAGGTGTATCAGCAGGAAGCGGAACCGCCTGATGTAAAAGGGCCGGCGGGTGGTGGAAAGGTTCCTGCGGTAAACGGTTCCCGCGAAACGGTACAATTCGCCCATCGAATCCAGAAAACCCGCCGCCGCGTCCCGGGCCCCCCCGCCAAAACGTTCAAGCAGGAAGCCGAGCGTCCGCATCCACAGGGCCACAAAGTCCAGGTAGATGACGACCCAGCCGGGGCTGAAGGGGATACTATCGTCCAGTTCGTGATCCACCGCCGAAACGGGAATCTGTTTCGCGGCGTTAAGGTTCCGGGCCAGGGCCGCCCGGTACTGGCAAAAGAAAAAATTGTAAAAAATCGAACCTATGCAGCGGCGCAGCCGGGGCCGCTGCCGCCGGTCCGAAAAAATCCTGACAAAAACAAACCATGCCGGAACGCCGGCCATCTTTTTTAGCGCCGTCATAACAGGGCGATAGTAGCGGATAAGGGCCTTTTCTGTCACGGACCGATGCTCTACAATCCGTTTACGCCGCAAGGAGGATCAGTATCATGCGTTTAATTGATTTGGGACTTTCAGGTTTGCGGGTCCCGGTTATTGCCGTGGGCTGTATGCGGATCAACGGGCTCACCGGGACGGAAGCGGAACGTTTCGTCAAAAGCGCTCTGGACCTGGGGGCCTGTTTTTTTGACCACGCCGACATTTACGGCGGCGGCGCCTGCGAGGAGATTTTCGCGAAGGCCGCCGGCATGAACGCCGCGCTACGGGAAAAGATTTTGATCCAAACCAAATGCGGTATCCGCCCCGGTGTGGCTTTCGATTTCTCAAAAGAGCATATCCTTAAATCCGTGGACGAAAGCCTTAAACGGCTCAAAACCGATTATGTCGACGTGCTGCTTCTCCACCGGCCCGACGCACTGGTGGAGCCGGAAGAGGTGGCGGAGGCGTTCGGCATCCTCCACGCGCAGGGGAAAGCGCGGAATTTTGGGGTTTCCAACCAGAATCCCGGACAGATCAGGCTGCTGCGAAAGTACCTGGCCCAGCCCATTGTGGTAAACCAGCTCCAGCTTTCCATTACCAACGCCACGTCCATCACCCAGGGCCTCCACGTCAACATGCTGGACGATACCGCGCTGAACCGGGACGGGAGCGTCCTGGACTTCTGCCGGCTTAACGATATCACCATCCAGCCCTGGTCTCCGTTCCAGTACGGCCTTTTCAAAGGGGTCTTTCTGGACAACGGGGAATTTCCCAATCTTAACGTGAAAATCAACGAGATCGCCGGGAAGTACGGGGTAAGCAATACCACCATCGCCCTGGCCTGGCTCCTGCGGCATCCCGCCAAATTCCAGCCCGTTACCGGCACCATGAACGCCGGGCGGCTGGCGGACTGCGTCAAGGCGGCGGACATCGTTATAACCAGGGAGGAATGGTACGAGATTCTCCTGGCCGCGGGGAACACCTTGCCCTAAAACCGGTTATCGTTCCGGCGGTTTACGCGGCTTGCGGGGTATAACAATTCACGCTGCCGCGCCGAGGCGGACCGCTAGCAATTCCTACATAAATGTATTAATGTCTGTTCATGCAAGTCGCGGGTGATGGACCTGAGGAAAATCTTCCGGACCGGGAGCTGTCTCAGACGGCGGCGCCGGTCCGGGAAACGGCGGATTGGGAACGGGCGGAGTTGGAGCTTCTCTTCGACATTGCCCGGACCTTCGACAAGTACGTGGAACTGCGGACCGCTCTGGGGCCCCTTTTGAGCCTGATGGAATTTCGCGCCGGCTTAAACCGGGGCATGGTAACCCTGCTGGACCGGGCTACCGGGGTCCTCAAGGTGGAAGAAGCCTTCGGACTCAACGCGGAGGAAAAGGGCCGGGGCGTCTACCGGCTGGGGGAGGGCCTGGTGGGCCGGGTTTTTGAGACCGGTTCCCCCATTACCGTATCCAATCTGGCCAGAGAACCCCGGTTTCTTAACCGGGCGGTGAACCGCCGGCGCGAGGACATGGAGGGCCTTAGTTACTACTGCGTTCCCATCCGCTCCCGGGGCAGTGTTATCGGCACTCTCAGCGCCGAACGGCGGATTACGGACGAGGATACGGTGCGCCGCGCGGCCCGGGACCGGGCCCTGCTGGAAAAAATATCCCTTATCATCGCCGATTCCGCCAAACTCCGGGAACGGATCATGGAGGAACAGTTCCGCCTCCACCGCGGGGAGGAGGAGGCCGGCTCAACCGTGGACCTGGTCGGCGCTGTCCCCGGGGGCAGAATCGCGGCGGAAAGCGGGATTATCGGGACTTCCAGCAGCATGAGGGAGGTTTACGAGATGCTTAGCCAGGTTGCCCCCAGCGACGCCACGGTACTGATTACCGGGGAAAGCGGTACCGGAAAGGAACTGGTGGCCGCCGAGCTTCACCGGCTTTCCAAACGGGCCGCCGGCCCCCTTGTCAAAGTGAACTGCGCGGCTCTCCCCGAATCGATTGTCGAAAGCGAATTGTTCGGCCACGAAAAAGGGGCCTTTACCGGGGCCACCGTCCAGCGGAAAGGCCGTTTCGAGCTTGCCCACTCCGGAACGATCTTCCTTGACGAGATTGGGGATCTGAGTTCCCAGATACAGGTTAAGCTGCTGCGGGTCCTGCAGGAGCGGGAACTGGAACGGGTAGGGGGAACCAGCACGATCAAGGTGGATGTCCGGCTGGCCGCCGCCACCAACCGGAATCTGGAGGACGAGGTTAAGGCGGGCCGTTTCCGGGAGGACCTGTACTACCGGCTTAACGTGTTCCCCCTCCGGATACCCCCGCTGCGGGAACGCAAGAGCGACATTATGCTCCTGGCGGACCACTTCGCGGGGAAGTACGGGGAAAAGAACGGCAAGCCTATCCGCCGGATCTCCGCCCCGGCCATCGATCTGCTGATCAACCACTCCTGGCCCGGCAACGTCCGGGAACTTGAGAATTGTATCGAGCGGGCGGTGATCCTGAGCAGCGACCAGGTTATCCACGCCTACAACCTGCCCCCCAGCCTTCAGTCCGCCGCCTCCAGCAACACGGCCCCCAACACCACGCTGGAAGCGGCCCTGTCCCGGCTGGAAAAGGAGATGATTCTGGAAGCCCTCAAGCTGGCGGACGGGAACATGGCCTCCGCCGCCCGGAATCTGGGAATCTCGGAACGCCAGATGGGGCTGCGGGTACACCACTACGGCATCAACTGGCGGCTGTACCGGACGGCACGGATGTGAAACCGGCCCGTCTGGTATAAAATTCAGGGCAGGCGAAATTTGACAAGCTGCCTGATTTAAGGAGATACGGCATGATACGCGCGAATGATCCTAAATTTATTTCTTTGGAAGGTTGTTTGAATTTTCGGGATCTGGGGGGATACACGGGGGAAGGCGGCGCGGTGATCCGGTATGGGCAGGTGTACCGCGCCGACGACCTTTCCAAACTCAGCCCCGCCGATATTACCCGCGTCGGGGAACTGGGTGTCTCCGTCGTCATCGATCTGCGTTCCGCCGTGGAACTGGATCGCGCGCCCAATCCGCTTTGCGGGAATCCGGCGTTCAGCTACCACCATATCCCGATCCTGGACGGCCTCAATTCCGCCCCCGGCGGGTTGCCGGAGATTCAAAGCCTTCCCGAAATGTACAAGTCCCTGTTGTCAAACGCCGGCGATCAAATTGGCAGGGTGTTCCGGATTCTTGCGGGACGGGAAGGCCGGGGCGCGGTGTTCCATTGTACCGCGGGGAAGGACCGGACGGGGGTTATTGCCGCCCTCATTCTGAATCTCTGCGGCGTGGCGGACAGGGACATTGTCGCCGATTATGCCCTAACCTATGAACGGATGCGGCCCTGCTTCGACACGATAACGCGGCATGCCCGGCAGGCAGGCGTCCTTATTCCCGAACATCTGCTCCACTCGGATTCGGCATTCATGAAGGAATTCTTGGCGTTTCTAAAACAAAACTATACCGGCGCCGAATCGTATCTGCTGGGTACCGGGTTAAGCTCCCGGATTCTGGGGAGCCTTCGGGACGATCTCCTGGACCGGACAACTAAAATGTAGGATTGGGACGATAAAAATACGGAAACGTAGGAAAACCAGGTAGCTTTTGGAAATCGCCGCGAATTTCCGGCGGGACGGACCGGGTTTCCGGGGCGCGTGAAGCCCCTGGCAGTCCGCCGTGCCGCTCCGGGGAATGGAAATTCCCGCCGATCCGGGCGCTGCGTGAAAAATTTTTAGAAATATTCCCCGTTCCGGCTAAAATTCAGTTTTTTTTGCGCTTTTTTACGCGCCTCAAGCGATTCTTGGCACGGTTCTTGCTTCATTTAGGAAAACGGGATTGCCTTTAGGTTTTTGGATACCTAAAACCGGCCCCGCGACACTTGAGTGAGGAGGATAGAAACGTGCGAAAGAGAATCGGCATCCTGGTAATCCTGCTGGCGTGTATGGGGGTCTCCCTTTTCGCCCAGGAAAGCATCGAAAATCTGGGATTCTCCCTGGATGTGGTGTGGCTTTTTATCGGAGCCATCCTGGTATTCATCATGCAGGCGGGATTCGCCCTGGTGGAAACCGGACTGACCCGGGCTAAAAACGCCACTAACATCACGATGAAAAACGTGATGGATTTCTGCTTCGGGGCCATCGTGTACTGGGCCCTGGGCTGGGGTTTCATGTACGGGGAAGACGCCCTGGGCGGCCTTATCGGGACGAGCCAGTTCTTCCACAGCCCCATGGGCCTGGATACGGAGACCGGTAATTTCTACAAAAGCTGGTTTTTCCAGGTGGTCTTCGCGGCTACCGCGGCCACCATCGTTTCCGGGGCTATGGCGGAACGGACCCAGTTTAAGTCCTACCTGATCTACACCTGCTTTATTTCCGCGTTTATCTACCCCATCTCCGGCCACTGGGTCTGGGGCGGCGGCTGGCTTGCCGGACTGGGCTTCCACGACTTTGCCGGTTCCACGGTGGTACATTCCGTGGGCGGCTGGGCGGCCCTTATGGGCGCCATCGTCCTGGGGCCCCGGCTCGGGAAGTACGTCAAAGGGCCGGACGGGAGAGTTACCGTCAAGGCCTTTCCCGGCCACAATATCCCCTACGCGGCGCTGGGGGTCCTGCTTCTCTTCTTCGGCTGGTTCGGTTTTAACGGCGCCTCAACGGGTATCGCCACGGTCGGCGGCGGCGGGATATGGAGCGGCCTCAACATCGCCCGGGTCTGCGTAACCACGACTCTGGCGGCGGCGGCCGGCGCGATCAGCGCCATGCTTTTCTCCTGGACCTGGTTCAAGAAACCCGACGCCTCAATGACCCTGAACGGCCTCCTCGCGGGGCTGGTGGCGATCACCGCCCCCTGCGCGGTGGTTTCGCCCGGCGCTTCGATTATCATCGGCCTTCTCGGCGGGGTCCTCGTGGTGCTGTCGGTAGAGTTTATCGACAAGGTTTTGAAGGTCGACGATCCGGTGGGCGCGGTTTCGGTCCACTGCGTCTGCGGTATCTTCGGCACCCTGGCGGTCGGCATCTGGGCCAACGCCCCGGACGACGGGGTTCTGGGGCTCCTCCACGGCGGCGGTTTTGCCCAGCTTGGGAAGCAGCTGGCGGGTATCCTGGCGGTAGGCGCCTGGGCGGTCCTGACCAGCCTGGCGCTGTTCTCCGTCATCAAGGCGATTACCGGCCTGCGGGTCAGCCCCAAAGAAGAGATGGTAGGTCTTGACCTGTCAGAGCACAAAGCGGAAGCGTATGCCGGCTTCCAGATCTTCAGCAACATGTAAGGAGGCGGAACATGAAATTGATCATTGCCTATATCCAGCCCCACGCGCTGAACGATGTTAAACAGGAACTGTTCAAGGCCGAGGTGTACAAGATTTCGGTAACCAACGCGATGGGCTGCGGCCAGCAGAAAGGTTATACCGAGCAGTTCCGCGGCGTTGAGATGGAGGTGAACCTCCTCAAAAAAGTCCGCATAGAAATCGCCGTGAACGATAACTTTGTCCAGCCCACGGTTGACGCGATCATCCGGGGGGCCAGGAGCGGCGAAATCGGGGACGGGAAGATCTTCGTCCTGCCCATCGAGGAAACCATCCGCATCCGGACCGGGGAAACCGGGAGCGCGGCCATCGGGTGATGTACCGGGGCTGCCGGGGTCTTACGCGCGAGGCGCGGCAGACCGCCGCCGGCCCCGGTTTCTTGCGTTTTTTGCGATTTGTTTTTAGCATAAAGCTGTTTCAAAACCCCGGTTTTTGAAACAGACGCCCCGGTTTACGCGGGTCAAATTTCGTGATGTTCGGAGGCATATATGAATTGTTGTGAGGGTTGCTGCCGCGGAGGGGGGATTGATTTTACCGAAACCCCGGTAGCTGAACTGTACGGTTCGAATTGCTTTTCCAACGCGGTGATGCGGGAAAGGCTTCCGAAAAATATTTACAAAGAGATTCTGGCGGTTCAGGCCGGGGAAAAAGAACTGACCCTGGAAGTGGCGGAAGTGGTCGCCGCATCCATGCGGGACTGGGCTATCGAAAAGGGGGCCAGCCACTACACCCACTGGTTCCACCCCCTTACCGGGCTGACCGCGGAAAAGCACGACGCCTTTATCTCCCCCACTGGGGACGGCGGGGTGCTGCTGGAATTTTCGGGCAAAGAACTGATCAAGGGCGAGCCCGACGCGTCTTCGTTCCCCTCTGGCGGCCTGCGGGCCACCTTCGAGGCGCGGGGCTACACCGCCTGGGACGTTACCAGCCCCGCCTTCCTCAAACAGGACAAAACCGGGACCACCCTGTGCATTCCCACGGCCTTTATCAGCTACTACGGCCAGGCCCTGGACAAGAAAGTTCCCCTGCTTAAATCCATCGACGCCCTTTCCGTCCAGGCGGTCCGCGTCCTGCGGGCGCTGGGGAACACCAGTTCCAAACGGGTGTTCACAACCGTGGGGCCGGAGCAGGAGTACTTCCTGGTAGACAAGGAGCTTTACGACCGGCGGCCCGATCTTATCCTGACCGGGCGCACGGTTTTCGGCGCGCTCCCCGCCAAGGGGCAGGAACTGGAGGATCACTACTTCGGCGCGATTAAAGAGCGGGTGGCGGATTTTATGCGGGAGCTTAACTACGAGTTGTGGAAGGTGGGGATCCCCGCCAAAACCCAGCACAACGAAGTCGCCCCCAACCAGTTTGAAATCGCCCCGATTTACTCCAACAGTTCCGCCGCGGTGGACGCGAACCAACTGGTCATGGAGACGATCCGCAGCGTGGCCCGCCGCCACGGCCTTGAGGGCCTGCTCCACGAAAAACCATTCGCGGGGGTCAACGGCTCCGGCAAGCACAACAACTGGTCCATGGCTACCGACGACGGCCTCAACCTCTTTGAGCCCGGCGACGATCCCGCGTCCAACGCCCGGTTCCTCCTCTTCGCCGCCGCCGTGGTGGAGGCGGTGGACCGCTACGCCCTGCTCATCCGCTCGTCCACGGCCACCAGCGCCAACGAGCACCGCCTGGGCGCCAACGAGGCCCCCCCGGCGATCATCTCCGTCTTCTTCGGCGGGCCCCTGACCGAAATCCTTGACAACATCGCCGAAGGCAAGACGGGGGGCAAGGCCGAAAGCGGCGCGACGATCAAGATTGGCGTTACCAGCCTTCCGGCGCTGCCCAAGGACGTGTCCGACCGGAACCGCACCAGCCCCTTCGCCTTTACTGGGAACAAGTTCGAATTCCGCATGGTCGGTTCCTCGCAGTCCATCGCCACCCCCAACACCTACCTCAACGTGGCGGTGGCCCAGGTGCTGGGCGAATTTGCCGGAAAACTCGAAGCGGCGCCGAACAAGCACGAGGCCATTCAGAACATCATCAAAGAATCCTACGCCAAACACCGGAAAGTGGTGTTTAACGGGAACAACTATTCCGACGAGTGGGTGCTGGAGGCGGAACGCCGCGGCCTGCCCAACGTACGCAGCGCCGTGGACGCCCTGCAGGTGCTTATCCGCAGCGAAACCGTGTCGCTGTTCGAAACCCACAAAGTGTTGACCAAGGAGGAACTGGAGAGCCGTTACCACATCTATCTGGAAAAGTACTCCAAGCAGGTGAACATCGAGGCGGGGGTAACTATCGATCTGGCCCGCCGCTACATCTTCCCGGCGGCGTCTTCCTGCGCCTCCTCCCTGGCCCAGGACGCTGCGGCTCTGGCGGGGATCGGGGCCAGCAATGCCGCCCAGTCCAAGCGGGCCAAACGGATCGCGGAACTTTCCGGCGAGCTTTTCGACGAGACCGCCAAACTGGAGGCCGCGCTGACCGAGGCCCAGGGGATCGAGGATGCCTTCGCCCAGGCCAAGGCCTACTGCGAGAAGATCAGGCCCGGCATGGATTTAGTCCGCGCCAAGGCGGACGCACTGGAGAAGATCGTCGATAAAGAGGCGTGGCCTTTCCCCGGCTACATGGAACTGCTGTTTAAGTTGTAACAAGCGGGAGCGGTCCCGGGAAAACCCGTAAAAAAGGACAGGTGAGGCTGCCCGGAAGCTATTCCGGACAGCCTTTTTTTTAGTATCATAAACCGCGCCGGTTAAGCGGGCGCGGGAGGGAGCTATGCGAAATTTTGAGTATTACAACCGGACCAGGATCATCTTTGGCAGGGGGACGGAAACCCTGGCGGGAAGCGAAACCGCCCGCTGCGCCGCGCGTATCCTGCTCCACCACTCAGGGGGAAGCGCGGTGCGGACCGGTTATCTGGATAAGGTGAAGGAGAGCCTAAAGGCCGCCGGGGTATCCTGGGTGGAGCTGGACGGGGTACAGCCCAACCCCCGGCTTTCTCTGGTGTACCGGGGCGTGGAAATTTGCAAAAAGGAAAAGCTGGGTTTTATCCTGGCCGTGGGGGGCGGCTCGGTTATTGATTCCGCCAAGGCCATTGCTATGGGCGCCGTCTACGACGGGGACGTATGGGATTTTTTTGAGCGCAAAAAAACCGCGGCGGCGGCCCTGCCGCTGGCCACGGTGCTGACCATCCCCGCCGCGGGGAGCGAGAGCAGCATCAGTGCGGTCATTACCAACGAAGAAGGCCCCTGGAAGCGGGGGGTGAACGAGGAGTGCATCCGTCCAGTTTTCTCGATTCTCAACCCCGAAGCCACCTTTACGCTGCCGCCTTTCCAAACCGCCTGCGGCGTGGCGGACATGCTGGCCCACATTATGGAGCGCTACTTTACCCGCGAGCCGCATGTGGAACTGACCGACGAACTCTGCGAGGCCGCCATGCGGGTGATTATCCGCAACGCCCGGCGCGTGATCACCGGGGGCGGGGAACGGGACTACGACGCCCGCGCCGAACTGATGTGGGCAGGTTCCCTTGCCCACAACAACCTCCTGTCCACCGGCCGCGTCGGCGACTGGGGGAGCCACCAGATCGAGCATGAAATGTCCGCCATTTTCGACATCGCCCACGGCGCGGGGCTTGCCATCGTGTTCCCCGCGTGGATCATCTACAACATCAAGGAGGACACCCCCCGGCTGGCCCGCTTCGCCGCCAAAGTCTGGGGCGTGGACGGCGCGTTCTACGACTACGAACAGGCCGCCCTGGAGGGGGTTTTCCGCATGAAGAATTTCTTTAAGTCTATCGG
>JAISLX010000105.1 GCA_031277045.1 Treponema sp.
GAGATTCTTCATTTTTCTTGACTTTTCCCCAGACCGGATTTATCCTGACCTTATAAACTAACCTAACAGGGAGGCCATATTATGGCAAAGGTAGAACTGAAAGGTATTTCCAAGGTGTACGAGGGCAATGTCCGCGCCGTGGATAACGCCAACATCGTGGTCGAAGACAAGGAATTTGTTGTCTTTGTAGGCCCTTCTGGGTGTGGAAAATCCACCACCCTGCGGATGGTCGCCGGTCTGGAAGACATTACCGAAGGCGAACTTTATATCGATGGGGAGCTGATGAACGACGTTCCCCCCAAGGACCGGAACATCGCCATGGTGTTCCAAAACTACGCTTTGTACCCCCACATGACCGTGTACGACAACATGGCCTTTGGGCTCCGCATAAAAAAAGTTGAAAAGAGCGAAATTGACCGCCGGGTCCACGAGGCCGCCCGGATCCTGGACATCGAGAAATTCCTGGACCGCAAGCCCAAGGCCCTTTCCGGCGGCCAGCGGCAGCGCGTTGCGGTAGGCCGCGCCATTGTCCGGAACCCCAAGGTGTTCCTTTTTGACGAACCCCTCTCCAACCTGGACGCCAAACTCCGCGTTCAGATGCGGGCGGAACTTTCCGACCTGCACCACCGGCTCAATGCCACGATGATCTACGTTACCCACGACCAGGTGGAAGCCATGACGATGGCGAACAAGATCGTTGTTATGAAAGACGGGAAAGTCCAGCAGATCGGTTCTCCCCTTTACCTCTACAACCATCCCGTCAACAAGTTCGTTGCCGGCTTTATCGGTTCTCCCCCCATGAACTTCCTTACGGTTAAGGTACAGGAGGAAGGCGGTTCTCTGGTTCTGGACGAAGGTTCTTTTAAAATCAAACCCCATGCCACCCATACGGACTACCTTAAAAAGTACGTGGGTAAAGAAGTGTTCTTTGGTATTCGGCCGGAAGACGTAACCTTCTCCGCCTCCGGGCCGGCAGATAACAGCTTCCCCGTAAAGATCACCGTGGTTGAGCCCTTGGGCGCCGATATTCACCTGTGGTTAACCACCGCTACCCAGCCCCTTGTGGCCCGTACCGAACCTCACCATATCTTTAAGGTGGGTGATGTAGTGAACTTTATCCCACACATGGAGAAGGCCCGCTACTTCGACAGGGATACGGAAGAATCCATCCTGGCGGAACTGGACATCGCCGCCGCCAAAAATTTCTAACAGCCTGTTGTACTGTACCGGGGTTAATCCCCGTTTGGGGCAGTAAACCCCGTAACACCCCCGCTCCGGCGGGGGTGTTTTTTTACGCCTTCCGCGTGTGTCCCAACTTCCTCCTGGCGCAGGGCCGGGATCCGGGTGAAATTGACATCCGTATATGCTACGATAGGGAATATGGCCTATCTTTATGAAACTCACTTGCACACCTGCCGGAGTAGTGGCTGCGCTTCCGCACGGGGGCAGGATTATATAGCGTATTACCAGGACGCCGGCTATTCCGGCATTGCCGTAACCGATCACTTTTTTAGGGGAAACTGTACGGTAGACCGGCATCTACCCTGGCGGGAGTGGGTCAAAGAATTCTGCCGGGGCTACGAGGAGACACGGGAAGAAGGGGCCCGCCGGGGGCTGGATGTGTTCTTTGGCTGGGAAGAGACCTTTGAAGGGGACGATTACCTGGTGTACGGCCTTTCCAGGGAATGGCTTTTGGAACATCCCGAAGTCCGTTCCTGGACCCGCGCGGAGCAGTACCGGGCGGTAAAGGCCGCCGGGGGCTGCGTGGTTCACGCCCACCCGTTCCGGCAGCACAGCTATATCCAGGAAATATGCCTGGCCCCCTATCTTATTGATGTCGTGGAAGCGGCCAATGCGGGAAACGGCGAATCGTCCTACGATGTCCTGGCCCTGTATTATGCCGCGAAATTTGGTCTTCCCGTCAGCGCCGGTTCGGACATTCACCACCTTGTGCAGGCGAAAGCGGGGGATTTATACGGGGTCTACCTGGCGGAAAAGCCGGAAAATTCTTCCAGTTTTGCGGCCATGATCAGAAACGGCGGAATGCGGCGGGACATCGCGGACCTAAAGACCGAAGCGGGCCGCCTGGAAAGCCGGGGAGACGAGGCCGTCAGGCTCCTTGTAAAAATTTTGGACAGGGACGAAGAGACAGTATCCAGAGACTTTTGGGACTTTCTAAAAAGGGGTTAATTGGGTATAGTATCCGCTATGGGCGATAAGTTCGCAGTCCCGCCGGACATCCCGGCGGAAGTAAAGGAAATCAGCGGCCGTATCAAGGAATTCCGGGAGATCATGGCAATAAGCGCCATCGACATGGCGCGGGATATCGGTATTTCCTTCGAAACCTACAAACAATACGAATCCGGCGCATTGGATATTCCTATCAGCGTACTCTACAAAATATCTAATCGCCTGGGCACAGACACCACTGTACTTTTGAGCGGAGAGGATCCCCGCATGAAGACCGCCAGTGTCTGCCGCGCCGGAAAGGGCATCCGGATGGAACGCTATCCCGGCTACGAGTATTCCAGCCTGGCCTACAATTTCAAGGGGCGGACTATGGAGCCCCTTTTGGTAACTCTGGATACCCGTAAACTTCCCGCCCCGCTGGTCTGTCATTCGGGGCAGGAGTTCAACTACGTTGTAAAGGGAAAGGTCCGGGTAAGCGTGGGGACCCGGGACTACGACCTTGAGGCCGGGGATTCCATCTATTTTGACGCTCAGCTTCCCCATGCTCAATGCGCTCTGGAAAGCGGCGGCGGGGATTTCGCCCAGTTCATCACCATCATCCAGGAATAACACAACATGAACGAGATACTTTCCCGGTACTGCCCCCGGGTCGAATTCGACAGTTATGAGGATTTCTATGTCAACTACCGCTGTGAGGCGCCTGAAAATTTCAACTTTGCCTACGACGTGGTTGATGAATGGGCTCGGATACAGCCGGATAAACTTGCCCTGCTCTGGACCAACGACGAGGGGGAGATGCGTTCCTACAGTTTCGCGGATATAAAGCGTCTTTCCGACAAAGCGGCGAACATGCTGCTGGCCCAGGGGATAGGCAAGGGCGATGTAGTTATGCTGATCCTTAAACAGCGGCCGGTGGTCTGGGTTTTGATAACCGCCCTTATGAAGATCGGCGCAATCTGCATCCCTGCCACCTACCAGCTTACCCTTAAAGACCTTGTGTACCGCTGCAATGCCGCGGAGGTTAAATTCTTAATCAGCGTTGACGATGCCGGACTGGTGGAAAGCATCCGCGCTGCCCTGCCGGACTGCGGAACGGTAAAAAAGACGGCGCTGGCGGGAAGCAACATACCCGCAGGTTTTCTCGATCTCCAGACCGAGATTGAAAAAGCCCCGGAAACCTTGAGCCGCCCCCAGGGGGGCCGGATTCTGGACCCGATGCTGGTATATTTTTCGTCCGGAACCACGGGGATGCCCAAAATGGTACTTCACAACCACAGCCTTCCCCTGGGCCACATTGTTACCGCCAAGTATTGGCAGTGCGTTCAAGACAATAAAATCCACATGACGCAGACCGATTCAGGCTGGGCCAAATTTGCCTGGGGTAAAATCTACGGTCAGTGGATCTGCGGGGCCGCCGTTGGGGCCTACGACACGGAAAAATTCACCCCCCAGGGAATACTTTCCGCCCTGCAGCGCCTGCGGCCGGCAAGCTTTTGCGCTCCCGCGACAATTTTTCGTTTTCTTATCAAAGAGGATTTGTCCAACTGGGACTTTAGTTTTATCGAACATACATCGGTAGCGGGGGAACCACTGAGTCCCGAAGTGTATTACCGAATGAAAGAAATGACGGGCCTGGAAATCCGCGAGGGTTTTGGTCAGTCTGAAACTTCGGTCATGGCGGCCGCCTTTATGTGGCTTCCGGCAAAACCGGGTTCCATGGGAAAACCCGCTCCCCTTTTCGGCCTTAACCTGCTGGATGAGGAGGGGAAGCCCTGTGATGATGGCATTGTAGGCAATATAAGCATTACCGCCGCCGGGGAGCCCGGCAGCCTGGTCCGGGAATCCGGCAAAGCGTTGAAACCCGGTCCCTTGCCAGGACTTTTTACGGGCTATTGGAAAGATGAAAGGACCACCCGTTCCGCGTGGTACGATGGAATTTACCACACAGGGGACATGGCCTGGCACGACGGGGACGGCTATTACTGGTTTGTCGGACGAAACGATGATGTAATAAAATGTTCCGGTTATCGTATCGGTCCTTTCGAGGTGGAAAGCGCCCTGATGGAGCATCCATCGGTGCTGGAATGTGCGGTAACCGCCGCGCCGGACCCGGTTCGGGGTCAGGTAGTTAAAGCGACTATCGTCCTGAGCCGGGGTTACCAGGCTTCGGAAAGCTTGATCAAAGAACTACAGAACCATGTAAAGCGGGTAACCGCCCCCTACAAATATCCCCGGATAGTGGAATTTGTGGCGGAATTGCCCAAAACCATAAGCGGCAAGATTCAGCGGAACGTGATCCGGAACAGAGATACGGAATGAACTCACGCTCACAAGCCGCAGTTCCCCAGCAGGACTATCTTCGCCGGGGGCCTAACGCAGCACGTTGTAGAGAATCGTGAGGGCGCAGATAAGGGTAAGGGCGGCGAACAGGTAAAGCCAAAATGGAGGCGTAAAAGCCGCTTTCCGGGGCGTTGTCCGTCCACGGCTGCGGGATACGCTTTTTTTGGAGTTTGCCTCATGTTTCCCGCCGCCGTTGGCGGCGGGGCCGCCCGGCACGGTAGAATAGCCGCAGACTGGGCAGCCCCGGATAAAATCTTCGTCTTTGCCGGTAAAACCGCATTTGGGACAGCGGACAGAGGCAAAAAACCGCCCGCACGCGGGGCAATTCTTTGCCGACATTTCCACCTCGGCGCCGCAGTTGTCGCAGAAAAAATGGGGTTTCTTTGTACTCACCGTCGATCCGCCCTGGTTTACAGGTTTTTAGGGCTTGCTGGTTTCTGGCTTGGGGGCGTTTCCCGAAGTCGCGCCGCCCGCGGCGGGTTTGGTGGTTTCTGTCCCGGCGGTCCCCGTTCCGGCAGCCGCTGGGGCAGAGGCCGCCGTCTTGCCGGTTTTTTGCGGCGCGGACGAAGTTTTGCCGGAACTTTTGTTTTTGTCGGTAACGTAAAAACCGGAACCCTTGAAAATGACGCCGGTGCCGCCGTTGATAAGCCGGCGTACTTCTTTACCGCACAGCGGGCAGACTTTAACCGGCTCGTCGCTCATATTCTGAAAAACATCAAATGTATGACCGCAAGTTTTACATTCGTATTCGTAGGTAGGCATGATTGTCCTTCAGCCGCTTCCGGAATTCTATTCCGTAGCCAGTTTTCCCTGTGAATATACTGAAAACAAGTTAAAAAGTAAAGCGATGCCCTCTTCGTCCAGGGGGGGGCTGCGCAGCGTAAGGAAAGCCCCTTCCTGTTCCAAAGGCCGGGTAAAAAGCAGACTGAGAAGTTCAAACATCTCCTGGTCCGTGCCCCCCTGGTTCCCGGCCCGGGAGATAAAAATTCGGGCGGTGGAAAACAGGGTCATAAGGGTGCGGGCGTTGGTTTCCGATGGAACTTTGATACGCAGTTTAATCTCGTACAAGGTTCCGGCGGGGTCCGGGGCCGCCGCGCCAAATACAGCGCCGGGGGCCTGGATATCCGGGGGTAGTTCCAAAAAACCGGCCATAAGCTGTTCCGCGGGAATCCTGAGGGGTATCCGCAGGGCGCTTAAAAACCGGTCCAGGGGTCCGGCAGGGTTTTCCATCCACAAGGCCAGGCAGGATCCCGCGCGGAACGTGTTAAAGCCTTCGGGAATTTCGATCCCCGGCCCCTGGACGAAGGGGCCGGCCGCTAGTTCGACCGCTTCCCATGCATCTTGTGCCGCCGCTTCCGCCGTTCCCGGGACCGCCCCCCGCGCCGCAGCCGGGGCCACGGCGGCAAAAGCCTGATCCGAACCAAGGGCCAGGGAAAGGCGGTGAGCGGAGGAATACCAGTAGAATTTCCCGGCGGCGGACCGCCGCCGTTTCCACTCCTTGCTCATGCTAAAGGCCATGCCGGCCCTTGTTTTGGGGTAGTCTCCCCAGGCTACGGCCCGGATACCCCGGCCGCTTTCCGGGGAGTACAGGGCCGCCACGGCGAAAGAGGTCTTGTCCAGAATTTCCCCTATTTGGGCGGAACTGTACCCGCCGATATTAACATGGTCCAGAATGGGCCGGGCTTCCGGCACGTCGATAAAAACGTAGGTCATGGCGCCCGGATCCAGGGGGATCCTCGGTTCCAGCAGGGGATCCGCCGGCCTGCCGGGAGCGCTGGCGCAGGAGGCCAGCGCAAGAGCGAAAAAAACCGTGGCCGCGCAAAAAGCGCCCGGCGCCGGCCCGGCGCTACGAGAGTTTTTCAATTTTTACCAGCCATTGGTCATCCCCGGCTTCCAGGGCTTTCTGGCCTTCCGCCGGGCCCCAGGAGACTTCCCGGGCCAGGGTTTCCCCTGTCGCCAGGGGGGCAAAATTATCCCAGGCTGTTTTAAGTTTGGCGGAACCATGCAGAAGGAGGCGGATCCGGTCCGTAACTTCCAGGCCCATTTCTTTGCGGAGATTCTGGATTCCCCGCACCAGGTCCCGGACATCGCCTTCCTGAGAAAGCTCCTCGGTGATCTCCGTGTCCAGGCC
>JAISLX010000167.1 GCA_031277045.1 Treponema sp.
CTCTCTCTCTCTCTCTCTCATGAATTCGCTCTCCCCCTCCCCCCTCCTGGGTCTGACACAGGGGATAGATCTGCCCGCGTAACAAGTCTGCCCCCCTATTTATATCTACCCAAAACCAGCCGGGCTGCGGAAAAAAGCTCCAGTTCCCCGTGAAAACTGCCGGAAAGGCGTTATGCGAAAGCGCATTTGTGCGAAAGCGCATTTGCGCACGCGCATACGCTTTACCGGCTTTTTTACGCCCGTTCGTAGAAGGGGCGATACAAACCCGCGGCCGGGAGGCCGCAAAGGAAGGTTTTTCATCATGAAAAACAAATTTTTCGGAATGTTGGCGCTGGCGTTCGCGCTGGTTCTGGCGGGCTGCGCCACCAACGGTGCCAACACCACCAACACCACTACCGCCGATAACGCCAAAGGCGCTGCCGGCGGCCCTGTTGACATCGCCAAAGCCGGCGGCGGGCCAAACACAAAGCTGACTGCATTGCTTCGTACCGTGCCATCTTACACTGAGACATGGGACAGGGAAGTTACGTTGTATTACTTTAATCCTGAATTCAAGGATGAACTAATCCAGGCCATACAAGACTCAGGATTCATTGAAGCCGAGTCCGGGGAATACACCAGGGATTGGGGGTTACAGCAGGGCGTTCTTCGCTGGTGCGTTTCTCCCGACATTGAAAAATGGGACAGCGAACTGCAATTTTCCGCACAAGGCGAGACAACCGTGCATACCATCGGATTTAAGCCGGGGAACCCGGTTGTAAGCGGCGGCGAACCAAACACGAACCGGGATTTACCTACACTGCTTCGCATTGTACCGTCTCAAATTCAGATATGGAACGAGGGAAGGGAAAATGAACATGACGTTACGGTTTATGACTTTAATCCTGATAACCCCGCGCTCAAAGATGAATTACTGCAAGCCCTACAAAACTCAGGATTCATTAAAATCTGGGACACTGGAAAATACACCAGAGATTGGGAGTTAGAGCGGGGCGTTCTTCGCTGGTGCGTTTCTCCCGACACTGAAAAATGGCGCAACGAACTGCAATTTTCCGCACAAGGCGAGACAACCGTGTATACCAACGGGTTTATGACAATTCCAAACAGCGACGGCGTCCCCAAAACCATTACCATCACCGGTTTGCAAGGCGGCGATATATTAGCCGGCTTGAATATATTTGCAAAGCTAGACCAGGCTAGGAATACCGCGTGGGCAGAAGAAATCGACGGTCAGACCATCACCTATGCATTGATCGTGGGCCATGATGGTATACACCACCCCTGGACGGGAACCGGGGAATTTTTCATCGTAATTGGATGTTCTCCTCCCAGGGACCCGTCGTATGATGGGTCAAAATATGTCTATTCGGAGGACGGCGTAAACCCGGCGCCGGTTGACATCAAGGATGCAGTAACAACGCTTGAATGGTCAAAGTTTATTTGGCTTGAAGACTACAACTGGGGTTGAGCCCCCATTCCGGGTCCCCGCTGTGCGGGGACCGCGTCGCGTCCCGTAGAGGACGCGATATTCCTCCGGAGGAAAAAACTTCCCCTCTAAAGGGGAAAAATTTTCCTCCAGAGGAAAAAAGTTTCCTTCTGGAGGGAAGAAGTTCCCCTCTGGAGGAAAAAAGTTTCTCTCCGTAAGGCAAAAGTTCCCCTCTGGAGGAAAAAAGTTTCCCTCTGGAGGGGAAAAGTTTCTCTCCGTAAGGCAAAAGTTCCCCTCCGGAGGGGAGAAGTTTCTCTCCGAAGGGAAAAAGTTCCCCTCTGGAGGGAAAAAGTTCCCCTCATAAGGGAAATAGCGGCGGGCAGGCTTTAGCTGCGCATTCCCCAGGCAAACAGGGCCTGGAAAAGACCGATAAGAAAACCCAGAATGGCGCCAAAAATGTCGATCCACTTGAACTGGTTGGCCATTACGTCCAGGATAATCCCCTCTACCCGGAGCATGTCCATGCTGTCAATCCGGCTGCGTACCATGTTCCGCACGTCAATGGTGGTGAGGAAGCTTTCAATCTGGGCATCGGCGGCCTGTAACAGTTTCTCCGTGAGCAGACTGTCCAAATCCGCCTGTTCGCCGGGGGAGGGGAGGCCGCCGCGAGACAAGAGGTCCTTCAACGCCCTGTCCAGAGCGCCCTGGGCAAAAAGGCTGTCACCGGCGCAGGAGATAACTGTGGAACGTACATCCTCCCGGAGGCCCGCTTTTTCCAGCCTGGCGATAAGATCATCGACAATCGCGGGCATGTTTTCCTTGATGCCCCGGTCAAACTGGCCGGAACTGATAAGGAGCCGCTGAATAGGGGAAAGACCGGCAATCACGCTGTCCACAATTTCGCGTCCCTGGGTGGTCAGTTTTTCGTGAATCTCCGGTTTTCGCAGGAATTCTACCAGGGCGTTCAGGGCGTGGGGGTAAATCCGCTCCGCGGCCCCGGTAAAAAGGGCCGGGATTTGCCGGGTGTAACGCGAAAGAGCCTGACGGACTTTTTCGCGCAGTTCCGCGCCGGCCAGCCGTTCCCGCAGAATCTCCGGGGTAAGGAGTTCCCGTTCCACCATAGCGCCGATGCTCTGCGCCAGTCTGGCCCGTTCCCGGGGCAAAATGCCCGGCGTAAAGGGAATCCGGATACCAAACATGTAACAGGGTTTTAGAGGACGGAACAGCATCTTGATGGCAAGCACATTGGTAACAAAGCCGATAAGCGCCCCGGCCAGGGGGGGGACAATCAGAAGGAGAATTTCGCTCATTGGGCAAGGGACTCCGATGCGGTTTTGGCCTGGGCTTCGGTAGGGTACAGGTCGATTACCGGTTCCGGCAGCCAGCCCCCGGAGTCCGGGCCCTGGGGGGATTCAACGAGCACCCAGGATTCAGGGGAAGCTTGACCGCCGCTGGTACGGCGTTCCAGAACCCGGACCACCGATCCGCGCCGCAGATAGCCCAGGGAAAGACCCTGGCTGTCCGGTTTGTCCACCATGTGGGTATAGGATGCGTTGACCACGCCATACCCGATCTCTTCTCGGGACAGGGGGGACATGGCAGGCGGATCCAGGCGTATTATTTCGTTCTTATCGCAGGAAACAGGAAGAAAAAACATGACCATAAGGGCAATAAGCCCCCCCTTTAGGGGAATTTTTATACCTTGACGGCGGGAATAGACTGAGCATACTCTCATACGATGAAAAGGATAGCGGTTTTTTTTATTTTCGTCTGTATCGCGATATCTTCTTTACCCCTTTACGCTGATTCCGGCCTTGCCCGGTTAAAAAATACAATCCTCTCTTCCTATACTCTTTCCCTAAGCCCCCAATTCGGTATGCTCTGGGGCCAGGGGGAAGAACAAGTTTACACCACCGGTAACAAGCTTTATAGCCAGCTTCTGTGGGATATCAAACCCCTGTTGTACGTGGGAATGAGCATAGATTTTTCCCGGAAATATCCGTTGGAGGGACCCGGCATTTTCGGCGTTTTTTCCACAAAATTCGGCATCCCCGCGAATTCCGGCGTTATGGAAGACCGGGACTGGCTTGCGCGGGGGGGAATACTCAGCAATTATTCCCGGCACGACAACTTTACCGACGGGGCCATGATTCTGGATATGACGACGGGGTTGAGTATTCCTGCCTGGAGATTCCTGGTAATTCGTTTTTCGGTTGGTTTTTCCTGCACACGTTTTTCCTGGGACGCCTACGACGGGTACTACCAGTACGGACGCTATGACAAGATCAACAAGGAGTACGAACCTCTGAAAAACTCCGATCCGGTGATCCCGCTGAACGGGGCGGTAATATCCTATTCCCAGGACTGGTTCTCTCTGCCCTTTGGTCTTGGGGTTTCGATTTTTCCGGGCAGGCTTTTTTCCGGGACCCTTTACTGCGACGCTGGTCCTGTCATCAAATTTTTTGGTCAGGACAACCACTACAAGCGAGAAAATGATGATTGGAATCTGTTTGCCGATAAGTCAGACGGCGGTTACGTCATGGAATTCGGGGGGGAATTCAAATTTTCCCCGCGGGAAAAATTCAGCCTTTTACTGCGCTCGTCCTGGCGCGATATTAACACGGGCCCCGGCAGAGAATCGTTCGGCAGGCGTCCCAGCACTAAAGAATGGTCTTATTTTGGCAAAACCTCGGGCGGACGCTTCCGGGCCCTGGATCTAGGGATTGGCTTTGAGGTACGACTTTAAAGCGGGAAATAGTTTTATATCCGAAGGGGCAAAGTCCAGCCGTTCTATTTCCCCTATCGGGGCCCATTTCCATTCTTTGTGGTCGGTCAGAACCGCTCCCGGCAGATCGGCGTCTTCAAGGCGGATAAGGTAGGCCCGCAGGTTCCGTTCAACGCCGTTGTGCGTGAATACGGCGCGGGCCACTTCTTCCCCTACCTGTATGGGCAGGGAAAATTCTTCCTGAAATTCCCGCGCCAGGGCTTCCTCCCCGGTTTCCCCTTCTTCGACCTTACCACCGGGAAATTCCCACTTGTTCCCCAGGCTTCCGCCGCTTGACCGGCGGGCGATAAACAGTTTATCCCCCCGGCGGGCAATCCCTGCCACGGAAACACCGGTGGGTTTCATCTTCGCGTCCCGGACATTGTGAACAAACCCGGCATCCGGCTAAAGGAGCAGAACCCGGGGAAAAATAAAATGGAGGGCCGCGATAATCATGGCCGCGAAACCAATCCATTTACGGTTCACCGTGATGATCTGGGTCATCCTGCTGTCGCCTTCCTCAAAAAAACTGCGTCCGTGGTAGTAGTCAAAAAGGAGAATAAAACCGGTTACAAGCCCGGCGACCGCGGGAACAAGGTCCCCTACCACAGGAATGTCCCCCTGAACCGGGGACAAAAGCTTGAGCAGGCCGGTTACGGCGCCCAAAATACCCAGTACCAGTCTAATCGTTTCATTCCTCAGGGAAAAACGAATTTCCGATTCTGTGGTGTCCGCTCCCTCTCCCCCGTTGTTCGTGAAGAGGATAAAACCCGCCATCGCGTTAAGCAGAATAGACAAAAAATAAAACTGAATCATCCTACCCGCCTTAAAAATACACAAAACCTCAAACCGCTTTCAAAATTCGGTTATGAGAGGCTGTGCCAAAACTTCAGTTTTTGGAACAGTTCCTTAGATTTGGCGGGAAAACCGGGCTTAGACCGGTTTTCCCAAGAGCTTGTTTAAAACTAACCGGGTTTTAAAACAAGCTCATAGCTTAAATTTTACTTTGTTTTGACCCTAAACGCAAGGCTGCCGCCTTCCCCCGCCCCTTCGTGGGAAATCTCTATCAAAAACCGCGAACCCTCGAAAGGTATGGAAAAACGGAATTCCTCCGGGGACCGGGAACTGAAATTGAGCCGGTGGAGGTAAACCGCCGGTTCCCCCGGTTCCGCGTCTTCCAGCGGGGAAACGGCGATGTCCAACGGTCCTGTATAGGCCGCCCCCCGCCGGGTTTTTTTGAGGGTTACTACGGCGGCTCCCTCGTAACGGGCCGCGGTTACGGAAACCTGGTTACCGTAATAGTCCTGCGCCCCGTTCCCCAGGCCGGAAAAATTTATTGCCAGGGTGATAAGTACAAGGACAGCCACGGTTCCGAACAGGATGGCGTTTGATTTAGTGGAAAGAAGGGGGCGTATCAGGCTGAATTTGGGCTTTTTGTTTTCCTCGTACAGGGCCCGGACATTGGCGGGGGCCTTGGCTAGCCGCCGGCTGCGGGAATAGTAAAACAGCGGCCCCTCCACGTCGGTCCGGCGATCTTCGCTCAGGGGTATCCCTTCGTTGGGCCGCCCGGGGATTCCGGGGTTCTCTTTGTCATTCACCGGTCAGTCTCCTTTTCCGGCGCCGGGCCGGTCCGTGTAACCGGGAAGCCAGGCCCGGCCCGCCAGATCCGCCGCGATATCCGCCAGTTCCATGGAATCGGCGAAACGGTTCCGCAGATGAGGATCGGCGGCCGCGCGGATAAGAAGACTTGCCCCCGCCAGGGCGCAGGCAAAAAGATCGGCCTCCCGGCAGCGCGCCGCGATGCCGGCGCAGAATCCCGCCAGCAGGTCCCCGCTTCCCCCGGAACCAAGCGCCGGGTTCATGCCGTCCACCACGGCAAGCCTTCCGTCCGGCGCGGCAGCGATCATTACGTGGCTTTTGAACAGAAAAACCGCCCGTTTCTCCCTGGCCAGAGCGCGGAGCGCCGGCACGGGGTTGGCCAGGAGTTCCTCCCGGGCGATCCCTGAATAGTCCGCCAGTTCCCCCGGATGGGGGGTAAGGAGGGCGTTTCCGTGAAACACCCGGTCCCGCGCCAGGAAGATGGCGTCCGCGTCCAGCGTCAGCGGGACACCGCGTTCCTCAAGGGCCAGGGCGTCTTCCAGGGGGCGCAGCCGCTCCGGCCCCTTTCCCCAGCCGGGACCCAAAAGCAGGGCGTCCGGGACAAACCGGGCTTCGCGGCTGACCGGGGCTTCACAGGTGTCAACCATGATCGAAGATGCGGAAGCGGCCAGAATGGGATAAAGGGGGGGATCGACAAGAAGCCGTACCAGACCGGCGCCGGCGGCCTGGGCGCCCCGCGCGGCGATTCGGGCCGCGCCGGTGGAGCCGGGGGAACCGGCCCGGATTTCTACCAGCCCCCGGCTATACTTGTAGGAGTCCGCTGGGCAGGGGGGGATAAGGGTATGACAGTAATCCCAGTTTACCAGGTCCGCCTCACGGTATTTTTCTGTCAGCGCGGCGGGAAAAACGCCCCCCACGTGGAGAATACGGCCGCAATGGGACCGGGCCGCGGGATTGTAAAGACAGTGTTTTTCGGGTTCGATGGCAAGTACCGCGTCCGCCTCCACCACGGGCATACCGGGCTTCCAGTCATCGGAAAGGCCGCTGGGCATATCCACGGAGACAAAAAGAGGCCGGTCCGCGCAGTTCAGGACCTGCCGCGCCAACAGGGCGGCGTCTTCGCGGAGCGGCCCTTTAAGGCCCGTCCCGGCGATACCGTCAATGACAAGCCGGGCCTTTGCCAGGGGACCCGCCGGGTAGCCGCGGATTTCCGCCTCCAGGGCGTCCCCGGAAAACACAAAGCTCCGGACCCCCATTTTCTGAAGCGAAACATGGGCCTTTGACCAGGGACTGTCCCCGTCCAGTTCGGGAGCCCGTGTCATGATGACAAGGGCCCGTTCCGCCGCCGTCAAGCCGCCGAGAATCAGGGAGCGGAGGATCACCAGGGCATCGGCGGCGTTATTTCCCGAACCGGTCAGAACCACCACGGCGGGGCCGGGGGGATCGAAAAGCCGGGGAAAAGCCTCCGCCAGGACTTGAGCCGCGCGGCGTCCCGCGGCCTCCACAAGGGCAAAGCTGTTAAAAGACCAGTCCGCAGCCGCTTCCGCGTCCATTGTCCGGGACGCGGAAGCGGCGATGAGGGCTTCCCGGCCCCTCACGCCGGACTCCCGGAGGGGATTAGATGGCCGGATTGCATACCGGACCGGCTATACGGGTTTTTTACGGCCATGAGGGAACTCCTTCCGTTAATATTTTATCGGTACGCCACCACACAACCTTTGCCTCGTAATCGCTGACCAAAATTGCGGAAATAATACCATCCCCGGAAAGATCGAAACTGTTCAGGTAAAGTTCTTCCTGGTCCACATTGATAAGCCCGCGGCGCTGTTCTATGTTCGCGGAGGGAAACACCGTTACCGTGTGGGGATCCGCGGTGGAATCTTCGGAACTTCCGGGGGACTCCCTCTCCCGCCGGAGAATGAGGATGGAATATCCTTCATCTACCGGAGACAAAAGAAATACCCTGCCCCCCCTGGCTATGCCCATCATCGAATAGAGCATCCACAGGCTTTCGCGGCGGTCGTTTATAAAGGTTGTCCGCTCCAGAAAAGGAACTTCAAAACAATCCACATAGGCGCCGCTGTTTAAGTCCATCACCCAGATCAGGGAGTTGTCCGGTTCCGTTCCCACCCGGGTACCGGTGGAATCGTCGTAGATGTCCCGGTAGTAATCAACTTTGAGGTAAAGGTCACGGGAATCCGGGGCCGCCATGATGGCGTCTACTGACGCGGAAACCGCGGACCAGTCCGCCGGCACCGGTATGGCGTCGTTTTTCAGGTTGATCACCAGAGGGCTTCTGCCGCCGGCGCCATACCGGTACACTGTCCAGCCTGTGGTTTGACGGCACACAACCACAATTTCATCCTGCCCGGTGGTGTAGATCCCGATAATCCGGGAAAAGGGGGTTCCTCCCGCCCCTTCCTGGCCCAGATACTCCACGAAACGGCCGTTCTGGTCAAAGTGGAGGACAACGCTGTCCAGCAGGGCCCTGGTGTCCGCATCGTAGTGGTAGCTGCTGTCGGGGAGCCGGTCTTCCACGTAGATGTGCTTGCGGGAATCCACAGCGATCCGTCCCGGTTCCCGCAGGGGGTAGGTAAAAGCCCAGCGGGTTACGATGGAATCCTCCCCCTGGTTGGTTTTTAGGCCAAGGGGGGCGCTGTTGAACTCATCGTTGTAGATCATGGACAGAAGATCCCCGTAGGAGTTGTAGCGCACCACCTTGCCGCCGTTTCTGTCGGATATATAAAAAAGCCCCTCCCTCATAACAAGATCAACCCGGCTTAGGCCCAAATCCCCTTCCAGGCCGTAGAGGGCAAGCTGGTCTTCCAGACGGCCAATCTCCAGGGAAAACAGGTCTTCCCGGTCGATGGAACTAATGCCGGTCCGGGAACAGGCCCCCATCGACAGGCAGAACAGGGCGGCAAGAATCGCGGTTTTCACAAAAAAACCTTATGCCCCCCGGCAGGGCTTGTCAACGGACCAGGGCCGCCCATGACCGGCGCATGTATTACCGGTTTAGCCGGTTTTTCGGGGTCTTATACGCGAAGCGCGACAAATTGTTGGGATTTGGGGCCGCTGCCATTCGGCGTCCGGGCCGCTATTCAACGTCCACCCGGATCGTGTAAGACTGATCCGGTTCGTCGTTGAGACATTCAACCTTGAGGTAGTAAACGCCGCTTTGCAGTTGGATGGACAGGAGGGAATCCAGATCGTCGCCCCCGTCGTCGTTATAATCGATAGAGTTGTACCCGGAATCGTAGAGTTCGATATACGTGTCAAGGCGGGCCGGGTCGACACCCCGCGTCCGGATGGTGCAGCGGCCGGAACGGCTTATCTGGAATTTTACCCAGTCAACATCGTCCTCCGAGTGGAAGTTGTGCTGCTGGGCGGTCCCGATGCTTATATCCTTTGCGGTGGAGAATTCGTTGTCCTCTTCGTATTCGTCGGGGCTAACCTGCTCGACAATATAGGCGCGAAAGCCGTAGCTCCCCGTGTCGCTGCCGTAGGCCCTTACCCGCGCGATGTAGCGGGTCCCCGCGCGGACCGTATGCCGGATTCGGGCGTTGTTGTCGGAGCTGTCATCGTTATAGGCGATACTATCCTGGGAGTCTGACTCGTACAGATCCATAACGGTGTCGATGCTCCCGCTGGTTTCCATCACCAGCGCCCCGTCCCAATCCGGTTCCAGGAGAAAAAAATCCTCGCCGTCGCCGTTATGCAGGGTCCGGCTGACAAACGGGGCGTCCTGTCCGGCGCCTATCCCCACGGGAAGGGCGTTGTCCCGGCTGTCGGGCTCGTAGGCGTCCCAAATCACCCGCGAGGAGGAAGCGCCGGAGAGCAGGTCGAGAAGGTACTCGTTCCGCTGGAAATCCGTGTGGAGGATTGCCGCAACCATGTTACCGGAAGTCCGGACAAAGCGCGTGTACACCCTGATGGTGTTACCCACCTCGATAATCTCACCTGAAATTACCCAGTCGCCCGGCGCGCCGGAAGACAGCGTGTAGGACCGGCCCGCGGTATTAGTCAGCTCCTCTATAAGCTGGGCATGCCAGTAATCGCCCAGGGGCGGGATCGCGTCCTGGTAGGTCCACTGACCGATGACGGCCTGCCGGGCTTGTTCGGAGAGGAGTTTTTTGTGCACCTCCGCCCCCAGTGTCTTGATAACGCCGTCCAACTGGGACAGCGATTCTGCCGAATTCTGCCCGTACACAGCGGAAAGGGCACACAAAAAAAACAAAACCCTTAACACGCGGATCATATACACTCCTTTAACCCCTTGGCTACAAAACTATAAAATCCCGCCGCGGCCCTGTCTACCGGGCTGGCGCATATCACGGGGACAATGCCGCAGGCCGGAAAACCGGGGGCAAAACATCTGCCGCAGTCCCCGCAGCCGTTATGCGCCGGCCCTTGAAATGAAGAATCCCGCCGCAGAGCTCGAACCAAAGGTTCAGCGGAGTTCTTCGTTCGAGAAGAAAAAGTCCTGCGGACTTTTCTCATTTTGCACGGGGGAGGTCTCAACCCCGCCATCATTGGCGTAGAAATTGAACCGGCACAAAAGCGTAATGCGGCCCTGATTTGGGGGTTTTCCCAAATCCCGGATGGTTTTGGGAAAACCCGCATATTCACATACGGCGGGCGGGGAACGGCGGGGCCCGTTCAACCAGGCCGTCGCGGCGTACCAGGATCCGGGTTTTTCCGTCCGGCGCGGGGCAGGACAGCGTAAAGTCGCGGGCGGTAGCCTCGATGTCCACCCCTTCCGCCTGAATATCCTGAGAAAACGCGCCGGTTTTATCGAAAATCGCGTGTTCCCGGTAGTAGACGCGGCGGAGACGCCATGCGAGGTACTCACCGGGCGGAATGGAATATGTCTCATCCTCCCGGCAGAAGAACAGGAAGCCCCACAGTTCGGGGTAGTGAATGTTGATAAGTCCCGTGGGGGCCCATACCCAGTTATCCTCGGGACAGGGCCTGCCGGTGGCAGGGTCTATCCGCTTTTCATAACCCCGTCCGGTAATGTCCACCGGCCACTGGACCCGGGAAAAATTGACCCGCCAGTAGTCCCCCGGCAGGGGCGGGCCGGCGCCCTGACTGCGGCATTCCAGCAGGCTTTCAAAAGGCATTTTGACTTCCAGAGTCCAGCACCGGTTATCGGCGCGGGGATTGTTGATTTCCCCCTCCACCGCTACCGCGCTTTCCAGCCCCTTAATGTCAAAACTGTTGACGGGCCGGCCGCCGTCCCGGTACGGTTTGGTCAGAAGCAGGTCCCACACGGTGTTGAGGACGTTCATCTCGAATTCGGCGTAGACGTGGGTATCTGAATCAGGATCGATGAATATCTCAAAGTCGTTATCCTGGAAAATAACCGCGTCCCGCCGGGTAACGTGTCCCCAAATTTCGGTTCCCCGGAGTTCCGCGCCGATGTACAGCGCCTCATCGTCCCAGAGGACCTTCGCGCGGGTTTGAAAACGGGGGGCCGGTTTCCCCTCTCCTTCGATGTCCTGAAAATCTTCCGTCCAGGGCGCGTTTTTCCAGAAAGCTTTGTCCAGGTTTCCGTCCGGGATCAGGGGTTCCCGCGCCCGCCGGCAGTGGTACACCGGGGGCGCAAACCGGGTAATCCGGGGTTCTGGCACACGATAATTTGTCATGTCTCCTTTATCGCCTTTCCCGGAGCGCCGTGTCCAGGCCCGTATCCGCAAACTTGTTCCGGGTTTTTCGTTATAGTACATTGAAGCTGTTTCAAAACCAGCGGTTGCCGCGTTTCGCACGCGGGACAAATGGCTGGCCGGGTTTTGAAACCAGCTTTACGGCCAAACAACAGAGAGAGGCTTATTATGGGTTTACCGGAAATTGTCCTTATTGCCGTGGGGCTGGCAATGGACGCGTTTGCCGTGTCAATTACACTGGGTTTGTCCGTGGAAAAACCAAAACCAGCGCAGATAATAATTCCCGGCGTGTATTTTGGTTTTTTTCAGTCCCTGATGCCGGCTATTGGATATGCCGCGGGAATTTTTTTTGTGAATAAATTTGAGGCTCTGGATCACTGGATCGCCTTTGTCCTGCTTGGGTTTATCGGCGGGAAAATGATAAAAGACAGTTTCTCAAAGGAAAGAGAAGGGGAAAAACCCGGTAAAAATTCTTTTGGGGCTGTGAGGATGCTTGTTTTATCCGTTGCTACCAGCATTGACGCGCTGGCCGTTGGCACAACATTCGCCTTTTTTGAGATCAATATATATACAGCGATATTGATAACCGGACTTGTTACATTTTTTATAGCGATGGGCGGGGTAATCATCGGCAATGTTTTTGGAACACGATATAAATCAAAGGCGGAATTTGCGGGAGGGGCGGTTCTTGTTATCATTGGCATAAAAATCGTGATTGAGCATACGTTTTTTTAACGTAACGCAAATTTCAAACCCGGTAATGGACGCTTTTTCAAAACGGCGCCAGGCGCCGGGCCGCGCGTTTCCCGCTATTGGAAATCCGCCCCCCGTATGCCATACTAGGCGCGATATTTTCGGGATTCCCCCCCGGCGGGAGTGAAAGATCCCGGGCTGCAAGCCAGAGGAGCGGCATAACGTGTACAAAGCGGTGGACCCAAAGGTAAACTTCCCCAAGCTGGAAGAGGAGATACTCGCCTTTTGGGAGCGGCGTCATACCTTCGAACAATCCGTAACCCGGCGGGAAGGCGGCGAGGAGTACGTGTTCTACGACGGCCCCCCCTTCGCCACGGGGCTCCCCCATTTTGGGCACTTCGTCCCCGGCACCATCAAAGACATCATCCCCCGCTATCAGACCATGAAAGGCAAAAAAGTGGAGCGCCGTTTCGGCTGGGACTGCCACGGCCTCCCCGTGGAAAACCTTATCGAAAAAGAACTGGGCCTTAACTCCAAAACCGACATCGAAAGCTACGGCGTCGCCCGCTTCAACGAAGCCTGCCGCGCCGCGGTACTGCGCTACGTCAGGGAATGGCGGCAGGTTATCTCCCGTCTGGGCCGCTGGGTGGACTTCGACAACGACTACAAAACCATGGACAGCGACTACATGGAAACCATCTGGTGGGTCATGAAGTC
>JAISLX010000169.1 GCA_031277045.1 Treponema sp.
GGGTGCGAAGCGGCGCGGGGCCTGCCGCCCTGGGGAAAGCGGGTGCGGAGTTCCTCATAAACCGCCTTCGCGCCGGGGACATTCTGACTTGCCGCCATTTTGACGGACTGGTAAAACACCAGCGCCGCCTGATACGCCTCGCTTCCGGCGGTCATCTCCGTGTCGTCGATGCCTTCCTCCAGCTGCTGAACCGAGTTGAGCAGCGTCCACAGGCCGTGGGCGTCGGCAAAGTCCGCGCCGAACGCGGCCAGGTCCAGATATGGCGGGATAAGGGCGGGGTTTTTCTGGGCAAAGTCGTATGCCTTCTCCACAAAGCCGATGGTCTTCTCCCCCATTTTGGGCAGTTCCCGCCGCTCCGCCGGGGTGAGCGCCAGGAGGTAGGGGGTAAGCAGGGCCTTCGCCTCATCGATCTTCTCCTGCGCCTGCGCCAGCACGGTGGAGGGGATGGTCTGGGTGTGTTTGTTTTCTTTCATATTAACTCCTTTGAAAATTAAGATGGGTCATTATAGGCGGAAACGGGAGGGCGGACAAGGGAAGGCAATGGACTTGTTCGATAACCCGGTTGGTTATCTGCCAACCAAAGGTTGGTTCCAAGCCTCCCAAAAAACACGGATTTTGCCAAAAATCCGTGTTTTTTGTTGTTTTTAAGCGGTTGTTGTTCAGAAACTGAAGTTTCTGAACAACTCTAATATATATGCAGCCGCATGAAGAAAGTTGCCGGAAAATCTTGCTAAAATAAATTATTTATGTAATTTTACTTGTGTAATTTCATTGTGCCTAACACAGGAGTTAGCCATGTCTGTTGCGCGGAAAATTAAAGAAGCCCTGGGTTCCCAATCCATGATCCGCAAGATGTTCGAGGAGGGGAGCCGTCTGAAAAAAGAACACGGCGCCGGTAAAGTTTTTGATTTTTCCCTGGGCAACCCCGATGTTGAGCCGCCCCCGGCCTTTCACCGGGTGTTTCTCCGCCTTGCCAGGGAGGACCGTGAAGGTTCCCACGGCTACATGCCCAACGCCGGTTACCCGGAAGTGCGGGAAGCCCTGGCGGCCAAGGCGTCCCGGGAGCAGGGGGTACGGATAGACGGTTCCCACATCGTCATGGCCGTTGGCGCCGCGGGGGGCTTGAACGTGGTTTTTAAGGCGATTCTGGACAGCGGAGACGAAGTGATCGTCCCCCGGCCCTACTTTATGGAGTACCGGTCCTACGTGGCCAACCACGGGGGCGTCCTTGTCGAAGTAGATTCCGCCGAAGATTTTAGCCTGGACCTGGACGCCGTCAAAGCCGCCCTTTCCCCCCGAACCAAGGCCGTCCTCATCAACTCCCCGCACAACCCCACCGGCAGGGTCTACCCCGCCGCCGACATCGAAGCCCTGGGAAAGCTCCTGGCCGGGCGGGGCGCGCCCTACCTTGTCTCCGATGAACCCTACCGGGAGATAAGCTACGACGGTATCGCGGTTCCCCCGGTGCTGGCCGCCTACGCCAATTCCATCGTGGTAAGCTCCTACTCCAAAAGCCTCTCGCTCCCCGGCGAACGGATTGGTTATATCGCGGCGGGCCCCGGCGCAGCGGACAAAGAGGATCTGATAAACGCGCTGATCTACGCCACGCGGATACTCGGCTTTGTCAACGCCCCGGCCCTGATGCAGCGGATCGTGGCGGAACTCACCTTCGCCAAGGTTGACGTGGACATCTACGCCCGCCGGCGCGCCGCCTTTACCGGGATACTGGACCGGGCGGGCATAGCCTACGCCCGGCCCGAGGGAGCCTTCTACCTGTTCTGCCGGGTTCCGCCCCGCGTGGTTTCCGGTTCTTCCGGCGCGGAGGGGGACGATCTTGCCTTCGCGGAACTCCTCAAACAACACCTGATCCTGGGCGTGCCCGGTTCGGGTTTCGGCAAACCCGGCTGGATACGGTTCGCCTACTGCGTGGACGAAACGATCATCAAAGCCAGCGAAACCGCCTTTACGAACGCCATGAAATCCTGGTAACCATACCAGGCTTGCCGGCGGTAAAACGCCTGCGCAATCCCGCCCCTGGCGGAAACGCGCAACCACACAAACAGGAGTTCTTGTATGCAGCGCATGTGAAGTGCCTGTGGAAACAACAGGAACGCCGGCGTCTTAATTGTTTTAGAAAAACAGAACTGGTTACGCGCCCCGGCACGGCCGGGGACGCCGGCGTCTTAATTGTTTTACCTCATGGTGAACGGGTTCCGGAACTTCCTCATATCAAAATCCATATAGCCGCGCGGCGGCTCATTCGCGGCGGGCCTGATACAAACAGAACGCCCAGGCGCAATAGAGTTGTTTAGAACTTTCGGTTTCTGAACAACAACCGCAAGTCCAATATCGAGATCAATATAACGTTATTCCAAACTTATATTTCCCGCGGTCATTTTTATTTGGTACATTTCCTTTTGAGAGAAGGAGGTCTGCCGCATGGTAACGATCGTAAAGAAAAGAAACCTTAACGCCGCCGTAACGCTGATGGAGCTGGCCGCCCCTCTGGAGGCGGCCAAAGCCGAACCGGGGCAGTTTGTTATTCTGCGGGCCGCCGGGGACGCTGAACGGATACCGTTGACCATCGCGGACTTTAACCGCGGCGCGGGGACTGTAACAATTATATTTCAGATAGTGGGGGCCGCTACATGGCGGCTTAACTGTCTTGAGGAAGGGGAACATATACACGACTTTGTCGGCCCGCTGGGGAAAGCTGCCGAATGTGGAGCGGACAAGGTAGCCATTGTGGGCGGCGGCGTGGGGTCCGCCATCGCGTACCCCGTAGCGAAAAAGTTTCACCAAAAAGGGGCGGAAGTTCACGCCATCACCGGGTTCCGCACCAAAGACCTTGTTATCCTGGAAGATGAATTCAAACAGGTGAGCAATAAGTTTTTCCTGATGACTGATGACGGAACATACGGCAGGCACGGGCTGGTAACCGAGGCGCTCCAGTTTCTTCTGGACGGCGGGGAACGGTACGACGAGGTTGTGGCTATAGGCCCGCTTGTGATGATGAAATTTGTCGCCGCCGTAACAAAGCCGTTCGGCATTAAAACTACGGTCAGCATGAATCCTGTCATGATAGACGGCACGGGAATGTGCGGGGGCTGCCGTCTCAGCGTCGGGGGGAAAACCCGGTTCGCCTGCGTGGACGGGCCGGACTTTGACGGACACGAAGTTGATTTTAACGAAGCGATAGCGCGGGCGGCCATATACCGGCCCTTTGAGGCGCGGGCCTATGAAGCCTGTCAAAATTCTTCGCGGGCTTCGTGTCGTTTACTCAAGGCCGCTAAGGAGGTGTCTTAATGCCAAACACGGCCCGGCCAAACATGGCCTTAACAAAGAATGAGATGCCGGTACAGGATCCGGCGGTACGGAGCGGTAATTTTCTGGAAGTGGCTTTGGGATATACCGAAGCGCAGGCGGTGGACGAGGCGCGGCGCTGCCTGGACTGCAAGAACAAACCCTGTGTCGAAGACTGCCCGGTGAATATAGACATACCCGGTTTTATCAGGGAAATCGCCGCCGGGGAATTTGAAAAAGCCTACGAACTGATTACCCGCTGCAACTCCCTGCCGGCAATATGCGGCAGGGTGTGTCCCCAGGAAACCCAGTGTGAAGGCACATGCGTCCGCGGGCGCAAGGGGGAGCCTGTGGCCATCGGCAGGCTGGAACGTTTCGCGGCGGATTATCACAACGCCGCCGGCAAACCCCCGGACGGAAAAATCACTCCTGGAAAAAACCGGAAAGACCGGGTGGCGGTGGTAGGCTCCGGCCCGGCGGGGCTTGCCTGCGCGGGAAGCCTGGCGCGGAAAGGCTACGGGGTTACGGTCTTTGAGGCCCTCCATGTCGAGGGAGGGGTGCTCTCCTACGGCATTCCCGAATTCCGCCTTCCCAAGGCTATCGTGCAAAAAGAAATCTTTGGCTTAAAAAACATGGGGGTGGAGATAGCGGTAAATACCGTAATCGGCAAAACCCTGACCGTTGATGAACTGTTTGACACCTACGGTTACAAGGCGGTCTTCATCGGCTCAGGCGCGGGACTTCCCAAATTTATGAATATCCCCGGAGAAAATTTGAACGGCGTTTATTCGGCCAACGAATTTCTTACCCGGATAAACCTGATGAAAGCCTACATGCCGGACAGTTCGACGCCCATACACCGGGGCAAAAAAGCCGCCGTGGTAGGCGGCGGTAATGTCGCTATGGACGCGGCCCGCTGCGCAAGGCGTCTGGGCGCGGAGGTAACCATTGTGTACCGGCGGACGGAAAAGGAAATCCCGGCCCGGCGTGAGGAAGTGGAACACGCCAAAGAAGAAGGCATTGTGTTCCGGTTTCTCACAAATCCCGTAGGTATTACCGGAGACGAAAAAGGCTGGGTCAGCGGAATTGTCTGTCAAAAGATGGTTTTAAGCGAACCGGATGAATCCGGCAGGGCCCGTCCCGTGCCCCTGGAGGGGAGCGAGGAAGCAATCGGCGTGGACTGCGTGATTATGGCCATCGGCACTTCGCCCAATCCGCTGATTAAATCCACTACCGCCGGTCTTGATACGCAAAAGTGGGGAGGTATTATCGCGGATGATGAAACCGGCAGGACTTCCCGGCGGGGTGTCTTTGCCGGCGGGGACGCGGTTACGGGAGCCGCCACAGTAATTCTCGCGATGGGGGCGGGAAAGAAAGCGGCGGAGGGAATAGACATGTATATCAGGGGCGGATGTTGAAATTACGGCACTGTAAAGACCGGCGTTGCCGGGAATATTTTAATATAAGTCAACACGGATTGGCTTTTTACGGAGGCTTAAGATGAGTATGTTTGATTTGAAAGGGAAAGTCGCCCTGGTAACGGGCGCTTCGTCAGGACTTGGCGTACAATTCGCAAAGGCTCTGGCAGGCCAGGGCGCGGATCTGGCAATAGTGGCCAGAAGGCAGGAACGGCTGGAGGAAGTTAAAAAGACCATTGAGGCATTGGGGGTACGGTGTTTTACCTTCAAATGCGATGTGTTAAGAAATGACGAAATCAAAACCGCCGTCGCCAAAATAAAAGAACACTACGGCCGTATCGACATTTTGGTGAATAACGCGGGGACCGCCCGGTCAAACCCCGCCGAACTTCAGTCCGACGATGATTGGAACGCCGTCATTAACACCAACCTGAACAGCGTGTATTTTTTCGCCCGGGAAGCGGGAAAAATTATGATCGAACAAAAGTACGGCAAGATCATCAATGTCGGTTCGATCCACAGCAGCGCGGCTATGGCTACCAGCCCCTTAAACGCCTATTGCGCCTCAAAGGGCGGCGTGCTGATGCTGACCAAGGCGCTGGCTGCCGAATGGGCCAGGTACAACATTACTGTTAACGCTATCGGCCCGGCGTACTTCCCCTCGGAAATGACCGACGCCGTCTTGAGTAACCCGAATTTTGCCAATGTGGTTAAAACCTATTGCCCCATGGGCCGCCCGGGCAAAGCGGGGGAATTGGACGGCGCCGTCATTTATTTCGCGTCCGACGCGTCAACGTACACTACCGGCCAGCTGCTTTCCGTTGACGGCGGCTGGACGGCGATATAACAGGGTTGTTCAGAAACCGCGGTTTCTGAACAACAGCCGCCAAAATTATCATGAAACAGGAGAATTGACATGGAAAAAATATTTAACAGGAGAAATCTGTTGACATGCGCCCTGCTTCTGCCCCTGATTGCCCTGGCAGAGACGCTGCTGTTTTTGCTTAAACTTCCGGCATGGCCTGTTATGGTCTGCATGGTTTCGTTTTTTCTCGCCGAACAGGAACGGGAGAAACTTCCCCATATTGTGGTGGGCGGCGCCTTGGGGGAATTGAGCGTCTTGATTCTCAATTTCGTCTTTATACCGCTGATATGGCTGCCGGTCTTCGGGGACCCGGCCCGCTTTGCCGGTGTCGTGGTGTTCGTTTTGATCTTTGTGGGGCTTATCGTCCTGCTCCTCGGCGTCCTGCCAAAGTTTTTTAACTCCTTCACGTTTCTGTTCTTTTTGGCGGCCACCCTCGGAGCAAAATCCGACACCGTGCCGGAAGTCCTGGCGAAAGTGCCCCTGCCCCTGGTCTGGATAGCCGAAACCCTGGCGGGGGGCGCCCTCATCATACTGGGCTGCATAAGCATCGGGGCGATTGTAAAAAAAGCGGTTACAGCAGCATAACGCGGAACATCCTGATTGGACTTGTTCGATAACCCGGTTGGTTATCTCACAAGTCTCCCAAAAAACACGGATTTTGCCAAAAATCCGTGTTTTTTGTTGTTTTAAAGCGGTTGTTGTTCAGAAACCGAGGTTTCTGAACAACTCTATTCAAAACGATCCCGCGCAAAGCCAAAACTGCCCGGAAAAGCGAACGGATTTTAGCCTGAGCTTTCCGGGCAGCCGCTCTCCACAAACTCAGGTTTTTCCCCGCCGTAGATCTCTCCGCCTGAAATTACCCCGGAAATCCCGCTGAACAGGCGCTAATATCCCAGTATCTTTTTTCCGAACAGCATGTTCTGGTAACACCTCAGACAGCCGGGAAACATGCCCCCGGCGCAGGCATGAATGGTTTTTCGAAAGCGGTTGGCCCGGTCCCCGTTGTAAATTTCCGTAAAGGACTGCTCTTTGATGTTCCCTAAAATGTAATCAGGATAATCGGCGCAGAAATGCACATCGCCATCGTAATTGATATTGGCCTGGCACCAGGGGACAATGCAGTTGTTTCGCACCGGGGTTTCCAGGTCCGCGTAATAGGTATGGGTTTTTTCCGGGTTCAGGGTAGGTACTGTGAAAATGGGGTGGCCGTAATCATTTTTGTGCAGGTCCTTTAGGATGGCATGCAGGCGTTTCCCGTCAATGTTGTTGTTATACCCCGTGTTGTAACCGGTAAGGCAGTCAATATCGGTGTCCAGCTTTTCCTTCATAAAACGGCGCTGGGCCGCGATAATATTGTCGTTGGTGTAGGTGCCCAGGTTAAAAATATGCAGATCCAGGTTGAACTCTTTGGTGGCTTCCGCAAGGCGGCCCAGGTCCTGGTAATTCTGGTTGGTTACGGTGGTTACAATCCCCATAACGGGATAAATGGAATTTTGCTTTTTCTTTTCCCGGTTGATGGCCTTAAAACCCCTGACTACCCGCTCGTAGGATCCCTTTCCCCGCATGAAATCGTTGGTTTCCTCGAAAGCGTCCAGCGATACAAAAATGGTACTCCACTTGTCGTAGACAATTTGTCCGGCCTTTTCCTCCAGCAGGGTCCCGTTGGTATTAACGCTGACGTAAAGGCCCTTGTCGACCATGTGTTTGACCAGCGGCATCAGATCCGGGTACAGGAAAGGTTCCCCTCCCCAGATGTACGATACCGGGCGCTGGGGGGCAATCTCGTTTATCAGTTCCTTGTACCGCTGCAACGGTACGATTTTTTTCGCCTCTTCCGTTATATCACAATCCTTCATGACCCCCCGGTCCCCCCATTGGCCGCACATCTTGCAGCGCAGATTGCACAGAGGGGTAAGCTTAAAATACACCAAACAGAGGTTGCCCATGTGGTTGTAGTTGTAGTCCCGTTTGGGGAAGATCAACGACTTGCCCATTTTGAGGAATCCCCAGGAGATTTTTGCGGAAAGGGACAAGTTTTTTCCAAAAAGAAGCGGTATAACTGAATAATTTTCTTTCATCACAGTGTAATAGCGCATCTATACTAATTTACTTAATTATTGCTTCCGAAGCAATATCTCCTTCTCTGGTATAGGTCCGGCGGGGATTATAGGGATCAACGAAACGTTCACCCCGGTGGAAGAACAAATACTGGTAGGTTCCCGGCGGCAGGGAAAGGCTTAGCGTGTAGGTTCCTTCGGGGTATTCGCGCAGTTCGTACATAAAGGGGTCCCAGCCGTTAAAACTGCCCGCCACGGTAACCAGTTCCCCCGGGGGGGCCTTGAACGAAAAGCGCAGCACCCCCCTTGGGTCTTCGTGAAGAACCGGATTCTTTTCGAGCCGGGGCATGACCACCAGGGAATTGGTGATTCCCGAAACCTCGTTCCGGCGGCTTGCGGGATTGGCCGGGTCCGTGGTCCAAAGGCCGTCAACGACCAGGCGGTACTCTATCTCCTCAAGACCCTCAGGCGCCTGGTACACGTAAAAGAAAAGGCCTGAATCCTTGTAGGGGTCGGGAACCTTTTTTCCCGGCGGGATGGGCGCGTCCAGAGGGTCCTGGATCATTAAAAGCCGCTGCATCCAGTGAACCGGGGCGAATCCTTCCGCCGCCAGGGCCACTCCCACCCGGCGGTGGCTGGAAGACGCGGTAAAAATCACCGCGTCCTCGAATATCTGCGGTCCGGCCGTTTTTGGCAGGTTCAGGAGCCTTTCAAAAAATTCCGGGGATTCCAGGTCCGCGCCCATGAGGGGCAGGGCAAAGGAGGCGAAAAGAACAACGGCAAGCGGCCGGGCCGCTTTTTTTTTGGTTTTCATATCTGGCAGTTTGTGATTGGAGGGCCGGGTCCATACCCCGGAGCCTGCTCCCGGGTTCTTCATTACCGCGTTAAAACACGATAACCTGGCTGTCTCAAAACTTCAAGCTTCGGGGCAGCAGCCTTAAAATTAAATGAGTTGTTCGAAAACTCCAGTTTCCGCACAACGGCCACTTAAAACCAACTACAGTACTATAATCGGCTTACACTCTGTGGTAATTTATACTCCTTAACGCTGTGTTGGCTTTAGCCGATACATAAATGGAATACTATGCCCTCTTTACAGGACCTCCGGGAATTTAAAGCTTCTTTTGACGAAATCGGCAATGAGAAAGCCGCGCTTGAGGCGCAAAATTTGCCCTATGAGGATCTTTCCCTCCCCGAAATTGAGGCCGAAGAGCCCGGCGCTGAAGAGGCGGCGGACATTGATACCTCCCGGACGGATCCGGATCTTTCCGCGGTCCCGGACCAGCCGGAAACGGAAACCGGCGGCGCTGAAGCCCCCTCCGGGCAGGCGAATCCGGCCTTGGGGGATTTTGATATGGACGCCCTCCTGGGCGCTGTTCCCCCTGAACTTCCCGACATTCCCGATGAGTTTCCCGGTATTCCCGCCGGGAACGAGCCTGAGGATTCCGGTATTCCCGGCGATCTTCTGAACGGCCTGGCGGACGATGTGGATCAGGCCCCCGCCGGCGCTGAAATTCCGGACCTGGGTGAAGGCGTGGAGCTGGGCGATACGGAGGAGCCTGGGCCGGACGCGGAAACTGAAATTCCGGACTTGGGTGAAGGTGTGGAACCGGGCGATACGGAGGAGCCTGGGCCGGACGCGGAAACTGAAATTCCGGACCTGGGTGAAGGCGTGGAGCTGGGCGATACTGAGGAGCCTGGGCCGGACGCGGAAACTGAAATCCCGGACCTGGGTGAAGGCGTGGAGCTGGGCGATACTGAGGAGCCTGGACCGGACGCGGGAAGCAAAATGCCGGACCTGGACCTGGACTTGGACTTGGATCTGGACAGTGGAACCGGTGAGGCCCAAGAGACCAAGACCGGGGACCAGGGCATTGAGACCGGCGAAGACGACTTGGACCTGAGTGAGGGCTTTGGCGAGGCCGATCTTAGGGAAAACGCCGACTCCTTTGACAGTTTTGACATGGAGCGGAAACCGCCGTCCCCGGAGGGGGAAGACGAAACCGGTATGGATCTGGGGGATTTTACTCTTCCCGGTATTGACGATGTGCTTGACGATATCCCCGGCCAGAGCCCCCCCCAGGAGACCGGCAAAAAAAAGGATCGCGCCGCCGGTCCCCCGCCCGGTGAAAAAGAACCGGAGGCGATACAGCTAACCGAAGACGATCTGGCCCAGTTCCAGCGGACTCTTACCGGTTATCCCCTCAACCTGCGGGTTGCCGTAGAAGAAATTATCGCCGAGCACACGATTTCCCCCGCTCAGATGGAAGACCTTGTCCGGCTTTTGGTACGGGGAGCCCCGCCCAAAGAAACCGCGGCCCTTGCCGGCAAGATTCTGGACAGAACCATCAAGATTCCCGTCCAAAAAAAAACCGGCGAACAGATGGAGGCGGAACGGGGGAGCTTTGCCTACATCTTTGTCCATCGTTTTCTTCCCGTCATCAGGCTTACGCTGTTTATTCTTGTAGTGGCCGCTTCCTCGTGTTTTTTGATCTGGCGCTTTATCTATACCCCCATCCACGCGGAAAACATCTACCGGCTTGGCTATGACCGGATCGGCGCCGGTGAATATGAACGGGCCAACCAGCGTTTTACGCAGGCGTTCAATATCCATCGGGATAAAAACTGGTTCTACAAATACGCGGAAGCCTTCCGCGACCAGCGGCAGTATATCTACGCGGAAGAAAAGTACGATGAACTTTTGTCCTATTACCCCCGGGACAAAAAGGGTGTTCTGGACTACGCGGCTCTGGAAACCTACTACCGGCGAAACTACGAAAAGGCGGACCGCCTGCTCCGGTACAATATCCTGGATTACAACCCCGACGATTCGGAAGCCCTGCTTGCCCAGGGCGATAACGCCCTGGCCTGGGGAGAAGTTGACAGCGCCCGCTACGAAGACGCGCGTTTTGCCTACGCCCGGCTTCTGGAACTCTACGGCTGGACCGATCCGGTAGCCGAGCGGATGCTAAGGTATTTTATCCGTACCGACAACCTGAAAGAGGTTATTCCCCTTCAGTCATTCTTTATGGACAACCCCAAAAAAAAGATACGTGCCGAAACGCTGGCGGAACTTGGGGGTTACCTTTTGGACAAGCGGACCGAGGAGGTCCGGGGAGTTCCCAACGCCTACGCGGAACAGATCAGCGGCGTTCGGGATGTTCTGCTGCGGGCGGTTCTTCAGGGGCCCGCCCTGCCGGAGGCGCACTACCACCTTTCCCGGTATTACCGCTACCTTGGCAATAATCTGCAGGACGAGGAGCTTACCCTGAGAGTGGCCCTGCGGAATTTTGAGAACACCGCCGAAGAATCGGTCCGCCGCCTTGCCTATCACATCGAGGCTCTGGAACGGGAGGCGGAAATTTTGAGGAACCGGCGTGAATATTTTGCCTCGGAGGAACGGCTTGTTAAGGCAATCGGCCTTTACGAAGACGGCCTGGATCGCCGGCTTCTCCGGCCCGCTCCCGAATTTGGCCGCCTTTACGCCTCGATGGGGGACCTTGAATACTTTACCAAGTCCGGGGATATGGAGATGGCCCTGTCCTACTACCTGAACGCGGAAAAAACCGGCTACAGTTCCCCGGAAATGCTCTACTACATGGGATCGGCCTATTACCATCAGAAAAACTGGGCGGGCGCGCTGGAACGGTTTTTTACCACATCCGCCCAACTGCCCCTGGATCGCCGTATCCTGCTGGCCCTGGGTAATACCTGCTACCAGCGGGGGGACTATTTCGCCGCCCAGGGCTACTACAACCGCCTGCTGGACCTGCTGGAAGCCGAACGCGCCCGGCTCCCCATTCTTTTACCCAACGACGAGCCGGGGTACATTGAGACCGCCGAACGCCTTATGATTGCCCGCAATAACATGGGCGTTACCCTGGAAGCCCTTTCCCGGAACCGCCCCGCCTATCGCGCCCAGGCCCTTGGACTGTACGCGCAGGCGATTCAGGCGTGGGACGCCCTTACCCGCAACCCGCAGTCGATGATCCGCCTGGGCGCCGGGGATTTTTCCAACCCCGGCGCTAATCTTCCCTATCTTAATTCCCGCAACCTTCTGTACCCCCAGGCCGGTTACGAGGCCCAGATTTTTCCCAGTATCGACAAAGATATTCTTGAACCTTCCCCCTGGGAATTGTGACGCGGCCCCTATTCCTTTTTCAGGGCGCTGTCAAAGGCCACTTCCGACGGGGGAAAGTCAACCCGGCGGACAAACTCGCAGGCTTCCCTGGCGCCGTGGTCACGGTCCATGCCGGAATCCTCCCACTCCACCGAAAGGGGCCCCTGGTAGCCGATGGCGTTGAGTTCCCGGATGATGTTTTCAAAGTCCACGTCCCCGTGGCCCAGAGAACGGAAGTTCCAGCCCCGGCGGGTGTCCCCAAAGGTGATGTGGGAGCCCAGGATACCGGCCTTGCCGTCCAGGGTAACGGCGGCGTCCTTCATGTGGACATGGTAGATCCGGTCCGCGAAGTCGCGGATAAAGATCGCCGGGCTCACCCCCTGCCACTGCAGATGAGAGGGATCGAAGTTAAAGCCCAGGGTGGGCCGGTAGTCGAATTCCTTGAGGAGCCGCTGGGCGGTGTAGTAGTCAAAGGCGATTTCCGTGGGGTGTACCTCCAGGGCGAAACGGATGCCCAGGCGGTCAAACTCGTCAAAAATGGGGGACCAGAGCCGCACGATGTCTTTGAAAGCGTTGTCGATCATCTCTTCGCTGGTCTGGGGGAAAGAGTACCAGTACTTCCAAATGGGGCTGCCCATAAAACCGTTTACCACCGTAACCCCCATGTTCTTCGCGGTCCCGGCGATGTCTTTCATCTCCGCGATGGCCCATTCCCGGATTTCCTCCGGCTTCCCCGCCAGGCGGCCGGGGGCAAAGCCGTCAAGCCGGGGGTCCCACAGGTCCCCCACGCACTGACCGATCAGGTGCCCGCTGACGGCCCAGCATTTAAGGCCGTGGGCGGCCAGCGTAGCCTTGCGGCCTTCCACGTAGGCGGGATCGGAAATCGCCTTGCGGGGCTCCAGGTGATCTCCCCAGCAGGCTATCTCGATCCCGTCATAGCCAAAAGACTTCATCTTGGCGCAGAGCGTCTCAAAGGGCAGATCCGCCCACTGACCCGAAAAAATAGTTACCGGCCGTGCCATAGGTTCCTCCTGGCGCCCGTCTTACACCGGCGGGCTCCGTAATTTCCGGGCCGCGGCCCGGATGATTCATTATAAAAACAGTGGACTTGTTCGATAACCTGGTTGGTTATCTGCCAACCAAAGGTTGGTTCCAAGTCTCCCAAAAAACACGGATTTCGGACAAAATCCGTGTTTTTTGTTGTTTTTAAGCGGTTGTTGTTCAGAAACTGAAGTTTCTGAACAACTCTAGTGTTCCCGAAAAACGCCGTGGACGCAACAGGCCCCAGACCAGTGCGCGCCGGCCTGGCAAAAACCGCATTTTATGTTTGACGCGCCCGGACTTCCGTGTTATAGTATGAACCATCCAGTTTGGAAAAAGTTTAAATCTGTCCTTGCCTTTGGAAAAGCCATGCAATATTTTGATACTCATGCCCACCTGGGGCTTATTGTTGATGACCCTATTGAACAACTCATTATTATTCAGGAAGCGCGGGCCGCCCAGGTTACCCGGATCGTGTCCATCTGCAACAGCCTCCACGATTTTACCACCGTGTACAACAACCTTAAATCCGCGGTCAACGTGTACCACGCCGTAGGGGTAAGCCCCTCGGAAGTGCAGAACCCCGGCAGGGACTGGGTTCAACTCCTGGAGCAAAACGTCCGGCTGCCCCGCGTGGTGGCCATCGGGGAGATAGGCCTGGACTACTACCGCAAATTCGGGGACAAAAATTCCCAAATCGAGCTGTTCATCACCCAGCTTGACATGGCTTCCAAGCTGAATCTGCCCGTGGTTATCCACAACCGCGAAGCCGGGCACGATGTCCTGGACATTCTCAAAGACCGCATGCCCCCCCGGGGCGGCGTTTTCCACTGCTATTCGGAAAACGCGGAATACGCCAAACGGGCCCTGGACCTTAACCTTAACCTTTACTTCTCGTTCGCGGGGAACCTGACCTACCGGAACGCCCGGAACCTCCACGAAACCGTAAAAGTCCTGCCCCTGGACCGCATCCTTAGCGAATCGGAAAGCCCCTTCATGGTTCCCGCGGAACACCGGGGCAAGCGCAACATGCCCAAATACCTGCCCATAACGGCCCGTTTTATGGCGGAGATGCTGGAGATTGACGAGGAAACCCTGGCCGCCCAGCTCTGGAACAACGCCTGCGGGTTCTTCGGCCTCCCTGCGGAGTAGGCGCTATGGCGGCGATTCATAGGGCCCCGTGCGGCGGCCTGCGAATAGCGGGCGGCCCGCCAAAAAACCCGGTTTTCGCCCTGCTGTTCCTCGCGCTGGCCCTTTGCGGCTGTGGCGACAGAGCAGCCAAGTCCGCCGACGCCGCGTCCCGCGCACTACCGGGTTTCGCAGCCGACGCCTACAGCGCCGAAACCGCAGGCGCGGGTTTCAGCCCCCAGAGCCGCATGGAGGCGCCTCCGGCTTACCGGGACATGGGCAGTTTGTCCGGCGAAACGCCCCAGGATCAGGCGGGTACCGCCGGCGGCGGGGAAAACCCCGCGCCGGAACAGGGGCGGAAACTTATCAAAAACGCCAGAATCCGGACAAAGGTGGACAGCCTGGAAGAAGCCGCCGCCCTGGTAGATGCCGTGCTGGAACGCTGCCAGGGTTACGCCAGCGATTCCTCGGTAAACGACAGTTCCCGGCACTACACGCTCAAGGTTCCCAGCGCCCGTTACGAGGCCGTCCTGCGCGAAGTCGGGAACATTGGAAAGATCCTCTACCAGTCGGAAACTGTGGAAGACGCCACGCTGAACTACTACGACCTTGACGGCAGGCTGAATACGCGGCTGGAACTGCTTAAAACCTTTCGGGCCTACCTGGGGAAGGCGGAAAGCATCGAAGACATTATGACCGTTGAAAAACGGATAGCGGAACTTCAGCAGGAAATTGACTGGTACGGCTCCCAACTGGCAAACCTGTCCCACCTGATAGACTACGCGACCATCAGCCTGGAACTGCAGGGCCCGGTTTCCGAGACCGCCTACTACAAACCGTCAGTCGCGGACAGAATCGCCGAACTGTTCCGGTCCTTTGCGGATATCGCGTCAACCGCGCTGGTGGTCCTGCTGGGCGTTTTTATCTACGGCATACCGGCGCTGTTTATCCTCATACTGCTGTTCTGGGTTCTTTTCGGGCGGATCGGCCTTATCAGAAAGGTCTGGCGCCTTGCGGGTGCAAAGAAAGACCGGGAATGAACCACGCGATAGAGCCGGAGGCCCCCCGGTTCTACCGGCCTTTGAACGTCGGGGGGCTTTCCCTGCCGGGGAACCTGTTCCTCGCCCCGGTGGCCGGTTACACGGACCGGGCTTTTCGGTCAATGTGTATCGACGAAGGGGCGGATCTGTGCTTTACCGAGCTTGTCTCCGCAGAATCGATTATCCGCAGCCGCCCGGACCGCAAACCTGCGGACGATCCGGGCCCGGTAAGCGCCCTGCTGCGCCGGGCGGAAAACGAGGGCGCCTACGGCATCCAGCTTTTCGGCGCGGAACCGGAGCGGGTGGGACAGGCGGCGGCCCTGCTGGGCGCCTGGCGCCCGGCGCTCATCGACATCAACGCCGGCTGCCCGGTGCCCAAGGTGGTCCGGACCGGGGCCGGGGCCGCCCTGATGCGGGACAGCGCCCGGCTTGGCCGCGTTGTGGAAGCGGCGGTCCGGGCCAGCCGGGAACACCTGGGGGGCATCCCGGTAAGCGTCAAGATCCGGTCCGGCTGGGACAGCCAGTCCGTCAATTACCGTGACTGCGCCCGCGCCGCCGTGGAGGCCGGGGCCGCCATGGTAAGCCTGCACCCCCGGACCAGGGCCCAGGGTTACGGCGGGACCAGCGACTGGGCCCACATCGCGGACCTGGCAAGCCGGATTCCCGTGCCGGTCGCAGGTTCGGGGGACCTCTACCGCGCCGAAGACGCCCGGCGGATGTTCCGGGAAACGGGCTGCGCCGCGCTCATGTTCGCCCGGGGCGCCCTGGGGAACCCCTTTATCTTTGGCGAAACACGATCCCTCCTCCTGGACACGGCCTACAGGCCCCCCGGCCCCCCGGAACGGATGGCCGCCGCCCTGCGGCACCTGGGGCGGCTGGCGGCGGATCTGGGGGACCGGCGGGCCTGCGTAGAGATGCGGAAGCATTTTTGCGCCTATACCAAAGCCTGCGGCGCCCGGAACGGGGCCGGCCTGCCCGGCGGCGCGGCCCTGCGGAACAGGTTCGTCCACGGGGAAACGATTGCGGATTTTAGGCGTATCTTGGAAGAAGCCGGGATGTTATTGTAAGGGAGGTATCATGCAGTTCTCCGCAGTTTTCAACGCGCCGCTCCGGGGGAAAGCCCCGGACGGCTCAGACACACCGCAGAGGGTAGGCGCGTGAATCCCCTGCGCCGCAGTTTTCGCTACCGCTACGACGGGGTAGCCCTCTGGCTGGTCGGCATCAACCTGGTTGTCTTTCTGGCAAAGCAGGTCTTCGGGTTATGGCAGATAGATATCCTGTTTTCCATGATCCCCGCGCAGATAGTAACCCGGCGCTGGCTGTGGACCTTCGTCACCTACATGTTCCTCCACGACGGCTTTAGCCACATATTTTTCAATATGTTCGCCCTCTTTGTCTTTGGAATCCAGGTAGAACGGCACATGGGCAGCAGGGAATTTCTGCTGTTCTACTTCGTGTCCGGCGTTCTTGCGGGATTCTTTTCATTCGTGGTCTATTTTTATTCCGGCGCGTATTATATCCAGCTTATGGGCGCGTCCGGGGCCATTTTCGCGGTGCAGCTTGCCTACGCGGTTTATTACCCCAGATCGGTTATCTACCTGTGGGGCCTCCTTCCCCTCCGTGCCCCCGTCATGGTCCTGGGCTTTACCGCCCTGGAACTGTTCTTCATGATCACTGGCCGGGCGGGCAACGTAGCCCATATCACCCACCTGGCGGGCTTCGGCTTCGCCTGGCTCTACTTCCTCCTCCGCCTGGGGATCAACCCCATCCACGCCTGGCGGCGCTGACAGGGCAGGGCCGGCGAACTGTGCCGGAACAAGGAAGCTGCTATACAGCAATCAAAGTGGGAATGTCCCCCGGCTACACTGAGGCGCGTAGCGCAAGACCAGAGTCGTTACGGAGGCCGGGGGCCTTTAGGCTTGAAATGTAAACAGTCCTGTTATGTTCCATTGGGCAGTTTATTAATTATTGATGCAATTTTTTCGCCAAAAGCATCAGAAGTTTTTTCAATATAAAACTGTATATCAAACTTTTCTGTTTCTTTTAATTTGTTATATGAATCTGGAAAATTCAATATTAAGAATTCCTGAATGTTTTTATACACCCTATTCATCATTTTCCTCCCTGAAATAATTTTCGAAATCATGTTGATTTAATTTTATGTCGAAATAATGTTTTCTCTTAATCCAAACAAACCCATCTCCTTTTGTTATTATCGCAACATCGGTTGGACCTCCAACTGTTTCTGTATCTTTCGAGACATGTCGTTTGAAGGAAGTTAAATTTACTAAAGATTCTGCCATTTCTGCAAGGTCTGTCTTTTGTAATGAATCAACAATTCCCATTATAGGATTTACAAAAACATTTTGTTTGAAACCTTTTATATAATCTATAAATTCTCTGTTTATATCCTCTAAAATATTTTTATAAGACTTATCAACAACCTTTGATACAGAATCCATAACTCTTTTCACTTGAATGATTATTGTATCTTCAAAATCAGGATCTATCCCGCCCATAAAAGAATGAACCATTTCACTCTGTGCAAATGGTAGAATGGTCGCTGAATTATCTATAGAGATATTGGCCCTCTTTTCATCGGTATAAATAAATGAATTTCCTAATTTACCATAAACATGAAAATTATAAAGAGACGGAAATATCTCTTTTTCCCCATACCCTGCGATTACAATGCCTGTATAGTTTTTAATATTTCCTTTTTGTAAATCATTAATAAAAATCCTTATAATATTTTCTCTCTGATGTTCTGATAAAGAGTAATTTTCAAATACTTCAGGGCACCTCTAAAAACTCTAAATTTGGTCTCAAATTTAGCGTGAAAACAAACTCCCCTGTTTGATAATTCATTATACCACAAGGAATTAACGAATAGTGGCGGTTTGAAAACGTCCGAAATTTGTGCAAGAAAATGAGTTTCCAGAGGTGCCCTTCATTCATTATTTCCATTATAAGTTCTTTATGCGATAAAATCTCTATCTATTTTAAAAGTAAGTACATCATTCATTGCTTGCTGAAGATTTTGAATTGATTTAATTGTAGTACTCAAAACTTGTGATATTTATGATGGTTTTATATTTTCTTGATTTTTAAATTTTGCACGCAGATTACTCAAAAATGTATTACGAATTAATGAGAACACCGTATAACAACTTGAACCCAATAATTCTTGTTGTGAATCATCTGAAATGTAATTAAAATTTTTGATATATTCTAAAAAGTTATTAACATATTCTAAAAGAGTTGGACACGAATCTGTTTTTAACGAACGTCTATATTGTTTTATTATTATTTCCCAATCAATTTTCATGAAAGAAGCATTATTATATACCATGATACCAATTGGATGATATTTTGATAATGTAAATAGCTTATTACCAGTATTATATACTTTCTTTTCACCACCTATATTCACGGTAACAGCACTATCTGCGGCTAAAGCTACTCCGTGGGTATTCAAGATAGCAACTTCTGCAGTCATTTAACCCTCCTGTTATAGCTTATCCTTTCCATGAAGCTTTGTCAATACGCGGAAGTTATTCGAAAACCTCAGTTCCCGAATAACTTCCCCGGAAAAACAGGAAATTTGCCGCCATGTGCGGCAAATTCAGCGGGACTTGGGAGAGAACCGCGGGGTGGGTTCCTGAACAAGTCTATTTTGTTTCGCCGTTTAAATAGGCATGTTCATATTCCGTGCAACATTTTGCATTGGTATATCATAGGAATTTTCTTAAAACTATTACAGGCCTCTATTACTTCATATTCTGTCAAATGTCAAGTCCGCCTTTTATCGTTCGCGAAGAACTTTCCAAAAGAAATCGTATAACTATTTTTTCTTTCCCCGGCGTGGGCGGGGCGAAAAATTCTTTTGAATAGTGAAGGGGAAAAATTGTCTGCGGACTTGCGCGGCGGGCCGATGGTCTGCCGGATTTCATAACCCGTATCGCCGTGTGCGGCGCCCGGGTTTAACCGTACAGTCGCGGTGGAAAGTTTTGTTTTACCGGCACGGGACGTTAGCCAGGAAAACCAGGCGCGCCGGGGATCAGTTTTCAGCGGGAGGGTTCAGCGCGAGGAGTTCGGGCCGGTATTCAAAGTGAACGGTATCAAAATACAGCCACTTGCCGCCCCAGATGAAGCCGTGTTTTTCAAAAATTTCCACAACCGCTAGGGGTACCATCCAGCGTTTTTCGTAGGGCATCTCGAACCAGTTTTCATTCGAGTTCATGATATTACGCCAGTAATAGGTTTTACCTCCCCAGCTTTTCGCGATAAAATCCAGGGCCAGACCGTAGCTGTGGTAGCTCCGGCTGGCGGTTCCCGCGATGGGCCGCCAGTTAAAACTGCCGATGTGGCTTATGCCCGCAAGGAAACGCCGGACCTCCGCGTCGTTTTTTGCCAGAACGCTCAAGTCCCTGTCAACACGTTCTATGCTTTGCGCCGCAATTGTGTGCAGTTGAAAGGAAAAACCCGCAAGGCGTACCCGC
>JAISLX010000170.1 GCA_031277045.1 Treponema sp.
CTTTTTTAGCGCGGCAAAGACCGGCGTAAAGTCCACACAGCCGTCGCCGGGGACGGTGAACACCCCGGCCTTGACCGCCTGGAGGAAGGACCATTTTTCTTTTACCGCCTGTTTTCTAATCGCCGGCCTCATGTCCTTTAGGTGGACGTGGCCGACGCGCTTGATCCACTTGTCAAGCACCGCCAGGTGATCTTCCCCGGCAAAGACAAGGTGCCCGGTGTCGTATAACAGCCCCAGCAGAACGGGATCGGTGTTTTCCATAAGCCGGTCGATTTCCCCGGCGCTCTGTACCCCCGTGCCCATGTGGTGATGATAGGTAAGCTTCATCCCCTTTTCCGCCGCGAGTTTTCCAAGCCGGTTAAGCCCATCGCAGAGACGGCCCCATTCTTCATTGGTAAAGACCGGCTTGGCGTCAAAGACCGGCTTGTCCAGCCCCTGAATAGAATGCCCCTGTTCCGCCGCCCCGATAACCCGCGCGCCCACCGCGTAGAGAAAGTCCCGGTGCCTGATGAACGCCTCCTCTACCTCTTCGTAAGGATTAGTGGTAAGGAAGGAACTGAACCACGCGTTACAGATAGTCAGCCCCCTGAGTTTCAGTTTGGCGTTAAGTTCCGCCGGATCTTTGGGGTATTTGTTCCCAACCTCGCTTCCGGAAAAACCCGCCAGGGCCATTTCGCTGACGCACTGTTCAAAGGGAATTTCTCCCCCCAGTTCGGGCAGATCGTCATTGGTCCAGCCTATGGGCGCTATCGCGAGTTTGATATTCGGCTTTTTTGTCACGGCATCATCTTTCACCGCTTTCGTTTTCGTTTTTACCGCTTTCGTCGCTTTCGCGGCTTTCGTGTTCGTCTTTACCGGTTTCGCCGCTTTCGCCGTTTTTGTTTTCGTCTTTACCTCGTCTTTTGCCTTTGCCATACTCCGCCTCCTAAAATTTCCGCGCCTTACCGGCTTCCGCCGCCATTTCTTCGGCGGCCCTGACAACATCGGGATTGGGTGATACCTGGGCGGTTCCGACACGCCACCAGGATTCATACCCGTGCGTCATGGTTTTGGCGCCGGTCTTTACGTCAATTACCACCGGCTTTTTGGAAGCCAGCGCCTCTCTTACCGCCCGCTCAAGTTCTTCCGGCGTTCTTGCCCGCAGCCCCAGGGCGCCCCAGCTCTCGCCGTTTTTCGCGTAATCAACCCGTACCGCCTCTCCCTCAAGATACCCGTTTGACTCGTTGCGGGTCCTCCACTCGTTCCCAAAGTGTTCTATACCCTGACTATGCTGCAAATTATCAATACAGTGGAAACCAGCATTGTCCAGAACCACCACGATGATCTTTTTGTTTTCCTGCACCGCCGTAAGCAGCTCGGTGTGGAGCATGGCATAGGCGCCGTCCCCCACAATCACCGCCACTACCTTTTCGGGAAAGGCGATCTTTACCCCCAAAGCCGCGGCGATTTCGTAGCCCATGCAGGAAAAGCCGTACTCCATGTGGTAAGTGTCCCTGGTTCTCACCCGCCAGACACGCTGCATATCGCTGGGAATTGAACCCGAGCCGGATACCACAATAGCGTCTTTGGGAAGCAGCCGGTCGTTAAGTTCGCCGAGTACCCTGGCCTGCGAAAGCAGCGGGGAACCGTCGGCGGCCGGGTCCGCGTCTTCACCGTAGAGCCGGTCCACCTCCGCGTTCCACTCCGCCTTCACTTCCGCTACTTTGTCCCCCCACGATGACCGGTAGCCCCGCGCCGCCTGAGTCAGGGCTTCCAGGGTAAGTTTTACGTCCGCGACAAGAGGCTCGCCGTTCATCTTGTAGGCGTCGAAGGGGGCAATATTTATCCCCAGTATCTTTGCCGCGGGATTCTGGAAAAGCCACTTGGAACAGGTAGTAAAATCGCCAAGCCGGGTTCCTGCGGCAATAACAAGGTCCGCCTCTTTCGCGATTCTGTTTGCCGCGAGACTTCCGGTATTGCCGATACCGGAAAGATTCCAGGGATTGTCCCAAAGAACTGTACCCTTACCCGCCTGGGTCTCGCCGAAGGGAATGTGGAAGGTTTCGCAGAACGCCTCTAGCGCTTTTCCCGCATCCGAGAAGCGCACCCCGCCGCCGCATATCACCATAGGTTTTTTTGCCGCCTTCAACAGAGTCGCTGCCCGCTCAATCTGTCTCTCCGTTGGAATACGCCTTTCGATATGGTGTACCCGTTTCGCGAGGAATTCTTCCGGGTAGTCGTATGCCTCGCCCTGAACGTCCTGGGGCAGCGAAACAGTCACCGCGCCGGTTTCCGCAGGATCGGTAAGCACTCGGAAGGCGTTTATCATGGCGGTCATAAGCTGCTCCGGCCGCTGAACCCGGTCCCAATACCTGCTTACCGCCCGAAAGGCGTCGCTCGCGGTATTGGTGTAGTCGTGGGGAATCTCCACCTGCTGAAGCACCGGGTCTGGCTGCCTGCACGCAAAGGCATCGCCGGGCAGGAACAGTACCGGTATCCTATTCACCGTAGCCGTTCCCGCAGATGTCACCATATTGAGCGCCCCCGGCCCGATAGACGAACACACTGCCATCATACGGCGGCGATTGTTCTGCTTGGCAAAACCCATCGCGGCGTGTCCAGCCCCCTGTTCGTTCTTTGCTTGATAAAACCGCAGTTTGTTGTCTTTCGACGCCAGCGCCTCTCCAAGACCAACCACGACGCCGTGCCCGAAAATACCGAACACCCCGTGGACAAATTTAATTTCTTCTCCATCTACCTCAATATATTGATTATCCAGAAATCTCAGCAACGCCTGTCCCATCGTAAGCCGTACCGTCTTCATAGCCAATTTTCCTCCGCAGCATAAATTAACATAGTATCAATTCCATATAAACAAGATAACACAAATCATAATACAGGGGTTCGACGGCCGATAGCTTTCCGCTCCCGTAACGCCCCCCCCCCCCCGTCTGTCTTTTACCGTTTCGGCTGCCATATTTTGTCTTCAGGCCCCGTCACCCATTCGTGTTCCTTCACAAATATAGGCGTATTTGTGGCGGGCCCGTAATGAGCGCCGTCTATATGGCGGATCACCCAAAGATACCACATCGCGTAACCCGGCGCGGTAACATGGGGATGTGTTTCCTCTTCCCGTATCAGAACAGTATCCCTGTCCCGGATAATATAAGGCGTATCGCCAATGGCGGTAAGCCCAAAGCCCTGTTCAGGCAGAAAACGGTAGTGGTAAATTTCCGGCTGCGGGTGATGATGGGGAGGGTAGCTTGACCACTTGCCCGGCACTCCGATAACTTCCCCGATAACCAGGTTTGATTCAGCCCTGTTGGTATCGTCAAAACAGGTACGTACTATCCGGGTAGAAGTTTCCCGCATGGTTCCCTCGCCGCGGAATTCGCTGCGGCAATCTTCGGGCGTAAAGAACTTAGCCTCGAATAATTTGGGATTGTCCGTGGCGCAATAGTAAAACTCCGCGCCCTCCCTTCCCGCAACTATGCTAACCCGCGTTCTTGCCGGCACCGAAAGGCACCAGGGGGAATAATCGAAAAGATCGGGCCGGGAAACCTCACGCGGCCTTTCCCCGCCCGTATCCATCACTGCCCCGCCCCGGGCCAAAAGCCATACCCGCTCGTCTGTTTCGGAAAAACTTTCGTAACGTTCACCGGCATTAAGAACAATAACGCCGAACTCCATAAGCATATCGGCCGTAGCGCCGCCGCGTATCACCAGGGGCGTGTACCCGTGGCTAAAAGGCGGCCGATGGTGGAACTGCATTATCTTACCTCCTCAATCTTTACCGGCCGGCCCTCTTTCAGGGATTTACCGGCAGCAATGGCGGCGTACATATTCTCAAGGCCGTCCTCACCGGTAACCGCCGGAACTTTATCATACAACACCGAATCAACAAAAGAGAGCATCTCGTCAATAAAAGCCTGCTTGTACCGTTCCAGGAAGAAGTAGAGCGGTTTTTCTCCGGTAACTCCCAATTCATTGGAAAGCTTCACCGTATTGGGAAGATCGTTATCCGCCTGGGCCGAACCCATGGAACCGAAAACCTCCACTCGCTGATCATAACCGTAGACCGCTTTTCGGGAATTATCAATGACCCCGATTGCGCCGTTGGCGAACCGCAGGGTCACGATGGCCGTATCGACATCTCCGGCTTTGCCGATTTCCGGGTCAACCAGCACAGCGCCGGCTGCAAACACTCCAGTAATTTCGCTTCCCGCCTGAAAACGGGCCATGTCGAAATCGTGGATCATCATATCCATAAATATGCCGCCCGAAACCTTAACATAGGAAACCGGCGGCGGGGCAGGATCCCGGGAACTGATCCTTACAAGATGGACATCGCCAAGGGCGCCGGATTTAGTGTATTCCCGAATCCTCGCAAAGTTATGGTCAAAGCGGCGGTTGAATCCTACTTGCAGTTTGACGGCCGCCTTTTTTGCCTCGGCAAGGGCATTAATCACCTTGGGTATAGAGACATCCACCGGCTTTTCGCAGAATATATGCTTTCCCGCTTTTGCCGCGGCAACGGTTAGATCCGCGTGAGTATCAGTGGAACTACAAATAACAATGGCTCTTATTTCCGGGTCATTCAGCAAATCCTCCGGGTTTCCGGACACAATCCGGGCGCCTAGGCCCCTGGCCCACGCTTCCTGTTCCGCGTTCAGCATAATATCCGCTATCCCTTCCAATTTGGCATGGGGAATAAAACGGGCAATATTATTACCGTGAATTTTTCCAATCCGCCCCGCGCCGATAACGCCGATTTTCAATTGATCCGCCATTATGCCTCCTTCATTCGAAGCATTTTGATTGCAAACGTTTTTAGTCACACATTAATCATAATATACCGGCCTTTTATTTTTGTAAATAATTTTTTTTGAAATTTATGTTTTTCTTTTTCCGCAGTCATAGCGGTAAATACCCATTTATATGTATTAAGAGTATTTTGTATTTCCATACACATAACTTGTTATCCTGTAAATAATTATATTCCTAAAAATTTTTGTTGACAATTCAAAAAAGCGGATAGATACTGTATTTGTAAACGTTTTCACTTAATGCGTCTCCCGTAAGGAGCGATAGAAAACAAACGCTATTTTTTATTAAGGAGATTGGTATGAAAAAAACAGTATTGATATGCATGGCGGCGCTGATTGGACTTTCAGGCTTTTTTGGATGTTCCCGGCAAAAAACAGCCGGCGGCGCCAGTAAGACCAGAATCGGGTACATCTGTAACAACTTCAATGATACCTTCCAAGGGTACATTATGGACGAAACAAAGGCATTCTTTGCGGATAAGCCCGAGTATGACCTCATCTTTCAAGATGCCCAGGAAGATGTGATCAAACAGCAGGACCTGGCCAATACCCTGATTGCTCAGGGGGTTAAAGCCCTTATTGTGGTGCCTGTGAATACCAATGCCACCGAACCGATTACCAATGCGGCTAAGGAAGCGAATATTCCCTTGATATACGTCAACCGGAATCCCTTTGGCAATCAATCCCTGCCGCCTAACGTGTACTATGTGGGGTCACAGGAAATCATTGCGGGGCAAATGCAGATGGAAGCTATGGGTAATGTCCTTGGAGGATCGGGAGGGGTGGCGATCCTGGTGGGGAAGCTGGATAACGAAGGAGCCCTCCTGCGTACTGAAGGGAACAAGGATACGATTAAACGTAAATTTTCCGGTATCACCGTGCTCGCAGAGGAAACCGGAAACTGGCAGCGGGATCAGGCCATGAGTCTCACCGAAAACTGGCTTACCGCATACGGGGCGAATCTCAAGGGTATTTTAGCCAATAACGATGAAATGGCCCTGGGGGCGGTGGAAGCCCTCAAAGGAGCAGGCCGTACCGATGTCCTCGTTATGGGAGTGGACGCGATTCCTGACGCCAAAACCGCAGTGGCAGATGGGAGCCTGGCCGCCACGGTGCTTCAGGATGCGGCAGGCCAAGGCAGGGGAGCTGCGGAAATTGCCTATAAGGTTTTGCGGGGAGAAGTTCCGGAATCAATCACATGGGTGCCTTTTGTGCTCATTACCAAGGAAAATTTGGCCCAGTATCAATAGGGTTTTTATTTTCCATCGTACAAAAACGTTCATGTTGGTATAGGGGGATGACACATGGCAGCATATTTGCTTGAAATGAAAAATATTGTAAAAACCTTCCCCGGCGTCAAGGCGCTACGGGGGGTTGAACTCAAGGTCCGCCCCGGAGAGATTCATGCTCTCATGGGAGAAAACGGGGCCGGCAAATCGACCTTGATGAAGTGCATCATTGGGATGCAGCATCCTACCAGCGGGGAAATTATCTTCGATGGGAAACTCCAGGGAACCTACAGCCCTGCGCAGGCCCTGGGGATGGGCATATCCATGATACATCAGGAATTGAGCCCCGTGCTCCATCGGCCTATCATGGAAAATATCTGGCTTGGCCGGGAACCCCTTACCCCGTTTGGGCTGGTGAATCACCGGAAGATGTATGAGATGACTAAGGATGTCCTCAAGGAGATTGATCTTGAGGAGGATCCCCGTACCCTCATGGCCTCCCTGACCGTAGCGAAAATGCAGATGATCGAAATTGCCCGGGCGATTTCTTATAATTCAAAGCTCATCATCATGGATGAACCGACATCGGCCCTCGCGGAAAAAGAGATCAAACAGCTTTTCGTGATTATGAGAAGGCTCAAGTCCCAGGGGAAAAGCATCATCTTTATTTCCCATAAACTGGATGAGGTCTATGAGATCACCGACCGGATCACCGTATACCGGGATGGGGAGTACATCGGTGCGGAAGATACAGCCAATCTCAAGGTAGATAAGCTCATCACCATGATGGTAGGCCGGAATGTGGAGGAACTGTTCCCCAAGGTGCAGTGTCCCATAGGGGAGGTCAAATTGGAAGTCAAGCACCTCTCTAACCGGAAGTATTTCAAAGATGTTTCCTTTACCGTGCGCCGGGGAGAGATCTTTGGGATTGCAGGACTGGTCGGCGCGGGCCGCAGTGAAGTGGTGGAAACTATCTTCGGGGTACGGCCCAAGAGCGGGGGGGAAATCTTTATTGATGGAAAAAAGGTGGAAATCAAAACCCCGGAAGATGCCATCAACGCGAAGATGGCATGGCTCACGGAAGACCGCCGGAGTTCCGGGATATTCCCCATGCTGGGGGTGAAGATCAACATGATTATCGCCAACATCCCTAAGTTCCTCAACAAGGCCCAACTCATTCGGGAAGCTTATATGCAGTCGGAATGTGAGGAATACGTCAAGAAGATACAGGTTAAAACCGCAGGGCTGGACCAGCGTATTGGGGAATTAAGCGGGGGCAATCAACAGAAGGTCTTGGTTGCCCGCTGGCTTATGACGGAACCGGAGATCCTGTTCGTAGACGAGCCTACCCGGGGTATAGATGTCCTTACCAAGTCGGAGATCCACCGGCTGCTGAGCCTCCTTGCCGGGGCGGGAAAGTCCATCGTGATGATTTCTTCGGAACTTCCAGAGGTTATGGGGATGAGCGACCGGATCATGGTGATGCATCAGGGAAAGGTAACGGGGATCCTCGAAAATACCCCTGAACTTACCCAGGAAAAATTAATGGCCTATGCCACTAATACGATGGATCAACACGACCAGGCCCAAAAAGAAACTAAAGCAAAGGAGAATAGGTAAATGAAAGCTGGACTCTTAAGTAAGGTTCCTATGGAACAGATCAATATCGGGCAAACTGCCAAAAAGTATGGCATTATTATCGTTCTGGTGATAATGATCATCCTCCTTAGTATTGTGGAGCCAGCATTCCTGAGCCCCACCAACATCTTCAACGTGTTAACCCAGAGCTCCATCTTCGGCATTATGGCCTTGGGGATGACCTTTGTCATCATATCCAAGGGCATCGATCTCTCGGTGGGTTCGGTACTGGCGTTTTCCGGGGTAATCGCCGCAAGTCTTGCCCAAACCGCTACCGCCACGGAAAAGTATTTTTCCTCCCTGCCGGTGATGCCGGTTCTGGTTCCGATTCTTACGGCCCTCCTTATCGGCGGAGCCTGCGGGGGCATAAGCGGCCTGTTAATCGCTAAGACCAGGATCCCCGCGTTCATCGCCACCTTGGGTATGATGACCGTATCCCGGGGCTTCGCCCTCATCTACACCGGGGGCCGGCCGGTGAGTAACCTGATCCCTTCCCTCACGGCCCTAAGCGGGAAACTGTTTAATGTTATCCCTATACCGGTTATCATTTACTTTGTCATGATTGTGATAAGTTACATCTTGCTGAATAAAACCCGGTTTGGTAAAAACACCTATGCCATCGGCGGAAACATCACCGCGGCGGAGGTGTCCGGGGTGAATGTACCTAAGAATCTGGTCATGATCTACACCTACTGCGGTCTTTTGGCGGGTCTTGCGGCGGTGGTCTTTGCAAGCCGGGTGGGCAGTGTTCACCCGGGGGCTGCTGACGGCTATGAATTGACCGCCATCGCCGCGACGACCATCGGCGGTACCTCCCATTCCGGGGGCATCGGCACTATCGGCGGAGCTTTTGTGGGGGCCTTGGTCCTTTCGGTGATGCGGAACGGCCTCACCCTCCTGGGGGTAAACGCCTATTGGCAGAAGGTCGTAGAGGGCCTTATCATCGTCGGGGCTGTGATCATCGACATGAGAAAAAACGCTAAACGGGATTAACAGGAGTCATAAATACCAATGGGGGAACGAAGGTTCCCTCATTGGTTTATTTATGGAGAAAAATATGCACAAAATTCGTATCGGTTCTGTGGGGCTTGGACGTTTGGGCGTAGCCCATGCGGAAAACATCGCCCTCAAGATCCGCCATGCTGAACTCGTGGCCCTCTGTGACGTGGATGCGTCTAAATTACACCAAACTGCGGATACGCTGGGAGTACCCCACCGGTTTACCGCGTTTGAGGATATGCTTGCCTTACCCGGATTAGACGCGGTGGTACTTGCTTCCCCTTCAGGACTCCATACTGCCCAGATTGCCGCCGCCCTAACCGCAGGGAAACATGTGTTTTCCGAAAAGCCCTTGGGGGTTACGGTGGCGGAGTGTAAAGCTGCGGAAAAAGCCGTCGAGGCCCATCCGGATTTGGTGTTCATGCTGGGCTTTATGCGGCGTTTCGATAGCTCCTATCAATATGCCCAGCAAAAGGTGGCGGCTGGGGAAATCGGCGCGCCCCTGTTGTTCCGTTCCTACAGCCAGGACCCGGAGAAGTTCATTGCCGGGGCCATTGCCTTTGCTCCCCATTCGGGAGGCCAATTCCTCGACATGGCGGTACACGACATCGATCTGGCCCGGTGGTTTACCGGGAGTGAACCGGAAACGGTGTATGCCATTGGAGGCTGTTACGCCCACCCTGAGTTTGCCCAATACCAAGACGGGGACAATGTGTCCTGTCTTATGAAGTTTAAGAACGGCTGCATGGTGTTCCTCTTTGCAGGGCGTACCGCTCCTCACGGCTATAACGTAGAAACGGAGATCATCGGCACCCGGGGGATCCTACGTATCGCCTCGGTCCCTCAGAAAAACCTGGTGGAAATCCTCGACAGTCATGGGGTGCGGCGGGAGTGCAGCGAAAACTTCCTGGAACGGTTCGGCGATGCCTATGTGCATGAGGTCCAGGAATTTGTCGATTGTATCCTGGGCGGGCAGAAACCCCGGGTTTCGGTATACGACGGAACCCGGGTTTCAGAAATTGCCTACGCCTGCAAGGCCGCTTTTGAACAAGGAGTATTGATTAAATTTTAACACAGAACGACATACCCGGCCTTTTGTGTGCCGGGTTGCCGGTTCGTGGTATTTCAAGGAGGACTATTTTTTTTACAATATGACAGACATTATGTAAGGGTGAAGGATATGGTAAGCATCAAGGATATTGCTAAGCGGGTCGGAATGTCCCCATCCACCGTTTCCCGGGTTGTAAACGGCAAGAAATATGTAAATCCCGTGAAACGGGAACAAATCCTTAAATTGATAGAAGAGACCGGTTATGTTCCAAATCAGGCAGCCAGGAACATGGTTCTTCAGCGGACTTTTACTGTTGGTATTGTACTGGCCGATACTTTCAATATGTTTCAACGCCAGCTCTTTTCTTTTATAGAGCGGCATCTGGGCGCCTTTGGGTATAATACTCATTTTTTCTTTGTAAAATTTGAAGATTTCAGTGAAGACGAATGTCTTATCAAGCTTAAAGCGGAAAAGCTGGACGGCATTATCATGATACACGAGATTCAACATTCTTCCTTTTACGAATCTGTAAAAAGGCTGGAACTTCCCCTGGTAACCGCTACCTTCAATCACCCTGATTTCCCCTCGATCCATATCAACGAAGAAGATGCCGCCTATGATGCGGTGCGCCATCTTCTTGACTTGGGGCATCGGAAGATAAAGATGATAAGCAGCAACGGCCTGTCCTGCGGTGGACAGCGGGTGGAAGGTTTTTTCCGTGCCATGGAAGCTGCCGGAATAGAGCGAAATATTGAAGAACAAACCGTTTTTGTCCGCCAGTATACCACCGAATTCGGTATGTACGGTATGAGGGAAATTCTGCTCCGAAGCCGGGATTTTTCCGCCGTTTTTGCCGCCACCGATGAATTGGCCATCGGCGCTATGCGGGTCTTAAAGGACGAGGGGTTCCGTATACCCGAAGATGTTTCGGTGGTTGGGTTTGACGATCTTGATATTTCCAACTATTTTATGCCCCGGCTTACCACTATACATCAGCCCTTGGTCGAAATCGGCGAACGTACCGCCCAGACTCTGCATAAGTATATCAGTGGCGGCAAGGGTGTGAGGATAGATACGGTACTTCCCCACAAACTGATAATCAGGGAATCAACCTGCGCGTTAGCGTCTAAATAATGTGGGGTGCGATAGTTCGAAGGACGCTTCGAGTCAGGGGCGTTGCGGGGGGAAAGCAGTTCCAAAGGCGCGGCGCGCCTTTGGCCCGGTAGGAGCGAATTACACGGTAGTCAAAACCTCCACCCACCCCCGCTGAGGGGGAGCGCCACAAACCGCGCAGCGGTTTGCCGCCGTGCGGTCGCGTCTGCGGCGCGACATATGTGCGGGTAGCGC
>JAISLX010000058.1 GCA_031277045.1 Treponema sp.
GCCCGTAAGGGGAGCCACGGTTTCCGCGAATTTCGCCGGGTGGGCGGTGGAGAGGATCCCCAGGGGGCCGGAAATAAGGCCCCCGGCCAAAAGTTTGTCCGCCGCGGTCCAGCCCACGCTGCTGTGGGGGTCCAGGAAATAGCCCGAGGCCCCATGGACGGCGCGGATGGTCTCCCGGGTCTCGTCATCGGAAACGGCGGCCCCCAGGACGGCCTCTTTCATTTCCGCCCAGGACAGGTGGGCGGCCATACGCTCAAAATTGCTGGGGGCCCCCACGTCCATGGCGTTGGAGATGGTAGCCAGGGAAGGCCGGGCCCGGTAGTCCCCGCTTTCCAGGTAATCGGGAACGGTTTTGTTGATGTTGGTAGCCGCCACAAAGCGCCGGACGGGGGCGCCCATCTTCCAGGCGTAGATGCCGGCGGTAAGGTTTCCAAAGTTGCCGGAGGGAACCACCAGAGTAATGGCTTCGCCTTTCCGTACCCGGCATCCCGCGCCCGTCAATTCGCCGGGCGGACGGGATCCGGCGGCCGTTCCCGGCGCGTTACCTGTCCGGGGGCTGGCCTCCCCGTCGGGGTCGATCCGGCCCTCCAGGGCCCTGCCGGCGGCGGCGGCGTAATAGGCCGCCTGGGGGATAAGGCGGGACACGTTGATCGAATTGGCGGAGGAAAGGTTAAGGCGTTTTCTAAGTCCGGCGTCCGCCAGGGCGGCCTTGACCATGCGCTGGCAATCGTCAAAGCTGCCTTCCACCGCCAGGGCGCTGACGTTGCCCCCCAGCCCCGCGATCTGCCGTTCCTGCAGGGGGCTTACCCGGCCCCTGGGGTACAGCACGGTAACGGAGATACCTTCCACGCCGAAAAAGCCGTCGGCCACCGCGCCCCCCGTGTCGCCGGAAGTAGCCACAATGATCCGCAGGGCCTTGTCCTCCCCCCGGCGGAGGTACGAAAAAGCCCGTGCCATAAACCGGGCGCCAAAATCCTTAAAGGCAGCGGTGGGACCATGGAAAAGCTCCAGCACCTGCCGGTCCCCCGCCCCGGCGAGGGGGGCCTCGAAGGGATAGGCGGCGCGGACCATTTCTTCCAGCGCAGGGGCCGGTATGCCGGGGCTTACCCAGGGCTTGATGGTTTCAAAGGCGATATCGCGGTAATCCATCGTCCCCAGGGAGGAACGGACCGCCGCCGGAAAAGACGGAATTTCCTCAGGCACAAAGAGCCCCCCGTCCGGGGCCAGACCGGACAGGGCGGCGGCGGCAAAACTCACCGATTCCGATTTGCTTCGGGTGCTAAAATAACGCATAGACAGGCCGCTATTTTGAGGCGGCGGTTTTTTGGGGGAACACAAGGTTAAGAATAATCCCCGTTACGGTAGCAAGGGCTACGCCGGCCAGCTCAAACCGCAGATCCCTGGTAATGTTAAAAGCCAGCTTGCCGCCGCCAATGCCGATGACGAAGATCACCGATGAAATCGTAAGGTTCCGCTTGTCCTTGTAATCAACGCCGCTTTCCACAATGGTCCGCAGGCCGCTGGAGGCGATGATCCCAAAGAGGAGCATGGAAATTCCCCCCAGAACGGGGGTGGGAATGGTCTGGATCAGGGCGCCGAATTTGCGGAAAAACGAAAGGACGACGGCGATAAGCGCCGCGCCGCCGATGACCCAGACGGAGTACACTCTGGTTATAGCCATGACGCCGATGTTCTCGCCGTAAGTAGTGTTGGGGGGGCCGCCCCAGAAAGCCGCCCAGGCTGTAGCCAGGCCGTCCCCGGCAAGGGTGCGGTGGAGGCCGGGGTTTTTGTAAAAGTCCTGGCCCACAACTTTACTGGTTACCAGCGTGTCCCCCAGGTGTTCGCAGATAGTAGCCAGGGAAACGATGATAAAGGTGAAAACCGCCACCATGTTGAATTTGGGAACCTGAAACGCGGGAAGGCCGAACCAGGGGGCGTCCCGGACAACCTGGAAATTGATGACGTGGTAGGCGGGGAAAAACAGACCCATGATTAGGGTAAAAAGGTAACCCGCCGTCAGACCGATAAGTATGGGAATAACGCCAAAAAAGCCCTTAAAAAAGATATTCGCCCCAACCGTTACCATCAGCGTAAACACAGCGATAGAAAGTAGCGCCAGGCTGTACTTCCCGTCCGCGCCGCCCCCTTCGTTCATGGCCATGTTCATGGCGGTGGGAGCCAGGTTAAGGCCGATAACCACGATAACCGAGCCGATGACCACCGGGGGCAGGGCCCGGTCCAGCCAGCCGTAACCGGCGAATTTGACGACAAGTCCTACAAGACAGTAAAAAATCCCCGCCGCCACGGCGCCCCCCAGCGCGTAGGACATATTCGGTCCGCCGGGTCCGCCGGCTATGGCAATAATGGGCGGGATAAACGCGAAAGAGGAACCAAGAAACGCGGGGACCTTGGCGCCTGTAAGCATAATATAAATAAGAGTCCCCGTGCCCGCGGTAAACAGCGCCGCCGCCGGATCCAGGCCCGTCAGAATGGGCACCAGAATCGTGGCCCCAAACATGGCGAACACATGCTGGACGCTCAAAGGTATCCAGCGGCCCAGAGGCGGCCGTACACGGGGCCCCAAAACGTCGAATTGCTGTAACATGGTTACCTCCATACAGGGTTGGACTTGTTCGATAACCCGGTTGGTTATCTCACAAGTCTCCCCAAAGACACGGATTTTGTCAAAAATCCGTGTCTTTTGTTGTTTTGAAACGGTTGTTGCTCAGAAACTGAGGTTTCTGAACAACTTTATTATATACGGAATACCCGGCTCAATGAACCGCCGGCGCCCGGCATGCCGCTCAAATTTGGGATTTTGAAAGAAGCGTGTTCTGTTCGTTAAGCCGGGATTCTACGGCTCAAGCCCCGCGAAGGCTCCGTCCGCCTGGGCGCTGAACCAGCCGAGAATAGCCTGCGCCCGGTTGGTAAAGGAATTGCCGATCCGGTCTCTCATACCGGGAAGCGCGGCGGCTTTGACCAGGGAAACGGCGTAGACCAGAAGATTGTCCCCGGCGTCAATGACGGCCACCAGGGAGCGCAGCTTGTCTTTGCCAACCGCGGAGATAATGCCGACTTTAAGGGCCGTAAGATTCCGCTGAACAAAGACAAAAGAATCGGATCCGGCATGGTAACGGTACTCGTAGATGTTGTCCCCAAAGGTAAGGTCCCGCTGGCGGGCGTAAAGGCTCAGGCCGGCGGGAAGTTCCGCATAGCGGGGATCGGGGAGTTCCCGCCTTGTATCAGGGGAATCGATGACCCGCGAGTATTCGTAAAAGATCCGCATAGTCCCGCGGCTTGCGGAGTAATACTGGATACCCTCCAGGCTGGAAATGGCCAGCGCGCTGTTAAAAACAGCGGTCCGCTCGGCCTCGCTCCAGACGGGCCGGGCCGCGAAGGGCGGTTTTTCGTAAAGGCTCAGGCTTTCGACCATGATACCGGTCCCCAGTTCCGCCAGGGTTTCCTCAAGCAGGGCCAGCACGTTCCCGTGCCGGGGGGCAAGGGCGGGACTTGGGTTTTTAAACTGAATCTGGGAAAGGATTTTTCCGGCCCGCAGTTCCGCCGCCGCCTCCGTTCCGGTCAGTTCTTCCAGACTTAGCGAAGCCGCCGGGACGGAAACCAGGAGCAGAACAAGGGCAAAACCCGGCGTCAGGCGCGTAAACCGTGATAATCCGGCGTCCATAATTTTCATTTACACCACGGGTAGGCGGACATACGGCGGCTCAACGCGCCCCGCCGCGATAGTAGACCCGCACCTGCTTGTAGAGCCCTTCCCCCTCGCTCTTGGTTTCCACATCGGCAATGTCGTTCAGCGTGGTGTGGATCAGCCGGCGGTCAAAGGGATTCATCGGTTCCAGGAGGATGGAACTGCGGCTTTCGCGCACCCGGTCCGCCACCGTGTAGGCAAGCCGCACCAGGGATTCCTCCCGGCGGATCCGGTAGTTTTCGCTGTCCAGGATGATCCGCATGTCCTCCCGGCCCAGGCGTCCTGAGTAAATGTTGGCCAAAAGCTGCATAGCGTCCAGATTTTTCCCTTTCTTCCCGATGAGGATCGAGGAAAATTCCGATTCGATCTTGAGCCCCAGCTTCCGGTTTTCCCGGAACAAAACGGTTACCGTGCCGGAACAGTTCATCCGCTCAAGAAGCCCGTTCATAAAGGCTATCACGGCGGTTTCAAATTCGTTTTTGGGATCCGGGTCGCCGTAGACCGGCTGGCTGTACTCCCGCTTGCGCGGGTCTTCCGCCGTGTCTTCGGGTTCCGCGTCTTTCGCCGCCGAATTTTCGGACTTTACCGGCTTTTCCGTATGGACCTGAATTTTTACATAGCCCCGTTTGAACAATCCCTGCCGCTGGGTTTCCAGAATTTCCACGTCAAAGTCGTCTTTCTCAAGTCCCAGCTCTTCCGCCGCCCGGTCAATGGCTTCCTTTTCGGTACGGCCCTCAAATTCGTATACCATGTTTTACGCTCCTCGCGGTTAAAATGCCCGTTAAGACGGTTCCAAAACGCCGGATTGTGGGACCGCCTGTTAACACGGCCCTTGCCCGGCCTTTACTTCTTCTTTTTTTTGGGGGCGATAACAGGTCCCTTGCCGTTTTTGCGCTTAAAAACCTCGCCGCCGGTTTTGGCCGCTTCCGCGGAAGCGGCCAGTTCCATCCGCTTTTTGGCAAGATACTTGTTGATGGTCAACTGCTGCGCCATTGTAAGGATATTCGACATAATCCAGTACACCAGAAGCCCGGAAGGCACGTCGTAGAGGACAAAGAAGAAAATAATGGGCATGGCGTACAGCATAACCTTCATCTGGGCGTTAGTCTGCTGATCCGGAGTCTGGGTAACTTTGCCGTAGAGCAGTTGGGAGCCCACATAGATGAAGGGGAGAAGCCGCAGATCCGTCCAGCCCAGAATGGGCATGGCGAAATTCTCAAAGTGAAACACCGACTCGGGAACCGAAAGATCCGGTATCCAGCCGGGAATAAACATAGCCCCCCGCAGGTCAAAGTGGTTGTTGAACAGGTTGTACATGGCAAGGAAAATGGGCAGCTGCAACAGCATGGGCAGACACCCGGAAAGGGGGTTGTAGCCTTCTTTCTTGTAAAATTCCGCCATAGCCATGTTCATTTTTTGGGAATTGTCCTTGTATTTTTCCTGAATCTCCTTGATCTTGGGGGCCAGAGCCTGCATCCTCAGCGTCGATTCGGAACCCTTTTTGGTAAGCGGAAAAAGGGCCGCTTTGACCAGCAGCGTCAGGAGGATAATCGCTATCCCGTAGTTATGGACAATCCTGTTAAAAAACGTGAGCAGCATTTTAAGAAGCATTTCCAGCGGCGCCAGGAAACCCTTGGAATTGGCGACCTCCACAAGCTGCATGTCTTTGAGGAAAAAGCCGTTAGCCCCGGTGTTGTAGGGCTGCAGGTCCTCCTGGGTTTTGGGGCCCAGGTAAAACCGGTACACGTCCTCATTGCGGGGGGAACTTAGCTCCTGCCGGGAGATGTAAAGCCGGGACGCGGTGGAAAGCCCCGGTTCAGGACGCGCGGAAAAGGCCAGATCGTACTGGGGCAGCAGGGGAATGGCGATAAACGCGAAATATTTCCCCGCGATAGCGGACCATGACGCCCGGCTGTTGTTCAGAATGGCGGGACTCCCCTCGTTTACCTTTTCCTGCTTCCGCTTGCCGTTGGTAAAGGTAAAATAGTTCCGGTATTCGTAACGCTGGTCCATTTTATCAACGGCCGGACCAATTTGGGGGCCAAAGCCCAGGGTATAAGCCGCCGGCGCCGCGCCGGGGTTTCCGGGGAAATTAAAGCCCGTCATGGAATGACCGCCGTCCAGGCCCAGCGTCAGCTCAAACATGTACTCGTTAGGTTTGAGGGTGTAGCGTTTGGTCAGCCGGAACTGTCCCCCCTCCGGAACCATAAAGTCCTGGTAAAAAACCACCGTGTAAGGGTCCCCCGAGGGACGTTCCACCCTGAACAGGGCGTTTACCGGCTGGGCATCCATGCCGCCAAAGGCGACGGTAAACCCGCGGGCCGCCTGCGTACCGCTTACCAGCATTTCCAGGGGCAATGAGTCGCTGTTGTGCTTCTTAAGCTTCCACGAAACCAGGTCCCCCCCGACGTTACTGAATTCCGCGATTACGAGGCTGGTTTCAACCAAAATCCGCTGTTCACGCGCGAACTCCCCCTGGGCCGGACCGGCAGCCGCCGGCTGTGTCCCGGCGCCGGGAGAAGCCGCCGCCGGGGATTGCCGGGCTTCCGGGGCCGAAAGTTCCGGCGCGAGGCCGGGAGCCGGGGGGGCGGTAACCACGGGAACGCCGCCGGATGTCCCGCCGGACACCGGAACGGCAGACGGCGGAACAGGCGGATAGACAAGGGCCATAATAAAATAAAAGCCCAGCATCACCACAATCGAAAGCACAACGGCCAAAACAGTTCGTTTTTCCATGCAAATTCCTTTTCGCGGATTCAAGCAGCCGAGCGCGCGGCAGACCGCTAATCAACCGGATCATAACCACCCGGATGGAAGGGATGACAGCGCAGGATCCGCTTAATCGCCATAAAACCGCCCCGGCGCAGTCCGTACTTTTCCACCGCCTGGTAGGTGTAGGCCGAACAGGTGGGGATATAACGGCAACAGGGGGGGAAACAGGGAGAAATGGCGTATTGATAAAACCGGATCAAAGACAACGCCGCTTTTCGTACAAAACCCATCGCTTAACTTCCGTTTAGAAGAAGACCGGCCCGGGCGCAAAGCGCGGTAAGCTGATTCACGCGGACCGCAAGCCCCTCACGCCCGGAACGTCCCGGCTTTTCCACAGAGGCCGCAGGCGGATAAACCAGCAGAACCAGATCAAAGCCCCGCGCCAAACGGGGCCGCAGAAAACGGTACGCCTCCCGCCCCAGCCGCTTGGCCCGGTTCCGCGCCGGAGCGCTGCCGAATTTCCGCGCCAGCGTAAAACCTATCCGGTTATAGGGAAGACCGTTTTCCATCACAAACAACTTGGCGCCGGAACACGCACGGACCCTCCCCTGCTTAAAAACTTTCCGTATCCCCTCGCCGCGCTTCAGGCGCTCGTATCCCCGAAACCGGAAACCGGCCCCTTGCGCGCCGCTAATAGGGTTTCTTCTCGTCAGACGCCGTAAGCTTGTAACGCCCCTTGGCGCGGCGCCGCTTCAAAACCAGCCGCCCGCCCCGGGTCTTCATCCGCGCCCGGAAGCCGAATTTGCGGTTCCTCTTTACCTTGCTGGGCTGATACGTCCGTTTCATGGGAACATCTCCTGTACAAACACATGAACCTTTCCAAAACTAACCGGGTTTTGGGAAACGCTCACATTAAGATCGATTGTAGGCTGCCTGGCAGCTTGTCCGCCCGGCGGTTTTTCGCGGGGACAGCCGCGCTCCCTTCGCGCGAAAAGCCCGGCGGCCGGACGCGGAATCCAGTGAAAAAACAGTGTAGACAAGACGGCGGCTTTTGGCAAGGGGGCAATCTCAGAATAGAGGTTGCGGCTCCCGCAAGAAAACCCCGGCCGCTTTCCGGCCGGATTAGCTTTTTTTATATCTACAGGCGGCTCTTTTTTCGTCCAGTCGCCGCCGCCCGCGGGCCGCGTGTACGTGCCTGCCTACCCGGTCGTATACGCCGTTTTCAAGAAATCGCTGCCGGTGCCGTTACTTTGCCCCGGGAACGCATCCGCAGAGCCACCCAGTTGAGGTTACCGGTGATGGTCATGGGAATGGGGTTATCCGGGACGGAGCCTGGCGCCGTGGCAGCAGCCGACTCCGGTAACGAGGGCGAATCCGAATCCAGGGTACAGCCGCTCACGGCCAATCCCAGGACAAGCGCCGCCGCTATTCTTGCCGCGCACACCCCGTCAAAAAATCTGTTTCGTTTTATACAACGTCTCCTTACGCGGCGTTCCGTCTAAGCGATGAAAATAGGGAATTAGTAATGAACGATGGGTAATGAGTGATGAACCAATGAAGAACGTGTGAGCAGACTTTTTGCCGGTTTACACGTCCGGTGAGTGATGGAGAAGCGGGAAGGCGCAAATAGTATGCAGTATATTTTTTCTTGCCATGTAAACCGTTAGCCGCTCAGTTCTTCCTGGTCCACCAGCGTGATGGTCAGCGTCATGGGCCGGCCGCTCCGGATAATCTCTACCTTTACCTGATCCCCGGGCTTGTTGTCCTCCAGGGCGCTGTAGAGATCGGCGTAGGTGTTGGTTTCCATGCCGTCAACCGAGGTGATAATGTCCCCCCCCAGGTAGATGACGGTGGAACGGTAGCGGACCGGCTCCGTACCCTGCCGCAGCCCTGCCCGTTCGGCCAGCCCTGCCCTTCTGGTTCTGGAAACCAGGAGCCCCTGGCTTACCGGAAGACCGGCGTGGCTGACCAGGGCCGGGAAAAGCTGCACCACCGTGGCGTCGATCCGGCCCCGGCGTACTTTGCCGTACTGCAATATCTCCGCCGTTACCCGCTTGGCGGTGTTCACCGGAATGGCGAAACCAATCCCCACCGACCCGCCCGAAGGGGAGTAGATCATCGTGTTGATCCCGATCATTTTGCCCTGGGTATCCAGCAGCGGCCCGCCGGAGTTGCCGGGGTTTATTGAGGCGTCGGTCTGGATCATGTCGCGGATAATGTTTTGCTGGGATGTCTGGATGGGCCGCCCCAGGCCCGACACAATGCCCACCGTCAGCGTCCGTTCAAGGGCGAAAGGATTCCCGATGGCAAGCACCTTCTGCCCGACCCGCAGGTTGCCGGAACTGCCAAACGGTATGGTCTGCAGTTCCAGCCCTGGAGGGGGGGCGAATTTAAGAATCGCTATGTCGTTTTCGCTGTCCGTGCCTACCACGGAACCTTCAAACTGGTTTCCGTCCGCCAGGGTGATGTACACCTTGTAGGCGTTCTCGATGACGTGGTTGTTGGTAAGCACGTAGCCCCTGGTGTCGATAATCGACCCGGAGCCGGATCCCCCGTCCTGGGGCACCGGTTCCAGGAACCAGTTGATTGCCATTACCTCGGTAGTGATATTTACTACCGCGGAATTGTACTGTTCGTAGATCGAGATATTTTCCCGTTCCTCTTCGTTGTAGGGGGTCAGATCCGCCGCGCTTAGGGTGTTGATGGGTTGCGGGGACTGGGCGGATTGGCGCAAAAGCGGGTTTTCGGGGCCGTTCCCCGCCTTTTCCCCCTCCTCCGCGGCCACGCCGGGGGAGGCCTGTTCCCCGGGCATGGCGCCGGGCAGGCGGATCAGCCCCAGGCCAAAGGCAAGCATCAGCACGATAAGACCGGATAGTACCGAAAAAAAGAACAACTGCCGGCGGCTATACACTTTCATTTACGCCCCTGTTTCATTTTCAAGGCTTTCCCGCCGCGAACCGGGCTGTGGAAAAACTCTTTCAGCATAGTATAACGAGCGCGAAGCGTAAAAAAAAGGGACTACCCTGCCGATACCACAATATGCGCCTTGTTTGGCAAACGGCCCTGGCCGTAACGCTGGCCTGTCTGCCGCTTTCCCGTTCTCCGGCGGCCCTGGATCTTCCCAGCGCCGGCATCGAAAACGATTCCGCCCTGCGAATCTCCCTCCGGGACGAATGGTTCCTGGACACCCAGGACCGGATTATGGCGAAAAAGACCCAGATTCATACCCTCCCCGGCGGCGGCCGTATTCAGGTCCGGGCGGAACGCAGCAATGACGAATTCGCCGTGATCCTGGCCAGGGAGCTTACCGGTCCGGACGGTCAGGGCATGGGCACTTTTCCCGGCTGGGCCCAGGGCTCCTGGGTCTACATCCGCAGCCGGGCCGACGGCTCCCCGCTGAGGCTCCGTGTCTACCCTCGAAGCGACCGCTACACCTACATCCAGTTCAGCCCTCTGAGCGCGGACCGCTGCCAGTTGGACATGGTACTTTACGACGCCTATATCAGACGCTCCCAGCCGGTGGGCCTGCCCTTCGAGCGGCTTCTCAGTATGCCTTTGGAAAGCGTTTTTACGGTTATCGGGGAAAAACTCCCGCGCCGTTACTTCGACCCGGAGCCGGGAGACTACCGGGATTTAAGACTTTTTCTTACCAAACTGCGCCAAAAGCTTCCGGGGCTCACGTTCCGGGACGACGGGGCCATTGACGCCCAGGGGAACTACGTGTTTATCGAGACCCTGGCCGCCCAGGACGGAAAAGGGGGCCTTAACTGTTCCGGCTTTGTCAAATGGGTGATAGACGGCATCCTGCGGCCCCGGACAGGCCGGCGGCTGGACATAGCGCCCCTTAAAGTACCCTTTGGGGAACGCGGTTCGCCCTATACGGACATCTGGGAAGACATCCGGGACCCGTTTTTCGGCCTGGACTGGACCCGGAACCTGGCCGCCCAGGCATGGGCCGCCCTCCGCTCCCCCGCCTACGCCGCGATAGAGGAGTTCGAGATTCGGGACTGGCCCTTTAGCCAGCTTGTCCGCCGCGCCGGAGAAGGAGGACAGAAGGACGGTTCTTTACCGGCCTTTCGCCCCTACCCCGGTTACCTGGTGAATTCCGGCTTCGGGATAGAAGGACTTAAAGCCCTGCTCTACACCCTGGCCATAGACGATCCGGGCCGTATCTACCTGGCATCGGTAAACAACGAAACAGGCCCCCCCGCCACGGCGGATAACCTCCGGGGACTCCCCCGAATGCGGCAGCACTTCCACGTAGCGGTTCTGGTTCCCTACTTCGACGAGTACGGCGGCTTCCAGATCGCCGTCTTTGAAAGCGCCGCAGAAACCCTCTTTTCCCGTTTTACCGCCCGCTACCCCGGACACAACGTGAACCTGCTCCGCATCCCGGTGGAAGATGCCTTTGACCCCTGATCTCCGGCAAAAAACAAAAGGATTTTCCCAAGGAGGGTACATGACACACGTTTCAGGTTACATAGGGACGTACACGGAAGGCGCATCCAAAGGCATCTACCGTTTCAGCATGAATGTTAAAACCGGCCTTATCGAAGAAATCCGGCCGGCGGCGGAGGCGAAAAATCCCTCGTTTCTGGCCCTTTCGCCTTCCGGGAAATTCCTCTACGCCGTAAATGAACTTGGCGGCGGCCGGGGCGGGACAGTCTCCGCCTACGCGGTACGGGAAGACGGAACGTTGAAATTTCTCAACCGGAAAAACAGCGGGGGCGCCGACCCCTGCCATATCAGCATTAACCGGGACGGCACACTCGCGGTAACGGCAAACTACTCAAGCGGGACGCTTACGGCGCTGCCCATCGGGAAAGGGGGCAGCCTGGGGGACGCGGCGCAGGTTATCCGCTGGAAAGGTTCCGGCCCCAACAAGGAACGGCAGGAAAAAGCCCACGCGCACTCCTTTACCTTCACCCCGGATTTTTCCGGCGGCTTCGCCTGCGACCTGGGTTCCGACAGGGTAATGTTCTACCACGTCGATCCCAGGGCCAGGAAACCCCTGGTACCCTGGGAGCGGCCCTTCGTGTCCGCGCCTGCCGGGTACGGTCCCCGGCACGGGATATTTCACCCGTCGGGGCGCGTTCTCTATGTGCTTCACGAACTGAAATCGGCGGTGGAGGTGTTTACCGTTACCGGCGACTCCGCGCGAAAACGCGAAAACAGCGCCGCGCCGGGACGTAAAAGCGGCGTTTCCGGACAAAAACCGGAAGCCCCCGCCTTCCGGCAGACGCAAATTATTTCCACCCTGCCCCGGGGGTACCGGAAACCAAGCCTCGCGGCGGCCATTAGAATAGCCGCGGGGGGCAAATTCCTTTACACGTCCAACAGAGGGCACGACAGTATCGCTGTGTTCAGAATCCTTCCCGGGGGATCGCTGGAAGCGGCGGGTATTACGGACTGCGGGGGAAAGCACCCCCGGGACTTTAGCCCGGACCCCGGGGGGAACTTCCTCCTGGTCCTGAACAAGGACTCCGGTAATTTGGTGATCTTCCGAATCGACCGCCGGACAGGGCTGTTAAAAAAAGAGCGGGAATACGCGGCGTTTTCGCCAACGGCGATTGTTTTCCGGTAAGCGGACGCGGGTAATCTCCCCCGTTTACCGCTCCCGCGGCGGCGCCTTCTTGAATTTAGCCCTGTAAAGCATAAAAATTGAATCCGCTTTAAAACCCCAACCAGGTTTTGGAAAAGCCCGCGGTACGAACGGGAAACGTTGTACCGCACAGGAGGAGTATATGAACAGCGACGTAAAAAATCTGAAATTTTGTTACATCGGGGGCGGCTCACGAAACTGGGCGTGGGTTTTTATCAAAGATCTGGCCTTTGAAAAAGAAATTGGCGGAACCATCCGGCTGTACGACATTGACATGGAGGCGGCCCGCGCCAACGAGGTTTTGGGTAACAAGGTAATGGAGGCCCACAATCCGGGGCAGTTCAAATTTACCGCCGAGTCCTCCCTGCGCAAGGCCCTGGAAAGGAGTGATTTTGTCTTCATCTCCATTCTGCCCGGCGATTTTGAGGAAATGGCGGTGGATGTCCACGCGCCGGAACGTTACGGAATCTACCAGTCCGTAGGCGACACCGTGGGGCCCGGCGGCCTTAACCGGGCGCTGCGGACCGTCCCCATGTTCCAGGAAATCGCCGCCGCCATCAAATCCTGGGCACCGGACGCGTGGGTGTTGAACTACACCAATCCCATGTCGGTGTGCACCCGGACCCTCTACGAGGTATTCCCCCGGATCAAGGCGTTTGGCTGCTGCCACGAGGTTTTCGGCACACAAAAGCTGCTTCTTGACATGCTTGTCTGGGCGGGGCTTGCAAAAGAAGGCGAATCAAGCCGCGAGGATCTGACCACCGAGGTGGCGGGAATCAACCACTTTACCTGGATCACCGCCGCGTCATGGAAGAACGTCGATCTGTTTCCCCATTACAAGCAATTTGCCGATACTTTCGCGGAAAGCGGTTTTACATCGACCGGCGGCAACTGGTTTAACGATTTTTTTAGTTCCGGGGCGCGGGTAAGATTCGACCTGTTCCGGCGCTACGGCCTTATCGCGGCGGCGGGGGACCGGCATCTGGCGGAATTCTGCCCCCCCGCCTGGTATCTTAAAAACCCGGAACTTGTCAAAAACTGGCAGTTTGCCCTCACCCCCGTTTCCTGGCGGATAGCCCAGCGCGAGGATCTTAGGGAAAAAAGCCGCGCCTGCCGCGCCGGCACGGAAACCCTGACGCCCGTAAAATCCGGGGAAGAAGGCATCCGGCAGATTAAAGCCCTGCTGGGGCTGGGGAACCTGGTAACCAACGTGAACCTGCCCAACACGGCGCAGCTTCCCCTGTTTCCCGCCGGGGCGGTGGTGGAAACCAACGCGTTTTTCAGCCGGGACAGCGTCCAGCCCCTTGTCTCAAGGGGCCTGCCCAATCCGCTACGAAACCTGGTGTTGCAGCACGTGTGGAACCAGGAGGGGATTGTCCGGGCCGCCATTGACCGGGACCTGGAGGCCGCCTTCCTGGTGTTTTTGAACGACCCCCAACTGCGCGGCCTTGACCGGGAACAGGCCCGGGAACTTTTTAGGGAAATGACCGGCAAAACCCTGCCCGCGGCCCTGGGCTACCGTTAATTTTTAGAAGGCGGAGCTTTCCCAAAGCCCGGCTGGTTTTGGGAAAGCTTCTTAAAGACACTAAATTGTTACAATACGCTGTTCCTTGTGGGAAACGTAGGCGTTTTCCAGCAGTTCTGTCAGGGCGATGCCCCGCTCCGTGTCAAAGGGAATCGGCTTGCCGTCGATAATGCCGTCAAGCCACATACGCATCGCGGCCGGCAGCGGATCGGGAAGGCGGTCGGGGATAAACCAGCCGTCCTTGAACTTGTTGGACCGCACCTTGATCTGGTCCCCCACCTGCACCACCGCGCCTTCGGTACCCAGCAGCTCAAAACAGTTGGCCCCGTAAGGGGACACAAAACCGGTTTCCAAAACCGCAATCGCGTTGTTTTCAAACTCCACCACCGACACGGCGTGGTCATCCGCCGGGGGCGGGCAGCAGGTGGTGTTAAAAACCGAAGCGATCCGTTTGGGTTTGCCCAAAAGGTAGGCCGCGGTGTACATGGGGTGGCAGCCCAGGTCCATCATCGCGCCGCCCCCGGCCTTTTCCACATCGTACCAGTACGACGGCAGCCAGCCCGCCAGGGAACCATCGTGGGCGTTCCGCATCCGCATGTAGTTGACCCGCCCCAGGATTCCCCCGGTAACGGCCTGCTTGCAGTACTGGGCGATGGCGGTAGTTAAATGGGGATGGGATATGCAGAACTTGACCCTGTTTTTGGCTATCGCCTCCGCGATGATCTTACATTCTTTTACCGTGGGGGCCAGGGCCTTTTCGGTAAATATATGCTTCTTCGCGTTCGCCGCCGCCACCATGACTTTGCAATGCTCGCTGGTGGCCGTGTTGACCACCACGCCGTCCACACCGGAACGGGCCAGGGCCTTGTCAAGGTCCGGCTCAAAATCGACCCCCAGGTCCCTGGCCCAGGCCGCGCCGCGCCCGGCGTCCTCGTCCCACACGCAGGTGATCTTCGCGTCCGGCTGGGACTGGACGTACTTCGCGTAGCCTTCCGCGTGGACATGCCACTTTGAAAGCATCAATACGTTAACCATAACTTCCTCCTGTCAGAACCAATTCCAAAAACCGGTTGGTTTTGGAATTGGTTATACCGCGATTGAGGGAATGACTATTTCCACTTCTTTTTTGATTTTGGCGGAACGGTAGATGCCGTCGCAGATAGCCTGGTTGTACAGAATCTCCTCCCCCGGAACCGGCGCCGGCCCGTTCGTTATGATGGCATCCACAAAACCCCGGATTTTGGCGGCGAAGGTATCTTTGTGAACCATCCCTTCGTAGGCGTTGAAGGGATAGGACGGCTCGATGACCGAATCGATGTGCATTCCGTTCACGTCGGTGTAGTACATGTACCGGGAAGGCGCGTTGAGTTCGTTGAAGCCGGACACAAGTTTGACGGCCCCTTCCGTGCCGAGCCACAGCGTGTCCCCCAGGGAATCCGCGTGCATTGCCCAGGATTGCTTGAAAACATAGGTGATGTCCCCTTCCAGACGCACCAGGGCGACGGAAAAATCGTCCACGTCAAATGTCGCCGCGTCGGGCCAGTACTTGGGATTTTTTCCGAAATAGTTGGTCGCGATGGCGGAAACCGTCAGCGGCTTGGGGTACTGCACGGCGTGGAGACATTCATCAATGGAGTAACAGCCAATATCCCCCAGGCAGCCGAAACCGGCCTTCTCCTTGTCCACGAATGTCCCCGCGGGAATCCCCCGGCGGCGGCCTCCCCCGGACTGGATGTAGTACACTTTTCCTAACGCGCCGGAACCGATAATACTGTCCACCTTCCGGCGCATGTAATCGTAGCGGGGCTGGAAACCGATGGTCAGTATCTTTTTCGATTTCCGGGAAGCCTTGACCATGTCCGCCGCCTCCTGAATGGTAAACGACATGGGCTTTTCGCAGAGAACGTGGATCCCCGCCTCCAGGGCGGCAATGCTGCATTCCGCGTGGGTCGTGTTGTAGGTGCAGACGCTGACCCCGTCCAACTGAACATTTTTAATAAGGTCGCGGCAATTTTCAAAGGCGGGAACATTTTTTAGATCGTAGCCATCAAGAAATTCTCTGGCTTTGCCGGGAACAATATCGCAGGCCCCCGTAATTTCCACATCCTCAAAAGACACGTAGGGTTTCATGTGGGCATGCGCGATGCCCCCGGTTCCGATAATACCAATTTTCAGCTTTTTCCCCATGAGGGACCTCCAATATTGGACTTATGCGGTTGTTGTTCAGAAACTGAAGTTTCTGAACAACTCTATTGAACCAACAGAGTATATTAAGGCTTTCACAAAACTTCAAGTCTTGGGAAAAGATCGCGGTTGTCCGGAAATTTTAGCCGCTGAACAACTATATCCCGGCGGTACGCGAACAGTATCACTGGACACCGGGAAACCGGGGATGTATAGTGGCGGGCGGTATTAATCGAAAAAAATCATCCGCTTACGGAGTGTGATATGAAAACCGGCGTCAGTTCATATTGTTTTGAAAGATTGATACGGGGGGGGAATTTTACCCTGTTTGACGCCATAGACAGCGCGAAAAAAACCGGTTTTGACACCATCGAATTTACCGAATTCCAAAAATCCGGGGGCCTTTCCCCCAAAGACTTCGCGAAAAAAATACGGGACGCCTGTAACGCCGCGGAACTTCCCATCTCAAATTACGCCGTCGGCGCCGATTTCCTCTACGGTTCCGGGGGAGACATCAAGCGGGAGACAGCCCGGATCAAGGAAGCCGTGGACATTGCCAAAATTCTCGGCGTACCGGCCATGCGCCACGATTCAAGCTGGGGTTTCAAAGACGCGGCCCTGGGCCGGAACTACCGGGACGCTGTCAGGATTATGGCGCCGGCCATTCGGGAAGTAACCGAATACGCCGCGGCGGCGGGGATCAGGACCATGTGCGAAAACCACGGTCAGTTTATGCAGGACAGCGCCCGCATGGAAGAACTGGTACTGGCGGTGAATCACCCCAACTTCGGCCTTCTTGTGGACATGGGGAATTTTATGTGCGCCGACGAAGCAAGCCTCCGGGCCCTGCCCACGGTTATGCCCTATGCCTTTCACGTTCACGCCAAAGACTTCCTGTGGAAATCCGGCAGGGAACCGAAACCGGACAACTCCTGGTTTTCCACCCGGGCGGGGAACCACCTGCGGGGCACTATCCTGGGGCACGGGGAAGTACAGGCGGCCCAGTGTATCGCCTTCATCAAAAAGACCGGCTATGACGGCATCATTTCCCTGGAATTTGAGGGACCGGAAGAACCTCTGGAAGCCGTCCTGAGAGGCCATGAATTTATCAAAGCTTTGCTGTAAAGGCGGACAAGGCGAAAGCGGGGCGGGCGCGTACAAAACGACGGAATTGCCGCGCCCCCGGTTCCGGGGAAACAATTGACACGATTCCGGCTTGTCGGTAGATTGGCGCTATGACAAAATTTTTCTCCAAAACTAAGCGGGATGCGGGAGACAACCGGCGTTACCGGCGTTATATTTAAAGAAGGATTTGAGATCAATGGACAGCGCCAATATAACACTCTTTTATGACCGCCGCGATGCCGGCTCCTCCCGCCCAATCCCCGCGGGGGCTTCATGCCCCCGGCCCCGCGCCGCGCGCGCAGATCCAAAAAACCGGCCGCAGCCCAATTTTTACCCCGCAAACCGCCAAAAAACGCCGGAGGCGGCGGTTTTTATGACCTTTCGACAAAAAAACTACAAAAATACCACACGCGCGGCAGGCTCCCGGTCCGCCTTTTATTTACAGTTGAAAGAGGCGGAAAGGCTTTAATGAGTCAAACAATACCCGTCTTGCGGCTTGGGCTGGATGTCGGATCAACCACGGTAAAAATGGTAATTATGGACCAGGCGGACCGCAGGCCGCTTTTTTCACAGTACCGCCGGCATAACGCGGACCAGGCGGAAACGGCAAGGGCCGTCCTGGCCGAGGCGGCGCGGGCATTTCCCGGCGCGGCCTTCCGGGCGGCGGTCTGCGGTTCCGGGGGCAAACCCATTGCCGACGCGATAGGCGCCTTTTATATTCAGGAAGTGGTGGCCAACGCCGTCGCGGTCAGGACATTTTACCCCCAGGCGCGGGTGGCGATAGAACTGGGCGGGCAGGACGCCAAGGTGGTTTTTTTCTACTACGACCAGGCGGCGGGGAACCTGGTGGCGTCGGACATGCGGATGAACGGAAGCTGCGCCGGGGGTACGGGGGCCTTTATCGACGAGGTGGCGGCGCTGCTCAGGACGCCGGTGGAGGAATTTGAGGCCCTGGCCGCGCGAGGCGCATCGGTGTACGACATTTCCGGCCGCTGCGGGGTGTTCGCCAAAACGGATATTCAGCCGCTCCTTAACCAGGGGGGTCTGCGGGAAGACATAGCCCTTTCCACATTCCACGCCATCGTAAAACAGACCATAGGCGGCCTTGCCCAGGGGCTGGAACTCAAAGCGCCGATTATTTTTGAGGGAGGGCCCCTCACCTTCAACCCCACGCTGATCCGGGTTTTCGCCGAATGGCTTGGACTTAAAGAGGGGGATATTATCCGCCCGGAACATCCTGAAATCCTAATCGCCCACGGCACGGCCCTGTCCATTGACGAGATGTTCGCCGATTCTCCGGGGAATTTCGACATTGAAAAGGCGCTGTCCGTTCTTTCAAATTACCGGGAGAATCTGCAAAAGGACAGTCCCGCGGGCCGGAAGCGGTATTTTTCCTCGCCGGAAGAACGGCGGGAATTTGAGGAACGGCACCGGCCCATGCCGCCGCCGGCCTGTAACGCGAAAGCGGGGGATACCCTGCGGGCCTACCTGGGCGTAGACGCGGGGTCCACCACCACCAAATTTGTCCTTCTTGACGAGAATGAAAACGTTGTGGACAGCTTTTATTCCAACAACAAGGGGGAACCGCTCAGGGTTATGAAGCAGGCCCTGATACGTCTCAAAAAGAAGTACGATGACGCGGGAATAAAGCTTGAGATTATCGCGGTGGGAACCACGGGGTACGGGGAACTGCTGTTCGACAAGGCCCTGGGCGCCGATTACCACACGGTGGAAACCGTGGCGCACGCGGAGGCGGCCCGGAAGTATGTCCCCGGGGTAAGTTTTATTCTGGACATCGGCGGCCAGGACATGAAGGCCATTTCCATCGCTTCAGGCAGCTCAGGCGCGCCGGGGATCATCACGAATATCACCCTAAACGAAGCCTGTTCATCGGGCTGCGGGTCCTTCCTTGAAAATTTCGCGGCGGGCCTGAACATCCCCGTGCATGAAATTGCCGAAGCCGCCTTTAACGCACAAAACCCCGCGGAACTGGGCAGCCGCTGCACGGTGTTCATGAACAGCACCATTATTACCGAACAGAAAAACGGTAAACAGGCGGACGACATTATGGCCGGCCTGTGCCGCTCGATAATAGAAAATGTGTTTACCAAAGTAATCCGGATGTCCAACTTCGCCGCTCTGGGGGACCGTATCGTTGTGCAGGGCGGTACCTTCAGAAACAACGCGGTGCTGCGGGCCCTGGAACAGTACATGGAAAAGCCGGTAACCCGCGCCCCCTACCCCGGCGAAATGGGCGCCATCGGCATTGCCCTTTTGACAAAAAAGCACGTTACCGCCAACGGTTTCACTTCCCCCCACGGGCCCCCGGACCGGAGCCGGTTTATCGGCCTTGAGGCGATACAGGACTTTGACTATGTCCAGGAAAGCAATATCAGATGTACGCAATGCGCCAACAACTGTAACCGGACCCTGGTTACTTTTTCCAACGGGACAACCTGGGTTACGGGGAACCGCTGTGAACGGGGGGAGCTTGTAGGCGATCCGGAGGACGCCTCGTTCCGGGAACAGATCAAAAACATAAGCGGGAAAATGGAGACCGTACCGGACATGATCAAATTCCGGGAACGTATCCTCTTTCGGGATTACCCCTGTACCCTGACCGCCGCGCCCCGGGACACCGTGATAGGCTTGCCCAAGACGCTGGACTTTTGGCGCACCATGCCCTTTTTCACCACGTTTTTCCGCGCTCTGGGCTTCAAAACCAGGCTAAGCGGAGTCAGTACCCGCAAACTCTACGAACAAGGACTGCAATATGTCGCCTCGGACACGGTTTGTTTTCCGGCCAAGCTCGCGCACGGCCATATCCAGGACCTTGTCAAAGCCGGGGTGGACAGAATCTTTATGCCCCTGTTCAGCCTGCTGCCCACGGAAAACCCGGAACCCCTCAGCACCTACACCTGTCCCGTACTCAAGGGCTACCCCTTGACAGTCAAATATTCCAACAACCCGGAGCAGGCGCCCGGCATTCCCCTGGATACGCCGGTGTTCCACTGGCTTACAAACCAGGACCGGGACTACCAGCTCTGCCGGTACACGCGGGAAACCTTCGGCATTGGCGATGATTCTACCCGCCGGGCCATAGCCCAGGGGGACCAGGCCCTGGCCGCCTTCAACCGGGAACTGGCGGCGGAGGGAAACCGGATCATCAGGGAGGTGGAACAACAGGGAAAGTTCGCCGTGGTGATCTCAGGCAGACACTACCAGTTTGACGAACTGGTAAACCACAACCTTTCCCGCTACTTCACCGGCCTGGGGATTCCGGTAATCACCGTGGACGCCCTGGAAGGCCTAAAGGACGAGGACCTTTCCCGGACCATGCTGGACATCAACAACAGCAACCACGCGCGGCTGCTTTCCGGCGCGATTATTACCGCGCGGCATCCGGCCCTGGAATACGTGGAAATTTTCAGCTTCGGCTGCGGCCACGACGCCATCTACACCGACGAGGTAACCCGGCTGCTCGGGGAAATATCCGGCAAGGCGCCGCTCATCCTCAAACTCGACGAAAGCGATATAAGCGGTCCCTTGAGGATACGGGTACGATCCTTCATCGAAACCGTGGAAACCCGGCGGCGGGAAACGGCGGGGACACAGCGGGTAAAACCCCTGGGCGAACCTTACCCGGTAAAGTTCGACAGGGCCGCCAAACACGGCAAGACCATCCTGGTGCCCAACGTCAGCCGGGCTTTCTGCAAGCTTATGACCGCCGCCATCAGCAAACAGGGTTTTAAGGTAGCGCCCCTCCCTATGGGAAACCGGGAAGCGATGCTGCTGGGTAAACGCTATGTCCACAACGATATATGTTTCCCCGCCCAGGTGATCATAGGCGAGGCCCTGGCGGCGCTGAAAAGCGGGGAGTACAACCCCGACGAGGTGGCTATCGGCACGGGGAAGACCTACTGCGACTGCCGTCTGGTGAACTACATGTTCCTCACCCGCAAAGCCCTGGACGACGCGGGTTTCCCCCAGGTACCGATTATTTCTACCGATGTTTACGACGTAAAAAACGTGCATCCCGCGTTTAAGCTGTCGGAGCTGTCCTTTGCCCGCGCCGTGTGGTGTACCGTAATGATGGACGCGCTGGAGTATCTGCGGCGCAGGATCCGGCCCTATGAACTGAACCCCGGGGAAACCAACCAGGTGTTTGAGGCCGCCACGGACCGGATCGCGGACGCGCTCCGCGAAGGGGGCATGCCCCGGGCCTTTGGCGCGTACCGGAAAAGCATAGACGAGATGTGCGGCATCCGTTACGACAAACGCGTCCCCAAGCCCTTGGTATACATTACAGGTGAATACCTTTTGACCTTTCATCCGGGCGCCAACTACTACATTGAAGAGTATCTTGAACAAAACGGCATGGAGGTAAGATTTCCCAAGATGCACGATGTGTTCCACAACCTGATGATGATGCACACGTTTTCCAAATTCAAAGATTTTCATGTACGGTACCCGGCTTACGAAGTAATACGTTCTATCGCGGGGAACAAATTTTTTGACGCCGCCCAGACGCTGATGGATATCCCCGCCCGCAAGCACCCCCTGTACAAGCCGTCGCCGCATCTGCCGGAACTGGCAAAACTGAGCGACCCGGTGATACACCATTCAATCCAGTCCGGGGAGGGCTTTCTGATGGCGGCGGAAATTATGCACCTGGCGGAAACCGGGACCAAATCCTTTATTATCCTCCAGCCCTTCGGCTGCCTTCCCAACCACATCTGCGGACGGGGCATTATCAAACGGATCAAGGAACTCTACCCGGCGATCCAGATACTGCCCCTGGATTACGACCCCGACACGAGCTTCGCCAACATCGAAAACCGCCTCCAGATGCTGATCATGAACGCGAAGACCCATGAAAAAGCTCCGGGAAAACCGGCGCGAGACAAGCCGGCTTCTGTTGGGATGGCGCTGTAAATGCCCGCCGGCCAATTCCGCCCCGAAATTATTATTTTTGAATTCTTTCTCTTCAGTTTCAGCGGATGGATATGCGAGACCATCAACGAAACTATCACCAGGGGCAAATTTGTAAACAAGGGATTTTTTTCCGGCCCCTATACCATAAGCCAGGGCATAGGCGGAATCGGCGTGTACCTCATCTGTTCGCCTTTTAAGGCGGAACCCCTTGTGGTGTTCGCAGCGGGCATGGCGATATGTACCGCGGTGGAATACATCATGTCCATATTTCTGGAAAAGTGTTTTGGGGTAAAATGCTGGGATTATACCACATATCCCCACACCAAATGGTGCAGCTATCAGGGCCGCATTGCCCTGACCACATCACTTTTCTTTGGGCTCATAACACTCTTTGTGGTATATATCTACTGGCAGTTAGGCGTAAAAGCAACGGAATTTCTGGGGGATTTTACCTGGCATGTAGATGCCGTTCTTTCTGTCATATTCATTGCCGATGCGGTTTACACCTGCACAAAACTGCTCAGGTTTAAGAAAGCGGGAATTAAAATAAAAAACTACGCGGTATTTTCCGATACGGAGACGCCGGAATAATGAAAAACAGACAACTGTTTCATGAATACGCAAAAGAAATTCTGGAAAATGAATTTTTCCTGAAAAACAAGAAGTTCATTTCCCACGGCGCAATCAGCATGTATTCCCACTGCGTGGCGGTGGCGGCTTTAAGCTTTTCGATGGCGGAGGATGACAGCACCATCGATAAAAAATGCCTTGTCAGGGCGGCGCTGCTGCACGACTTTTTTTTGTACGAATGCCACGCAATGGGCCCCCGGTACCTGGTGCACGGCTGGATACACGCCGGAATTGCCGCGGAAAAGGCAAGGGAAATCTTCAACGTAAGCGACAAAGAGTATTCGTGCATCAGGACCCACATGTGGCCCTGGACATTGTTCCACCCGCCGCTCTGCCGGGAAGGCTGGATCATCACGGCGGCGGATAAAATTGTCGCCCTGTATGAAACCATATTCGGCCGTAGCCGCAAACACCCGCTGGCGGTAAAATCAGAATCATGCTGATCTGGGGCCTTAAAACCGAGGCGGCCTTTGACCTTTGGTCGCTGGAACACCTTGCCAACGGCATCGCTATGGCCGCGTTTGCCCGCATGGTTACCGGAAAGTTCCTCAAATTTAACGACAGCAATGACGCGCCGCGTAAATTTGCCGAATGCATCATCGTGCTTTTGATCGCGCTGTTCTGGGAAAATGCCGAACACTATATCGAGGCGGGATTACTGCCCGGCGTAATAGGGGAACGTATTACCTATTGGTTTCAGGGAGTAGAACACTGGACAAACCGTCTTCTCGCCGACAACATCATGGTCCTTTTGGGCTGGTTTATCTACACAAAACAGAACAGAATATTCTGGGCTGCCCGGATTTTCTCCACCCTGTGGATGCTGGTCCATATCTTTGTTTTTCCGCACAGCATGTACCTTCACACGCTGTTCAGGCCGGCGTAGCGCCGCACTGCGCCATCCTCGGCGCGGGGAATTCATTTCCGATTAAAGGTAGAAATTACCTGTATTAGAGTTGTTCAGAAACCTCAGTTTCTGAACAACTACCGCTTAAAAACAACAAAATTAATTTCGCAATTTTGTTCCAGCATTGTAAAACATTCGTTATATGTCATACGCCCGGATTTAATTTCTTCTGCGAGCAGCAGCAGGTTTGGGGCGTTTATTGCGCCGCCGTTCGTTTTGGCGCGCAGTGAAAGTTGATGTATTTTTGCCGAAATATCGGTTGAAAAGAAAGACGAGACAAATAAAAACGAGAACGCTGAAATAGTATCAGGAAAATTTAACCACCAGCGATTGGGCGTAATTGCCGCGTTTCTTTTTTGATTATCCTCAATATAGCGCAGCATTTTGTCCTGTTCGCCAATAGGCAATGTAAAACCTTCCGAATACGCTTTATTGTCAATAATAACTCCATTGGCGTCTTTGTAAATAATACCGTCAGGGCGGCGCGAACCGCCAAGATGACAGCCTTCAAAGCCGATTTCGTTCACTAAAAGCGCGATAGTTTGAATTTCAAAATCACGGTCTGCATTGCTGTTAAAGCCAAGATCAATCAATGACAAATATTTATGATCTACCTTTTTTAATTTATCACGGATAGAATCCTTTATTTTTGTAATATCTGATTTTTCAGATCGCTCGCCAATGACAGGTATATCGAGCTGAACAATCTCGTCTGTTATTTTGTATGCGCCGCCTGAAGACTGAACAGAAAGGCCGATGTTGGTAAAATTATGTATATCATCCACGATTGAATTTTCGTTTTCATGAAAACCCAAAGATGCAAGATACGTTTTTATTTGCGGCAAAGTCCTTTTATCGCTGTTGATATACTTTATCGTTTCGGCGCGGCGGTTTCGTAAATAAATGCTGTCAGCGGGTTTAGTGGCGAGCATTTCCCAGTGAACAATTTTTGGAATCCTTTTATGGCTTGACTGCCCTTGCGCTGTCCGTAATTGCCGCCTTCCTTCCAGCGTAATAATATAAGCCGCGCCGATTGCCGCCGTGTATTCCCGCGCTCCAAGTTTTTCTGTTACAGTTTTAGTTTCACGCTGCACCCAGCCCAGTTCAACTAACCAGCCGCAAATCATACGGGCGTATTTATCAGAATCGCCTTCGACATTACTGCGTATTGTTTTTCTTTCCCCAGGCGTTGCCGTGCAAAGCGCGTAAATAAACAAATTTTGCGGAACAGAAGTAAAACCCGCCTCGCCTGAAAACCCCAGTTTTACGCCGATTTCAAATTTGGTAAGGTGTCTGCTTTCGTCAAGAAGTGAAAGCACGCGAATAACCGGCGGGTATGACAAATAAGCGAGAGCCAAACATTCTTTTTCTTCGGTTGAATTTTCAGGACTCTTTGCAAAACATATCCCAGACTCAGTAATTTTACATGAATCAGAATCGCGGTTATATGCAAGAAACCCTAATGAAACACCCCAGCGCAAAAAACAATCCGCAGACCAATCATCAGTATATTCTTTGCCCCTTTGGGCGGGAATTGCCGCCTGCGCGATACCTGAACAACGGGCGTTTCGGCGCATACCGTCACCGTGTCCCTTGCCTTTTAGGGCTTTGTAAGGAATATTCATTTTTTCCGCGGAAATAAGGCCGATAAAAAAATTTCTTTCCGTTTCATTTTTTATGAGCTGCGCAAGTTTTGTTTCCCGAAGTGTTTTATTTACATCCGAATCCAAAACAAACACTTTTACGAGCGCTTTAAGAGAACTTGTTTTTGACGAGTTTTGAATCCAGCCGAATGTGCGTATAACCATTTTGCATCCTTAATAATTGGTAACAAGCACCTCGACAGTTTTTGCATCGCGCTGTTTTGTTTGATAATTGCAGTTGGAATAATCGGCGTTAATATAATGAACACGGTATTTCTCTGCCCAATTCCGCAATATCAGGTTTTCCTGATTCTTGTGAAAAAACACGTTAGACAAGGCAAAAGGGATATTATTTTTATCAGCTTCATCAAGAACCGCGTATAAATCTTTTTCTTCGGTTTCTGTCCAGTCATGAAACCCGCGTTTGCCGTCATTATACGTTCCCGTTGTAATAAGATACGGCGGGTCGCAATAAATAAAATCATTTGCATTAAGAGAGCAAAGCGGCATTTCGCGGAAATCACGGGTGTAAAACTCAAGATTTTTACGCTTCATTTCTTCCAGAAATAACAATAAATTTTGTTTTGTCGTTTCTGAAAAACAGCTCCGGTTGCGCCCGAAAGGGTTATTGAATTCAAGGCTGCTATTGAACCTGAACTGATAATTAAACGAAAAACATGAAAGCGTAAACAGGTCTATAGGGTTGCCTGTGGCGTTGTAATAATCCCTAAACGCCTTATAGCCGCGCTCGTTTTCTTTTGAAAGTTTGTATTCGCTTATTTTTTCGTTGATTCTGCGCAAAACGGCATCCGCATCCGTACAGCATAAAATACGCACCATTTCAACAACTTTGTAATTCATATCATTGCAAAGCGTTTTTACCGCGTCCACATTTACGGACACGTTGAACCCGCCCGCAAATAAATCCACAAACGTATCAATTTTATGGGGGAAATACTCAAAAAGCTGCGGTAAAATTTTATATTTACCGCCGGTATAATTCATCGGGCTTTTGACAAACTGTTTTTTTGCGGCGTGTCGTCCGCTCTCAATTTCTTTTACAATGGAATTTGAAACATTGACAATACCGGCGTACACCGAAATATCTTTTTGTTTTTGCGCGTAAAAAATATATTCATTGTGTTCTTTTTTCCGCTGCGGCTGTTTCCCCTTGTAGCGGATGTAAGGAATTGTTTCAAGACGCGCCTTGCCGCATTTGCAATGCCTGTCCAGAATATCAAGAATTGTATCAGGAGTTAAAAGCCCGTCATCGCTGTAACTAATTACAATATGCTTAAAATCCGCATCCGCTACCAGGCTGTTAAACGCATCCTCAACATTTTGCTTTACGCAATAATCGGATTTCAAATCATCGTAAGGGCGAAGGCCTGTAACGCCTGAAATTTCAGGCGCGTCATAACGGGCGATAGTTTCAAGAACGTGATAATTCGGCAGATACTGGCGCGTGTTGTAAGGCGGGTCAATGTAAAGAATATCACCTGATATTTTTTTGATGAGTTTATTCGCATCTTTGTTATAGCATACATTTTTTTTGCCGTTATCGCTCACCGGAAGCCGGACCATGGAAAATCTTTTATACGCCCTTTTATCCCACGTTTTTAGATACGCGCCGTAAGTGCCTGTAATATTTGAAACAAAAGGAACGCCTTCAAGAAGCGCGGCAAGCAGATAACGGTATTCTTTGACGGACAAAAGCGCGTTGTTTTTCCACTCTTCTATTTGCTGCCGTATCGCGTCAATACGAAGCGCGTTTTCTTTTGATAAATACATCCGCCCCGCGCTTCCATACGGAGAATAATGTTCCGCAATAAAGCAATTTTTATGCGGCGCGGGTTTTAAATTATCAAGATACTCTACCGGGTCTTCTATACGTATTTTACGCAATTTTGAAAATGACGGCGCGGCGTTATTTTCTATTCCCGCGCAAGTTACGATGTAGGGAAAATATAGCATATCGTTTGCGATAATCCGATAGCCGGTTTTGAAAAACCGCCCGACGCATCCTGTGCCGGAAAATATGTCGCAAAAGACTTTGTTTTCCGCGCCGCGCTGTACGCCGCATTGAGAACTGACCACCGCTTTTATTTTATCAAGCAAGAGCGCCTTGCTGCCGATGTACCGCATACCTGATTTTTACTTTACCACAGACCGGATAAAATGACAAATCTCCGCGGAAAATATTTTTTATTCGAAGGGGGGGCAAATACCCAAGAACCCGCTCCCCGGCTCACGGGGGAGCCCTGGGGCGGTGCAATTTCTACGCCGGTAATGGCGGGGTTGAGACCTCCCCTGTGCAAAATGAGAAAAGTCCGCAGGACTTTTTCTTCTCGACCGAAGATACCCCGCTGCTTGCGGCGGGGTTCTTCATTAGCCGTCCCAATATGCTGAATCCCAAAAAGATGCCATAAAGACCAAGCAGATACTTCCACGCTCCTTTTTGTCCGGTTTTTTTAAAAGCCCTGCTGTATTTAACCCCCGCGATAATAACGCCGATTAAAACGACCAAAGGCAAAAAGCTAATGGGAATATACGCACCTGCCGGCTCTAGCTCCGCCGCCTGTAATAACGGTATTGAAACAAACGCCATGCTTTTCATTTCTTCATTCACTCCTTCGGTCCCCGGAACCTTTTTACTTTCGCTTTCAGTTTGGACGGCAAAACAGGCGGTTTTTCCGCCATATAGGGAGGTATGCCGAGTTACCAGCGGCCTGTTTTTGCCGGGTGAATGAAGAATTTTGATAAAAAAGCGGGAATTTGGGCCTTAATAATTTGACACGCCGTCGTCTCAAAGTAGAATGTGATTCGTGTTGTTTTATGTCTTTATACCATGCCGCTGGCTTGAGCATTGGTCTATTCTATCATCTTCAAATGAAATCGTCAAGCCTTTTTTTCAAAGTTACTAAAAAATGGGGTTTCCTATGATCTGTTATCAGGTAACCGCGCAAGGGATTGGAGGGGCGCACAGCCCCTGCGGGGCTGTGCGTTCTCCGGGGCTGGCAAGCCCCGGAGAATGGAGCGGAGCGGAACCCCAGAAAGCCCGGTTTTTTGCGGCGCAGCCCGAAGGGCGCCGCAAAAAATGCGCCCAAAACAACAAAGTTAATTACGCAGGAATACCGGCGCCAATGGGCGCCCCCGGTTAAACGCGGGGGTTCCCGTTTTTTTCGCCTCCCAGGAGGCCGGCGAGGGAGTTCCGTAGTTTTCCTAACACGCCGGCGTTTTGGCGGCGTTCCTTTTCTTCTTTGTCGCATCCGGCGGCATAGGCGGGGGAGAATTCCCTGAACTGGTTTCTGAAGCGGCGGTCGTCCCCGGCCATGGAGAGGGGGTCCCGCGGGGGGCCGAATATTTCAAAGTAGCGGTCCGGGTTTTCCCGCAGTTGGATGCTCCGCACCACGTCCCTGATCTGGTTCAGGGAGCGGACGGTGCTGTTAAAATCGGTGATTTCTATGACGTCCAGTTCCAGGGCGTCGCCGTCGAGGAAGATCCGGGAGAGGTAGGCGGTGAATTCTCCGTAGCCTGTCAGGAGGCCGGGGTGGAATTCTTTGAAGAAGGGCAGCCCCCGTTCCGCGTTTTTCAGCATGTATTCCCTGGGTAGTTTGATGCTGGTCCGGCTGTTGGTCATGATCCGCCGGGCGGAGCGCAGAAATAAGCGTTTGATTTCCTCGCCGATTTTTTTGATGATCCTGGTGTCGATGAGGGCGAGCCAGTAGAGGGGGACGGAGGAGCAGGATTCAAAGAGGCACTCGGTTACCGGGCCCGCGTTCCGCATGAGGTAGGAGGTTTGGGTTCGTCTGTATGCCATCTCTTATGTCACCGATGGGTCCTTGTAATAGTTTGGCCTGATGGGGAGGCGGGAGCGGAATTGGCCGTCCAGCCGGTAGTAGGCGTGGGCCGCCGCGGGGCTGGTGGGGATGAGGCACAGTTCCCCCACGCCCTTGGCGCCGTAGGCCAGGGGGAGTTTTTCCCGGTTGTGGCGGACGAGGATCGTTTCGACGGCCGGGGCGTCGGGGGCCCGGATGAGTCCCAGGGTCCCCAGCCTTCCTTTGGGGATTCCGTTCTCCATGGGGAAATCTTCGGTGAGGGCGAAGCCCAGGCCCATGACGACGCCCCCTTCGATTTGCCCTTCCAGGGCCTGGATGTTTACCGGGGTTCCCACGTCGTAGGCCGCCACGACTTTTTCTACTTTCCCGGTTTTGTCGAGGATCACGACCTGGGTGGCGTAGCTGTAGGATACGTGGCTCACGGGGTTTTCCAGCGCCGCCCCCAGGGGATCGGTGACGGGGGCGTATTCGCCGTAGAATTCCCGGCCCTCCAGCGCGCCCTGGGCCAGGCGTTCCCCGAGGTCCCGGCCCAGGGCCGCCACCGCCAGTGTGAGCGCCGCCCGGCGCACCGCCTCCCCGGTGATCAGGGTCTGGCGGCTGGCCGTGCTGGTCCCCGAGTCCGGGGTCCTGACGGTGTCCGGCGTTTCGTGGATCACCAGCCGGGGGTCCAGGCCCACCGTTCCGCAGAGAATCTGCACACAGACCGTGGCGATTCCCTGGCCCATGCAGGCGGCGGAGGTCCTGATGTGGAGTTTTCCCCCCTCGACGGAGAGGATGCAGCGGCCCGTGTCCCGGACTCCCACGCCCTTGCCGGAATTTTTGAAGGCGCAGGCGATGCCCGCGTATGGCTGGGATTCGTAGATCTCCTTTACCGCCTCCAGGGTTTCCGCCAGCGCCGTGTTGGGATCGGCGATCTGCCCGTTGGGCAGGACCTGCCCCGGCCGGATGGCGTTCCGGTAGCGGATCTCCCAGGGGGAAAGGCCGGCCATTTCCGCCAGCAGGTTGATGTTGCTCTCCATGGCGAAGCAGCTCTGGGTGACGCCGAAGCCCCGGTAGGCCCCGGCGACGACGTTATTGGTGTAGACCGCCAGCCCCAGGATGTCGATGTTCTGAAAGTTGTAGGGCCCCGCGGCGTGGGTGCAGGCCCGCTGCAGCACCGGCCCCCCCAGGCTGGCGTAGGCCCCGGTGTCGGCGATGAGGAGGGCCTTCATGGCGGTGAATATGCCGTTCTCATCGCAGGCGGTGGTGAACTCCATGTCCATGGCGTGGCGCTTGGTATGGCAGTTGATGCTTTCCTGCCGGGAGAATTTTACCT
>JAISLX010000019.1 GCA_031277045.1 Treponema sp.
TCTCCAAATCCCGATGCCCAAAATACACGGCCCATATAATAGTCATATCCATATTCTTCCCATGATTTATATAATGGTTGGATCAATTTGGCATAATACATTATTTTTTCCCAAGCTTCCTCTTCTGACAAAAAACCTACATCGTATCCCCATCTGCATAATGCTATATTTCTACCCAAATCCCATGCTAAAATATTTCTATCGTTAAATATATTCCAATTTATTTCATAAAGCGGGTTTAATACCCCGCTCCTTGGGGCGTGAACCTGGGGGTGCGGGGGATTTGTTCCCCCGCATACGCAAATATTTCAAGGAGAAATCTTCAATACCCCGCTGCTTGCGGCGGGGATTCTTTATTGAAGATTCGAAGATGCCCCGCCGGACTTTTGGTTTAAGTTCTGTGGCGAGGTTCCTCATCCTCCAAACTAACGTTAAATTTTCGAACTACAGTTGACGAACCTTAATGACCCCTGGAAAATAAAGTATGGCAGATTTTTTGATCAAACGGGCACAAAAACTTTCTCATCATGAAGATACTTTAAAAGAGATAGAGCGCCGGTCTCATATCCGGTACCGGACATTCGCCAAGGTAAAATTCCGGGGAATAATGGAGCAGGAAAGTCTGCTTAAGGACATTTCCATTACCGGCTGCTGTGTTGAGTGCACTTCTTTGGCGGATATTCAGGTTAATTCTAGCTATACACTAGAAATAATTCCAGAGGTAAGTTCTAAAATTAGTCATTTTAACCTTGAGGTAAAAGCAGTTTGGATTAACGTGACGGGTTATTCCGGGGATGTAGGCTTTGTCATTACCGCGTCTCCCAGGGGTAAATTGTTTCAACGCTATGTGGATTACCTTTCCTGGAAGGAAAGTTATCACTAGGCCGGCCGAACGCAAGGCTGTGATGGAAATCCCGCTTTCCGGACATATATATCAACCCGCTCCAGGTTTTGAGGATCATTTGGAACATGAATTGGGGAATTCTTTTGAACGCTGGGGAAATTTGTATTATGTGAATAAGACACCGGAAACTCCGGTATTCTGGCAGCGTAACACCTGGATCAAACCGTTTTTGCTGGAATTCGATTCGGTTTCCGGGGCGGCCCGGTACTTGCGAAGTATACAACGAAACTGGGCGCCGGTACTTCATACCCAATTTCGCCGGGGGGCCCTTATTGATTCCCTTATGCCTCCCATCTCCCGCAAACCCCGAAGCTTCCCCTGGCAGCTTCCCGGTGTCCCCCTTGGGGCCTGGACTTTGCTGGATGCTCATACCCTGGCGGGTTCCGCGTTTTGTTCCAGTCCGTTTCCCGCCGGGCTAATCCGGTTTGAGGAGGATAAAGAAGGACCTCCAAGCCGGGCTTACCTTAAACTTTGGGAAATCCTGGTTCGCTGCCGCTGCTGGCCCGGCCCTGGTCAGCGCTGTTTGGACGCCGGGGCAAGTCCCGGCGGCTGGACTTGGGCTCTGGCCCGCCTGGGGGCACAGGTAATTGCCGTTGACCGGGCGGAACTGGAACCGCGTGTTCTTGCCATGACCGGTCCCGGTAATGCGCCTTTAGTACGTTATATCAGACACAATGCTTTTACCCTTGACCCCGCGGAATTTGGGCCGCTTGACTGGGTTTTTTGTGACGTGGCTTGCTATCCGTCCCGGCTTTACGAGTGGGTGGAAAAATTGTTAGCGGCCGGGATTCGCGGAAAATTTGTCTGTACCCTCAAAATGCAAGGTACGCCGGATCAGGATACGGCGCGGCGTTTTGCGGAGATTCCCGGCAGTCAGGTGCTGCATCTTTGCCATAATAAACACGAATTGACCTGGATAAAATCTGAATAGGCAAGACATACACTGGTCCGGTGATACGTGAAACTGTATCCGGCGCTTCTTGCGCCGGACTGGGAATCTCCGGTACTGTAGGGCATGGACGTTGGTGAAAGTATTATCCTGGGGGCTATCCAGGGGCTTACCGAGTTTCTTCCGGTAAGCAGTTCTGGTCATTTGGTGCTTTTTCAAAAAATTTTGGGAATTTCCACGCAGGTTCTTTTTTTTGATACTCTGGTTCACGGGGGAACCCTGATTGCGGTGCTGGTGGTTCTGCGGAACGATATTTGGGCCATTGTAAGGCGGCCTGTCCAGCCTCTTACCGCGTATCTTATTCTGGGAACCTTGCCGGCGGTAGCTGTTGCCTTGATCTTCAATGATGTTGTGGAAGCGGCCTTTGAGTCCGGGGCCTTTTTGGGTTTTGCGTTCCTTGTTACCTCCATTTTTCTTACTTTTGCGGAAATTTTATCAAAAAAAGCCGCGAAACCGCGTCAAAAAGAGGAAATGACCTGGCGTGATTCTCTGATCATTGGGGTTTTTCAGGCAATTGCCATTGTTCCGGGAGTTTCCCGTTCCGGTTCTACCCTTTCAGCCTCCCTGGCAAGGGGACTGGACCGGGATTTTGCCGCCCGGTTTTCGTTTTTGCTGTCGATTCCGGCGATTTTGGGAGCTCTGGTCCTTCAGTTTAAGGATATGGCAGGCCCAATGGAGGCCGCCGGAGCCGGAGAAATAGGGGTTTTGCCCCTAATCGCGGGAACGTTGAGCGCTGCGGCGGTAGGTTTTTTTGCCATTACGTTTATGCTCAACCTTGTCCGGAAACGCTCCCTGTGGGGTTTCGCGGTCTACACCGGGGTTTTAGGTCTTTTGGTGCTGGTAGACCGGTATTTGACACGGGTTTTTTTCTAAGACAGCCCTGGTTGTTCAATGCCTGTATATATGGTAGTCTGGAGGAAAGTTTTTCCTGGTCATAAAAACTATGCGTAGTTTAAAAAACATACTGGTTACCGGCGGCTGCGGTTTCATTGGCGTAAATTTTATTCGCCTCTTGTTCAAGTATACGCCGGAATTTTCCGGCAGAATCATTAATCTGGATGCTCTTACCTACGCGGGAAATATTACGAGCCTTCAAAGCATTGAAAAAGAATTTGGTATCGCCAGCGGTTCTACAGTTCGTTATTTTTTTGAACTTGGCGATATTTGCGATAGGGAGCGGCTGGAAGAGCTATTCGTCAAGTACAATATTGATACAGTGGTCAACTTTGCGGCGGAAAGCCATGTGGACCGGTCGATCCTGGGGCCGGAGACCTTTGTAAAAACCAATGTGATGGGCGCTTTTGCCCTGTTGGACGTAGCCCGCCGCCACTGGCAGATTGGCTCCGGCGATCCGGCCAGACCCCTTCCGGTATCTGCGGACGCGGAGTATATTCCCGGCGTTATTTTTCACCATATCAGCACTGATGAAGTATACGGATCCCTGGAGGCAAACGGCCTTTTTACGGAGATAACTCCCTACGATCCCCGGTCTCCCTATTCCGCCAGCAAGGCCGCGAGCGATCATCTGGTTATGGCCTGGCATCATACCTATGGTCTTCCGGTTACCCTGTCCAACTGTTCCAATAACTTTGGTCCCTTCCAGTTTCCAGAAAAGCTTATCCCCCTGATGATCATAAACATGCTGGAGGGGAAGCCCCTGCCGGTATACGGGGATGGCAAGAACATCAGGGACTGGCTGTACGTGGAAGACCACGCCCGTGCAATCTGGACCATCCTGGTCAACGGCAAATTCGGGGAGAAGTACAACATAGGCGGCGAGAACGAACGGGAAAATGTCGCCATTATTGGCGATCTTATCCAAATAGTGGCGGAGAAAACCGGCGCAGATCCCCGGAAAATTCACGAAACTATCCGGTTTATAAAGGACCGGCCCGGTCATGACCGGCGCTATGCCATTGACTGTTCCAAAATAAAACGCGAACTAGGCTGGAAACAGGAAACTTTTTTTGAGGATGGGCTTAACAAAACCGTGGATTGGTACATGGCCAACATGACCTGGATTGACCGTATCCGCAGCGGGGAATACCGCTACTGGGTGGAGGAAAACTACGGCCGCCGCTGATAAGAGGACGCATTGAAAGGTATTATTCTTGCCGGGGGGTCCGGTACCCGGCTTTATCCCCTTACGCTGGCGGTGTCAAAGCAGATACTTCCCCTCTACGATAAGCCCATGATCTACTACCCCCTGTCTGTGCTGATGCTTGCCGGTATCCGCGAGGTGTTGATTATCTCGACCCCCCGTGATCTTCCCCTGTTCCAGGAGCTGTTCGGCGGCGGGGAATGGCTGGGGATGCGTTTCGAGTACCGGGTTCAGGAAGACCCGCGGGGCCTGGCCGATGCCTTTATCATTGGCGCCGGTTTTATCGGCGGCGATTCGTCGGCCCTGGTGCTGGGGGACAATGTGTTCTATGGCCGGGGGTTCAGCCGGACCCTGCGATCCGCCGCCGCCCAGATCGCGGACAAGGGAGGCGGGGCAATATTCGGCTATTACGTGAAAGACCCCGGTGCCTACGGTGTGGTGGAATTCGACGCCCGGGGCAGGGCCCTTTCCATCGAGGAAAAACCAGCAAAGCCTAAGTCCCATTACGCGGTGCCGGGCCTTTATTTTTACGATTCCGCCGTGGTTGGCATAGCCCGGTCAATAAAACCTTCTGCGCGGGGGGAGATCGAAATAACCGCCGTCAACAACGTGTACCTGGAGCAGGGCCGCCTTTCCGTCGAGACGCTGGGCCGGGGCATGGCCTGGCTGGATACGGGCACCTACGACGGTCTTTTGGAAGCCTCCAATTTTATCGCCACCATTCAGAAACGCCAGGGCATGTACGTTTCCTGCATCGAGGAAATTGCCTTTGCCAACGGCTGGATTTCCCGGAACAATCTTGCGGCCCTGGCCAAAAAGTACAAGACCGCTTACGGCGAATATTTAGCGTATATCGCGGAAGGCCTGTAGCCGGTATGCCGTTTTCCTTTACCCTCTGCCCCATTCCGGGCCTTGTCGAGATTCAGCCCAAGGTTTTCGGGGACAGCCGGGGCTATTTTTTTGAAAGCTATTCCCAGCGGGATTACGCCGCCGCCGGCATTACGCTCCCCTTTGTCCAGGATAACCAGTCCCGTTCGGTAAAAGGGGTACTCCGGGGTCTCCACTTTCAAAAAACCCACCCCCAGGGCAAGCTGGTCCGCGCCGTTTTTGGTGAGATCTTTGATGTGGCGGCGGATCTGCGGCCCGGTTCCCCCGATTACGGCGCGTGGTACGCCGTTACGCTAAGCGGCGAAAAGCAAAATCAGTTTTACATTCCCCCCGGCTTTGCCCACGGTTTTTTGGTGCTAAGCGAAACCGCCGTCTTTGCCTACAAATGTACAGATTTTTACTATCCCGAAGATGAAGGGGGGATAATCTGGAACGATCCCGCCCTTGGTATAACGTGGCCGGATATTGGCGCAGAGTACCTGCTGTCCGATAAGGATAAAAAACTCCCCGCTTTCGCGCCCTTCCCCGGTTCGGACAATGCCTGAAAATCCCTCCCCCCAAACCGCGCCGCGCCTCCCCGGCGGAACGCGGCTATGGCTTATCGGCTGCGGGGGTATGCTGGGGACGGAATTGACCCGGCTCCTCGAAAAACGGGGCATCCCCTTTGCCGGTACCGACCGGGAAGTTGACATTACTGATCCGGCGGCGCTGGATGCCTATGCGGAAGCGCAGAGCGTCCGGGGCCGGATCACCTGGATCGTCAACTGCGCCGCCTACACCGCCGTGGACAAGGCGGAGGACGATGTTGAAACCTGCCGGATCCTGAACGCTGTGGGGCCCGGCAATATCGCCCGGACGGCGAAACGATTGGGCGCCCGGCTTATCCACATTTCCACCGACTATGTTTTTGATGGAAAGGGCGTCCCCCTGGCCGAGGGGGGCATCAGGCCCTACCGGGAGGACGATGACACGAATCCCACCGGGGTTTACGGCCTTACCAAGCGGGACGGGGAGCGGCGGGTGCTGGAAAACAACGAAAATTCCTACATCGTCCGCACCGCCTGGCTTTACGGTGAATACGGCGGCAACTTTGTCCATACCATGCTGCGCCTTATGAACGAGCGGGACGAGGTAAAGGTGGTGGACGATCAGCGGGGCAGCCCGACCTGGGCGGCGGATCTGTCCCGGACCCTGCTGTCCCTGATTCTGGCCTGTGACGCCCCCGCCTCCGCCGTTCCGGCCCCCGGCCTCTACCATTACACCAACGAGGGAATCGTCAGCTGGTTCGATTTTGCACAGGAAATCTACCGCCAGGGCCGGGGCCGGGGCCTTATAAAAAAGGACTGCGCGGTGCGGCCCTGCGCCAGCGCCGAATACCCCGCCAAGGTTACCCCGCCCCGCCTACTCGGCGCTGGACAAAACCAAAATCAAAACGGCCCTGGCCCTCACCATCCCCCCCTGGGACGCCAGCCTTCAACATTATTTGGAATCCCGGACATGGGAGTGATGGGTGAATTGGCCGAAAAAGCCGTTTAACCCTTGACAAAAAACAAAATAACGAATAAAATCTTCTAAAAGTGGGGATCAATGATGAATTATGAAGAAATAGAGATAATCCCTTCGAAAGGTAGTTCGGGTGCAGGTGCGGTTGTTCCAATTAAGGATAATATATTATTACCAGAATTTGTAACATGGCCTCCTCGTGAATTGAATAGTAAATTAACTAAAAGTAAACACTTGGAAGATTTTGAAACAAAATACCATCAAAAATTGATTCAAGAATTAGGGTATTATTGTGATTTAGCTTCTATCAAAAGTGAAGATGCAATGACATGGTCCTTGTTTGGTTTTATTTCAAAAATGAAGCAAAAGATACAAAATAATTTCTATAACGAATTCCTCAAAAAATTAAACTATGGTGGTGATGAAATTGTTTCAATGGAATTATGGAAAACTCTTCCCCATCCAGAAACACCTAATAAAAAAGGTCCAGAAATTGATGTGTTTATGGCAGGTGAAAAATATTATATATTAACTGAATGTAAATGGACCAGTGACGTTGAAAAAAAACAAGGAAAGGGAAAAAATTTAGATCAAATGCAAATAAGAAACATGTTTAAGAATGGAATTGGAAAGAGTATTTTCCCCGGAAAAGAAGGTATAATTGTTTTAGTCGCAAATAAAAACATAGATGATAATTTGTTTATTTCATGGGATGAGCTGTCAAAATTTGAAAGCTTGCCACATAAAGAG
>JAISLX010000035.1 GCA_031277045.1 Treponema sp.
AACGGACTTTGTAGAATTAGATTATGAAAGGAAATTGAAGTATGAATATAAAATAAAATTTAACGAAGTATAAAACACGCCCCAACTGCACCTAACAGGACTGTTTACGCTTCGCCGCCAAACCGTCGTAAACAGCCTGAACGTGAGGGCGCAATATGCCCTTAAATTTTTGTGGAAAATTAATGACTCTCCCCTTGACAAATTGAAATATAAATTATTACTATACATGAACTGGATGTATATCATGAAGAAAATGCTTGGTTGTATATTAATGGCAATAGTATTAGTTGGCTGTAAAACTCTGGAAACATATATTACAGATGTTGATGCATATTATGAACCAATAGAAATAAATATACCCGGTAACGCTCTTTTTACATTTGATAAAAGCGGTATACATACGCATTTTGAAATCCTTGACAAGAATTTTAAGAAAAGAACACTTGTCATGAACGAATATTATTTAATAGAGGATAGTCAAATATATGATTTTTCCGGTGTCCCGCCGAAAGGCAGTTCCGGAGTTTATCATATCTCCGTTGGTGGAGAGTATAGTTTTCTTAAAGAAAGTGTATGTTTAGGTCAATTTGAAATAGTTACAGAATCTACAATAACAGTTTTTTCCAACGATTCTTCAATTGGGAGTTCTCAAAAGTATATCCGCATTAAAGATGAAAATGGTATTATAAAGCGAGAAATAAAACCGAATGAAATCAATTCTGATATATATATAAATATATATGATGACGAAATTGGCAGGGTAGGAATTGAAAAATATGAATCACGGAGCGCAAATCAACCCTCAGACAGCCCATGGAAATATTATACTGGATTTATAATAAGAATTAATAGTGAAGAATATGGGATTCTTGCATTTTATCCGAAACCCAAATTTTATAAGAAAATTGAATTCTTTAGCGATATGGATGAAGAAAAAGAGGATAAAATCGTATTATATATGTTTATAGGATATGAAAGTTTTAATCGCAATGATGATATATTTACAAATCAACAATGAAAAAAAATGATAAATTGTATTGTAAAAGGACGGGTATACTGCGTATAACAGGACTGTTTACCTTCACCGCCAAACCATCGTAAACAGCAGGAACGTTATGCGAAATTGCCGCTGAATTTTATTGAAAATTTATGAAAAAGAATTGACAAAATTGTACAAAAACAATAGGCTTTATTTGATAAAAGAATATGTCATGTATATTGATCTGTTTCTAATATTATGGAGGAAAAAATGAAAAACATTATTGAATTGTTGGTTGGAAATTTAAAGGAAAAGGCTGAATACAAAGCCGCTGTCAAACTATTAAAAAGTTTACCGGAAGATTATCAATTTGTCTATAAGGCAATAGAAACATATATGTATAATGCTACTTTTAGTGAAGAAACTTTTAGGATATTAATGGACATAATGGAATCATTTGCTGTTGCTAGTCAGGACGGAAAGCCGGTATTATCAGTTACTGGAGAAGATGTCGGCACTTTTTGTGATAATGTATTAATCAAGTTTCATGTTAAAGATTGGCGTGATATAAAACGAGAAGAATTAAACAAAAAGATAAACAATAAATTTAAAATAGAGAGAAATAAATAAAATCAAAAAATATGTAACCATTTTATTGAAAAATATAAGCAGCGGCAACTTCGCATAACAGGACTGTTTACGCTTCGCCGCCGGTAGGCGGCTCGGGGGTTCGTTCGCCTAGGTCATTCCGCTACGCTTCCTTCCCACGGCTCACTACACCCACAGTGTGCCAGCCCTATAACTGCTACGCATTTTTCTATTCGGGCTGTCAAACCGTCGTAAACAGCCGGAACGTTATACGCAATTCCCCGCCGGGGACTGTTCATCCTTCCTGCTGCCATCTTCCATGTACTCATTAATCATCAGAGTTGTTCAGAAACTTCAGTTTCTGAACAACAACCGCTTAAAAACAACAAAAAACACGGATTCTCGGTAAAATCCGTGTTTTTGGGGAGACTTGCGAGATAACCAACCGGGTTATCGAACAAGTCCATTATACAGGAGGAAGCGTGATGAAAAGGCGGACAGGGGCGGCGTAGCTGGTGGGGGAGGCGCAATACACCTTCCGTTTTAGCGACGACATGGAGGGCACGGCTGTTGTCCGGCAGGATAGCGCGGGGAAAGCTACCGTTACCGGTCATTTTCTCGGGCCATCGCACTTATCACATTACGCCTGCGCCTTACCCCCTCATACCGGAGTGGGGGGAAAACGTTGAGATTGATGAAGATTTCAGAAAAGCCGTTATTGAGGACAATACCATGATATGCACTGCTTCACACTGTTGGATTAAAATGGTTGTGGAGGGCAATATCACGACAATCACCTTTTCAGACGGCAACCAGTCTAAAACGGTGGTGGACGGCAACACTACGATAACCACGTATTCAGATGGCAGATGCGTTAAATGGGTTGAGGAGGGCGCTACCACGACAATTACGTTTTCAGACGGCGATAAAACGGTGATGGACAAACGGGGATACGATATATTCATACACCGGGAACGCGGCAAGCCAAAGTGGAATGAGGAAACATGATGAACAGGCAGACGGGGGCGGCACAGCTGGCAACTGCGCCGGTGGAGGAACTCCCGGCGGGGGAGGATTACAGTGACCATTCCTCAAACCGTTACAGTTCAAAAAATTCATGCAAAAACAGGGTGGCGGTCTGGGCCACGTTAAGACTTTCGATGTTTCCGGTGCCGGGGACGCGAACCAGGGTGGTACATTGCTCCTTTACTTCCGCCGGTAGTCCCGTTTCCTCGCTGCCCAGCACCAGGGCGATGCCGGGGCGGCCGCCGGTACCCAGGGCGGCCTTCCGGTCTTCGACAATGCTTTCCAGGTCCCGGATACGCCGCCGTGCGCGGGGGTCTGTCCCGATGGTGATGATCCGCTTTGACGCGGCCCGGAGGAAGGCGGCGGTGTTCCGCACGCTTCTAAAAACGACATGTTCCATGCCTCCTTCCGCTACCCGGTAGGCGCTGGTGCTAAGGCGCGCATCCTCCCCGCCCAGAATCATAAAATGGGCGTCAAAAAAAGCGGCGGACCGGGCTATGGCCCCCAGGTTGTGATCGTTCCCGATGGAGCAAAGAACAAGCCCTGTCATCCCGGAAGCCCACTGTTCCAAATCGGCTTCCGTGGTTCCCGGTACAGCGGGTTCTTCGATCATCGCCACAACGCCCTGGTGGCGGTTGCTCTGGCAAAGCCGCTCAAGTTCCTCGTCCCCGCAGATTTTATAGGGGTACTTTTTTTCCGCCAGGTACTTGCAAACCCGGGAAAACGTCCCAAGACGGTCTTCCCGCAGAAAAAAGCGGTTGATCTGTTCGGGGTGGTACTCCCCCAGGGCCTGAACGGCGTTGACGCCGCAGACTGCGAGTTCATTGGTAAGACGGTTACGCACAATGAAAATATAGCATATAATAACTGGGTAACAAACGGGTAAAATCCGAATTCCTTGAGGAGGAAAAACATGGCCAAAAGATTGAGATACGGAATTGTTGGATGCGGCGGAATCGCGAATCAAAAGCACCTGCCGGCGATTGCCAACCTTGCGGACGCGGACGCTGTGGCGTTTTGCGACATTGTTAAAGAGCGGGCGGAAAAGGCGAATCTTGATTTTGCCGGAGGCAAGGGCAAGGTTTTTACCGGCTATCAGGATTTGCTCAAAGAGGATCTGGACGCGGTTTTCGTGCTTACCCCGAATATTTCCCACGCGCAAATTTCCATAGACGCCCTGTTGTCGGGCAAGCATGTACTGTGTGAAAAACCTATGGCAAAAACCTATGCCGAAGCCAGGCGCATGCTTGACGCGCGGGACAAGAGCGGCAAACTCCTTACGATTGGCTATCAGAGCCGTTACCGGCCGGACAGTCTGTTCCTGAAGGCCGAATGTGAGGCCGGCACCCTGGGAGAGATTTACTTTGCCAAGGCTACCGCCCTGCGCCGCCGGGCGGTTCCCACCTGGGGGGTGTTCCTGGACGAGGAAAAGCAGGGGGGCGGGCCGCTCATTGACATCGGTACCCATGCCCTGGACCTTACCCTTTTTATGATGGACAACTACGAGCCGGCCTACGCTGTGGGGACAACCTATCACAAACTCAACAAGGACAAGAAACCAGGCAACGCCTGGGGGGACTGGGACCCCAAAAAGTTCACCGTGGAAGATTCGGCCTTTGGTTTTATCGTGATGAAAAACGGGGCCACTATTATTCTGCAGTCCAGTTGGGCTCTGAACACTACGGAAGTCCGTGAGGCGGTAACCACCCTGTGCGGGACCAAGGCCGGGGCGGACATGCCCCAGGCGGGGAGTCTGGTGATCAACGGCGTCAAAAACGGCAGGCAGTACACGTTAAGCCCGGCGGAAGGGGGCGGGGCGGCCTTTTTTGAGGGGCAGAGCCTTAAAGATACGGACCTGGAAGCCCAGACCTTCGCCAGGGCGATCCGGGGCCAGGGCAAGCTCTACATCCAGCCGGAAGAAGCGGCGGTAGTAACCCAGATCCTGGAAGGAATCTACGATTCCGCCCGGACGGGGAAGCCCCACTACTTTTAACCAGCGCGGCGGACAGGGACCATGTTCCGCCGTTCCCTGCTTTAGGAGCAGTCTTGTACACCGAACGGCTTTACTACAACTACGCCGCGCCGGAACCGTATCTTGCGGAAATCCGCGAGATACGCCCCCTGGGGGACCGGGCGGCGCTTCTGCTGGATAAAACCATTTTTTACCCCGAAGGCGGGGGCCAGGAAGCGGACCGGGGCAGCGTCAACGGCGCCGCCCTGCTGGATGTAAAAGAGTCAGGCGGCGGCGCGGCGGAGAAAGAGATTTTCCATATTGTTTCCGCCGCCGATGCCAAAAACCTGACGCCCGGTCCGGCGGCGCTGCTGCTGGACAGCCGCCGGCGCCGGGACTTTACGGTGCAGCACAGCGCCCAGCACCTGCTTTCCGGCATTATTCTGCGCCTTACGGGAAACCACACCGTTTCCATGCACCTGGGCGCGGAATCCAGCACCATAGACGTGGATGTTCCGGAACTTCCCCCCGGTGTTTTAACCCAGGCAGAGGACGCGGCGATGGACGCCGTTGAATCGGATGTCCCCCTGGTTATCCACCTGTGCCCCCCGGAAGATATTACGCAATTCCCCCTTCGCAAAGTTCCGCCCCGGGGGGAAGACGTGATCCGGGTAGTCGAAATTGCAGGGAACGATTTTTCCCCCTGCTGCGGTACTCACTGCGGGTCCACCGGGCAGATAGGGATAGTGAGGATTTTGGGCGCGGAAAAGTACAAGGGTATGACCCGCGTTAGTTTTATCGCGGGCCGCCGGGTACTTGCGGAAAGCCGCGTTCTTAGGCGGAACGGGGAAACCGTTTCCCGCGCCCTCAAAGTACCGCTGGCGGAAACCGGCGCGGGGGTTCTGGCCCTGTTGGAACGGGCCGCCGTCCTGGAGCGGGAACTTAAAGCCCTTCGGGAAACGGCGGCGGAGATAAGGGCGGACGCTCTGCTTGCCAAGGCAGTTCCGCCTGCCAAGGCAGCCCCGCGCGCCGGAACGGTTCCGGAAGAAGGCCCCCCGCTGATCACCGCAAGCTACGACGGCAGCTTTGACGAGGTTCTCCGCACCGGCAGGGCGGCGCAGAAAAAAACCGCGGCGATTTTGTTGCTTGCCTGCCGGACGGAAAACAAATTTGCCGCCTTCTGTTCCGCCAAGGGAGTGGATCTGCGGTCCCTGTTCGCTGCGGGCATGGAACGGCGGGGCGGTAAAGGCGGAGGGGGTGCGGGTTTCTTTCAGGGGGCTTTTGAAACCCGGGACGCGCTGGAAAGCTTTCTTAGTGATGTGATATGATTCTGCTGTGGCAAAGCGAAAAAACTACGGCCGGGGCAGACAAAATTTTGGCGGCCGGTACGCACGAAAATCAACAAAAGCAAGAATTCCGGGGGCTTTGGTTTTTTGGGCTGCCTTTTTCATTTTAATCGCGGGCCTTTTTTTTATTAACCGGGACCATATCCGGGAGACCCTGGAAAATACCCGGCTTCTGGAAAAAATATCGCCCGCGGGTTTTCCGAAAAATCAGGACGAACCGGACCAGCCTCCGGCCGCGCGGAGTTCTCCCCGGCCGGTTGAGCAGCGCGGCGCTTCGTCTTCCGCGGCGGAGACCGGACCGGCGCCGGAAACCGGAACACCCGCCCCGGCCATCGTAAACGCTCCCGTATCCCGGACCCCTCCTCCCGTTACAAGTCCGGAACAATCCCACACGGAACAGGTTCTTTATTTTATCCGCGTGGACGATGACGGGGAAATTATCCGTAGCAAGGCGCTTCGGCGCATCCCCGTTTCGGGAACCCTGTTACAGGACACCCTGAAAGTTCTGATCGCCGGACCCAATTCCGGCGAAACAAGCCAGGGCATGATCTCCCTCGTTCCGCCGGATACCAGAATCCTGAGCGCCGTTATTGACGGAAATACCGCCCGCGTCAACTTTAGTGAGGAATTTCAGTACAATACCGCCGGTATGGAGGGGTTTATCGCCCAGCTTATTCAGATTGTCTGGACGGCCACCGAATTTCCCAACGTGCAAAATGTACAAATTCTTATCGAAGGCAACCGGATCGATCATCTGGGGGAAGGAATTCCGATCTGGAATCCCCTTAACCGGCAAAGCTTCTGACGCGGCGCAGATTCAGGGCCTGGCCTGAATCCCGGTCCAGCTCCGCCAGAATCCCTTCCACTGCGGAAGGACCCGCGGCGGCGCATTCCATGCGGTATAGAACTTGATTACGGACTCTGTTCAGGCAGATAGTCTTGTCCATCCCGATTACCCCGCTGCTTATGCCGGTCATGCCGAGATCGGTAATATACCCCGTGCCTTTGGGCAGAATCCGCTCGTCCGCAGTCTGTACATGGGTATGAGTACCGGCCACCATGCTTACTTTGCCGTCAAGGTAGTAGCCCAGGGACTCTTTTTCCCGTGTGGATTCGGCGTGAAAATCAACCAGGGAAAGGACCCCGCCGGGCGGCATGGGACGGTTTCCCCCGTCAACCTCCGGTTTCCCGCTGTTTCCCGTCCGCAAGGATTCCATGATAAAATCAAAAACAGTAAAAGGGCAGTCAATGGGGGTCATGTATTCCCGGCCCTGAAGGTTGATCACCAGATAGGACGCCCCGCCCTTTTCCAGCCGTATCCAGCCCCTGCCGGGATTCCCCCCCGGGTAGTTCGCGGGCCGCAGAAGCCGCTCCTCGGTGTCCAAAAGCGGCCAGAATTCGCGTTTTTCCCATACATGGTTGCCGGTAGTTATCACATCGGCCCCGGCCCCCAGAATCCGCCGCAGGCATCCCTCATTCAGGCCAAAACCGGCGGCGGCGTTTTCACCGTTAACCACGGTAAGATCCGCGCCGTATTCCGCGATAAGGCCGGGGAGTTTCCGCTCCAGAATTGCAAGCCCTGGTTCGCCTACCACATCGCCAATCATTAATATTCTTGCTGGTATCACAGCATTATTATATAAAAAGTAAAACATCGTATCCAGTAGTAAAATGCGGGATTTGGCCGGAAACTGAAATTTCAAGACAAATTGCTTAGAAAACCAATAAATTCAATAAATCCCCTAAAACACTTTGACAGAAACCGCGGTTCCAATAATGCTGTTCAGAAACTACAGTTTCTGAACAGCAGCCGCTGGAAATATGCCGGATTTTGAAACCGGTGCGGGGGATCGGTTTTACCATGTCAGAATCTGAAATAACATCGGCTTAAAAACAGCGGAAAAAAGGCGAATCTTGTTAAGATTTCGCTTTTTTTGTGAACCACGCAAGAAAATTAACCACGTTTTTGGACAAATATGATAGCGAGAAATTTGGTTATTGTGCCTTGTAGTATCCGTTGTTGCATGTTACGATAAAGACAAATGAGTATTGTTGTAGTCGGTTCAGTTAATCAGCGAATCAAACAGGTGCGTCAAGCTTTGAAGCTTTCGCAGGTTCAATTTTCCCGGGTTATATCCCTGTCGTCAGGATATCTTGCCGGGGTAGAGGTGGAGAAAAGAAAAGTTAATGAGCGGCTCATAAAACTTATCTGTTCTTCTTTCAATGTAAACGAAAAATGGCTTAAAACAGGGGAAGGGGAAATATTTAACCGGAACCCGGATGAAAGTTTTACCAAGTTGATCAGTCTTTTTAAGGAATTGGATCCTAAATATCAGACGTACATCTTAAAGGAGATCAACCTGCTGCTCGAAATACAGGATGGTGATAACAAACAACCGCAGGAGTAATAATCCCCGTTAAACCGTGTATTTGCGGTTTGCCGCGTTCCCGTGCGTAAGCGTGTTCTGTGTCCACCGCAAGGCGGTGGACAGCTTTTCCGCGTTATGCCATAATCCCGCATGGAACCCTGCGAAGAAACACGGGCAATTTTTCAGAATCTATCCCCTCTTGATCACCGCTATTCGATCTCCGAAGCCCCCCTGTACCGGGCCTTGGCGCGCTGGCTTTCCGAGGAAGCCGCAATCGCCGCCAATGCCAAGGCGGAGATCGCCCTGGCGCTGGCCCACCTTAAAATTCGGGGCCGCTTAAGTCCCGGCCAGCGGGAGGCCCTGGAACAGGCGGCCCGGAATCTGAGCCCGGCGGAGGTTTACGCGGAGGAGGAAAAGACCCGCCACAACATCCGCGCCCTGGTGAACGTGCTCAAACGCAAAGTGCCGCCGGAACTTTCGCCCCTGGTCCACCTGGGGGCCACCAGCGCCGATATTCTGGATACCGGCCTTGCCTGGCGGGTCCGGGGGGCCGCCCGCGAAGTCCTGCTGCCGGAACTGCGGCGCCTGGAGATACTGCTCTGCGACTTTACCAGCCGGGAGGCGGAAACCCCCCAGGTGGGCCGCACCCACGGCCAGCACGCCGTACCCATCACCGTGGGCTTCGCCATGGCGGAATACGTGTCCCGGCTGGG
>JAISLX010000079.1 GCA_031277045.1 Treponema sp.
TCCAGAAAGCGGGAGACGCCGACGAGGCCGGCGGTCATCCAGGGTTTGCTTACCTCCAGGGGGCCCATGAACATCTCGTAGACCCGCATGGAGTCCGCGCCGTATTCTTTGATGATGTCGTCGGGGTTGATGACGTTGCCCCGGCTTTTGGACATTTTTTGGTTGTCTTCGCCCAGGATCATGCCCTGGTTTACCAGACGCCGGAAGGGTTCTGTGGTGTTCACAAGGCCCAGGTCGTAAAGGACTTTGTGCCAGAAGCGGCTGTAGAGGAGGTGGAGGACGGCGTGTTCGACGCCGCCGATGTAGAGGTCCACGGGCATCCAGTAGGCGATGTTGGCCTGGGCCGCGAAGGTCGAGGGGTTGCGGGGGTCCAGGTAGCGGAGGTAGTACCAGCAGGAGCCGGCCCACTGGGGCATGGTGTTGGTTTCGCGGCGGGCGGGCCTGCCGCAGCGGGGGCAGGCGGCGCTGACCCAGCTTTCGATGCCCGCCAGGGGGCTTTCCCCGGTTCCCGTGGGGGCGTAGGATTCTACCTCCGGAAGCCGCAGGGGGAGGGCGCTTTCCGGCAAGGGGACGATGGGGGAGCCGTGTTCGGCCCCGCAGTGTTCGCAGTGGACCACGGGAATGGGTTCCCCCCAGTATCGCTGGCGGCTGAAGACCCAGTCCCGCAGTTTGTAGTTTACCGTCCGCCGTCCGAAGCCCTGTTCCTCCACCCAGGCGATAACTTTTTCCTTGGCTTCGGCGGTAGGAAGGCCCGTGAAAGGGCCTGAGTTGACGGCGAAACCGTCCGCCACGGTACATTCGTCCGGTTCGACGGAGTAGTCCCGTTCCGGGCCCTGGCCCGGTTTTTCCGGGGCCACGACGCGCCGGATGGGCAGTTTGAAGGCTTTGGCAAAGTCCCAGTCCCGCTCGTCGTGGGCGGGAACCGCCATAATGGCTCCGGCGCCGTAGGAAATAAGCACGTAGTCGGCGATCCAGACGGGGACTCGCTCGCCGTTGACCGGGTTGACGGCGCAGGCGCCGGTAAAGACCCCGGTTTTTTCCTTGGAGAGGCCGGTCCGCTCAAGGTCGCTTTTCCGGGCCGCCGCGTCCAGGTAGGCTTCCACCGCGGCCTTCTGGCCCGCCGTGGTGACGGCCACCGCCAGCGGATGTTCCGGCGCCAGGACCATGTAAGTAACGCCGAAGAGGGTGTCCGGCCGGGTGGTGTATATCTCCAGCGCCGCGTCATGGCCGTCGATTTTGAACGTAACGTTGGCCCCCTCGGAACGGCCGATCCAGTTCCGCTGCATCAGTTTGACCGGCTCAGGCCAGTCCAGGTCTTCCAGGTCCTCCAGGAGCCGCTCGGCGTATGCGGTTATCCTGAGAATCCACTGGCGGATCCGTTTGCGCGTTACCTTGGCGCCGCAACGCTCGCAGAGGCCGTCTTTGACTTCCTCGTTGGCCAGGCCGGTCTTGCAGGAGGGGCACCAGTTTATGGGGCTTTCCGCCTCGTAGGCCAGCCCCTTTTCGTAGAGTTTGAGGAAAATCCACTGGGTCCAGCGGACGTAGGCGGGATCGGTGGTGTCCACTTCCCGGTCCCAGTCGTAGGAAAAGCCCAGGGCCTTGATCTGGGAGCGGAAGCGTTCGATGTTTGCCGCCGTGGTCTTTGCCGGGTGGGTCCCCATTTTGATGGCGTAATTTTCTGCGGGGAGCCCGAAGGCGTCGAAACCCATGGGATGAAGGACATTGTAGCCCCGCATCCTGAGGAAACGGCAGTAGATGTCCGTGGCGGTGTAGCCTTCCGGGTGGCCGACATGGAGGCCCTGGGCGGAAGGATAGGGAAACATATCCAGGACATAGCGGCGCTTGTCCCTGGGAAAAGCCGGGTCCTCCAGGGCCTTAAAGGTCTTGTGCTCCTCCCAGTAGCGCTGCCACTTGGGTTCTATCGTTTCAAAAGGGTACTTGACCATGGACAGCTCCGTTTCGTAAACAGGAGAGGTTTTTCCAACGCTCCGGTTTTTGGGAAGTCAGGCAAGGCGGTTTCGCAATCCGGCAGGGAACCGCCCCACGCCTTAAGCTTATTTTAGTGGTATTGGTCCCTGCGGACAAGCGAGCGAAAGGCGCTTGTCCAAAACCAACCGGGTTGTAGAACAAGCTCAGTTTTGTAAGATAACCAGCCGAATTATCGAACAAGTCCGATAGTTTTTACGGATAGGTTGTAGTACCATACATTAGAGTTGTTCAAAAACCTCAATTTCTGAACAACAACTGCTTAAAAACAACAAAAAACACGGATTTTTGGCAAAATTCGTGTTTTTGGGAGACTTGAAGCCAACCTTTGGTTGGCAGATAACCAACTGGGTTATCGAACAAGTCCATTGCTTTTTATGAACAGGAGTATCGGTATGGCGGATAAATGGAAGCAGGTACAAAAGGACGGTTACGCCCTCATCATCAATGAAGGAGGCGCGGTTTTGGGCATAGGCCCCGGTTTTGAGGATCATATTCTGACACAGGATGGTTATGCCTTTAAGGATTTGAACCGCAGCGGGGCGCTGGACCCCTACGAGGATTGGCGGCTCCCCTGGGAGGAGCGTATCGCGGACCTGGCTTCCCGAATGAGCGTCGAGGAGATCGCGGGGCTCATGCTTTACAGCGCCCACCAAACCATCTGCAAGGGTAACCCCATGGCGGCCCTGATGTATCCGGGCCGGGACATACCGGACACACGAAAGCATATCTACGATTTGACGGATGAACAGAAAAAATTCCTCCAGGATGATAAGGTCCGGCACGTCCTCATCGCCATGGTGGAGGACACCCCCACCGCCGCCCGCTGGAACAACCAGGCCCAGGCCTTTGCCGAATCCATAGGCTTAGGGATCCCCGTCAACATCAGTTCCGACCCCCGGCACACCCCCCAGGCCACCGCCGAATTCGACATGGGCGCAGGGGGGGATATTTCCACCTGGCCCGAACACCTGGGCCTGGCCGCCACCTTCGACCCGGAATTGATGCGCCGCTACGGGGAAATCGCCTCCCGGGAATACCGCGCCATGGGTATCAGCACCGCCCTTTCCCCCCAAACCGACCTTGCCACCGACCCCCGGTGGGGCCGCTTTACCGGGACCTTCGGGGAAGGCACGGCCCTGGCTATTGATATGGCCCGGGCCTACTGCGACGGCTTTCAAAGCTCCCAGGGGGACCGGGAGATTGCCGAAGGCTGGGGTTTTGACAGCGTCAACGCCATGATAAAACACTGGCCGGGCGGCGGCACCGGGGAAAGCGGCAGAGACGCCCATTTCGGCTACGGTAAATACGCGGTGTATCCAGGGAACAACTTCGCCGAACATCTCCGGCCCTTTGTGGAGGGGGCCTTTAAGCTGGAAGGAAAAACCCGCATCGCCGCGGCGGTGATGCCCTATTACACCATCTCCTGGGGCATCGACACAAAAAACCACGAGAATGTAGGGAATTCCTACAGTAAATACATCATCACCGATCTGCTCCGGGAAAAATACGGCTACGACGGGGTGGTTTGCACCGACTGGCTCATCACCGCCGATCCCGGCCCTATAGACACGGTCATAGGCGGCAAAAGCTGGGGGGTGGAGACCCTTTCGGTGGCGGAGCGGCATTACAAGGTCATCATGGCCGGGGTGGATCAGTTTGGGGGCAACAACCTGGCCGCCCCGGTGTTGGAAGCCTACGCCATGGGCGTCAAGGAACGGGGCGAAGCCTTTATGCGGGAACGCTTTGCCCAATCCGCTCGGCGGCTGCTCCGCAACATTTTCCGTACCGGCCTGTTTGAAAACCCCTACCTGGATCCCGAGGAAAGCCGGGCCGTAGCGGGGAACAAGGACTTTGCCGCCCTAGGCTTCCAAGCCCAGCTTCGCAGCGTAATATTATTGAAGAATAAAAACCAGATTCTGCCCCTGGCGGCAAAAACCAAGGTGTATATCCCCCAGCGCCATCTCAATGCAGGCAAAAACTGGTTCGGCCTTCCCACGCCCGCCCGGGACGTGGTACCGGCGGACCCCGCCCTGGTGAAGGACTATTTTGAATTGACCGAGGATCCCGCCGCCGCGGACTGCGCCCTCTGCTTTATCGAGTCCCCCAAAAGCAGCCCCTACGACAAGGATGCGGGGTATCTGCCCATCAGCCTGCAATACCGCCCCTACCGGGCGGACACAGCCCGGGAAAAGAACATCGCCGGCGCCGGCAAACGCTCCTACCGGGGCAAAACGGGAACCGCCAGCAACGAGCCGGACCTGGACATGATTTTGGACACCAAAAAGAAGCTGGGGAACAAACCCGTAATTGTGCTGGCCCAGACCCAAAACCCCTTTATCGTCGGCGAATTTGAAACCGCCGCCGACGCCATACTCCTTTCGTTTTCGGTGGAACCCCGGGCCCTGCTGGAAATCCTCTGCGGCAAGGCGGAACCCCAGGCATTGCTTCCCTTCCAAATGCCGAAAAACATGGAAACCGTGGAAGCCCAAAACGAAGACCTCCCCCTGGACATGGAGGTCTACACCGACGAATGCGGCCATGCCTACGACTTTGCCTACGGCCTCAACTGGAAAGGAATCATCAACGACGAGCGGGTCCGGAAGTATAATAAGGCGGCTCAGTAAACGCCGGTTCATTAAGTAAGAAGGGGGAGCGCCGCTTTTCCAAAAAGCCAAAAATGCTGTTTTATGGCAGGCTTTTTCGACGCTGCTCCCCCTAGCTCCAACCCCTCTTCGCGGGTTTTCCGCTACCCCCACTCCCTGCCCCCTGCGGGACCGTTTCCGGGGGGAACGCCGTGGTACCTTTGCTGTAAATAGACTCAATATGAATAGCTTTACTGTTATCTTGGCGCGTACTTTTTTTACCGTGAATATTCCGGAATCCATTCTTGAATCCGTGCGGGTGGCCAGGGCCCTCTCTTCGGCGCTGTTCCCATCCTGGCGGCTTATCCTTTCTCCCGGAAATATTTTGTTATGTGCAATTGGGGTGAAATTGTCTTGACAAAATAAAAATATTGATATATACATTATTTACCAAAATAAAATTTAGGGGGATATATGAACGTTAAACAATTTCTCTATAAAAAATATTGCCCATTTATTTTAATCATCATTGTTCTCAACGCCTGTGTGACCAGCGGGGTCGTACAATCTGAAGACCAAACGGATGATTACGATGATCAGGATTATGAGCGGGAACAAAACTACAATATCCTGCGCGGAATACTCAAGATGAACGGCAATTTCAGGGGAACAACGGAGAATGCGGACATAAAGTTCCAAACCGACTTTGGCAACGAAAACTTTTCCATTTTAAGAAACAAATACGGCCTTGACGCCATAGCCGGAACCGGCGATGCCCTCTCAAAATCCTTGAACATATTGTTTTGGCTCTGTGAGCATACCGACCACTTTGGCAATTATGATAACCATGTTCCCATGAATGCCCTCGATTTACTTGAGTATTCATACAACAAGGGTACGGAGCAGGGCCTGAACTGTCTTAATCTGTGCTATGTATTAACCGAATGTCTGCTGAGCATTGGCATACCGGCCCGCACGGTAGGGATTATGCCCTTTTCGCCCTACGACGCGGACAATCATGTCGTTACTCACGTATATATAGCGGGCATTGATAAATGGATCATGCTTGATCCGACCTGGTGTGCCTATTTTAAGGATGCGGACGGAAATATCCTCGATCTATTGGAACTTCGCGGTCTTCTTGCCGACGGCGGGGAAGTTTTTCTGAACGACAAATTTTCCTATAACGGCACCAATCTTATTACAAACGACGAGCGAATACGGTATTACAAGTGGTATATGACAAAAAATCTGTTTTATTTTGATACAAATGAGGTAAGCGGTTTCGGGAGAGAAAATCGCGGCAGAAGTTTAACGATATGCCCGGCAGGTTTTAATCTGTTTGAAGCATGGATGGATCATTTGGAATACCGGATAGAATTTGCTCAAACATACGAGGGTATAGATGAGGCGTTTCGGGAATCGTATATCAAATCTTCTAGGGAACAACTTGAAAACATGAGAAAATATGCCGAAGAACACGGAGATGCCGTGGAAGAAGAATATCTCTATGTATCCCCTGAAGATTTTTTGGCAAAACCGAATTTATGAAACAAATAGTAAAGGGGAAAACTGTAAAAGCACCCCAACTGCACATAACAGGCCTGTATGCACTTCGGGCTAAAGCCCCTCGGCCTACAGAAAACCGCAGTCGGGCTAACGCCCTTTGTACGGTTTTCTGTAGGCTTTTTTATACCCTGAAACTGCTCCGCAGTTTCTTTACCGGCGCAAAAAACGGCAGATACAGCCGGAACAAAGGGAGCCTACCAATCATGTTGTCTACAGTACCGGCAGATTCCAATTAAAAGGCCTTCCCAAAACCTCATTTTTTGAGAACGCAGCCTTTGATTTTTGAACCTTTCACCTCAAACCGGAAGCTACGAACCCACAGGCTCGCACTAA